>VGHX01000050.1 GCA_016868055.1 Betaproteobacteria bacterium
GGCAGATTTCAACGCCCTTGCTTCGATCGGCGCCTTTGCCTTTGGTCTGGCGCAGGTGTACTTCTTGTTGACTATCGTCATCCCTTGTATGCGCGGCCAAGGCGAGAAAGCACCGCAGCGTCCGTGGGAAGGCGCTGAGGGTCTGGAGTGGGAGGTGCCGTCACCTGCGCCATTCCACACCTACGAGACACCACCCAAGCTGAACGCGGATGCCACTCGCGTGGTACCCGCCTAATAGAGCCCGGTGCGATGTCTACCGAGAAGAGGCGCGCGAACCTGCGGCTGGCGATGATCCTCGCTAGCGTCGCCGCCGTCTTCTTCCTGGGTATCGTGGCCAAGATGTTTTTACTGGGGCGGCCGTGAACCCCAACTACGCGCTCAACTATCGCTTGATGGGCAAGCTGCTGATCGTGGCGGCGGGCATGTTTGCGTTTGGTTATCTGCTGGCGCCCATCTACAAGGCGATTTGCAATTGGACCGGCGTAAATGTGCTGGCGCTGGGTGAGCGCGAAGCTGCCGGTTCGTTGAACGCGCGCGCCAGCGTCAGAAATACCCAGGTAGATTATTCGCGCACCGTGACAGTCGAATTCGACACCAACGCGCGCGGGCCTTGGAAGTTTCGTCCTGAGATACGCAACATTCAGCTCCACCCGGGCGAGCTGACCACCGTGATGTTCGAGATCGAAAACCAGCAACCGCGCGCGGTGAAAGTACAGGCGATCCCGAGCTACGCGCCCGGGCAGGCGCAGGCCTACTTCAACAAGCTGGAGTGCTTCTGCTTTACCGAGCACACCTTGGCTGCAGGCGAGCGTCGCCGCTGGCCGGTGGTGTTTTATATTTCACCCAAAGCACCGCGCGACATGAGTACGGTCACGCTGTCGTACACATTTTTTGAAGTGGGCGGTGCGATACCCAAGCCAGTCGCTGCGGCTGTGAAGCCGGTAACCCCGGCCTTGCTGACAGCAGCCGGCGCATGAGTACAGAAGGAGAGAGCGGCGCACCGGTGAGTAACTTTCTGCGCAGTTTCAAGGTGGTCGCGTGGTCATTCATCGGCATCCGCAAGCGAAGTGAGTTTCACACCGACGCAAGCTCGGTCAAGCCGGTGCATGTGATTGTGGTCGGTGTCGTGTTGGCGTTATTGTTTGTTCTTGGGTTGATTGCGGTAATCAACCTGGTGGTTTTAGCTTAGTCAGGAGAGAAACATGAGTGCGAATACGCACGATTCCCACGGTCACTACTTTGTACCTGAGCCATCGCGCCATCCGGCCATGGCGTCGCTGGGATTGTTCTTTGTGATGTTCGGCGCAGTGCAGTGGGTGAACGACAGCTCATGGGGCAAGTACTCGGTGCTGCTCGGCTTCGTCATCTTCCTCATCGTGCTGGCACAGTGGTTCACGGACGCGATTTCCGAGAGCGAGGGCGGGCACTACGCGATGAACGTCGACCGCTCTTTCCGCTGGAGCATGAGCTGGTTTATTTTTTCCGAGGTGATGTTCTTCAGCGCCTTTTTCGGCGCGTTGTGGTGGGCGCGAGTGCACTCCATCCCCGGCCTTGGCTCGGGCGATACGATGGGCGTGCTGTGGCCTGACTTCAAAGCTGCATGGCCTACCGTGGTAGCAGGTGCCACCACCTCACCCGCCGGCACGATCGATAAATTCGAGATCATGTCGCCGCTCGGTCTGCCAACCATCAACACTGCGTTGCTGCTGACCTCGAGCGTTACCGTCACCATTGCGCACCATGCAGTGCGCGCCGGTGAGCGTGGTAAAGCGATTGCCTACATGTGGTCAACCGTGGCGCTGGGCGTGATCTTCTTGTTCTGCCAAGGCTATGAGTACGCACATGCGTATTCCGACTTGAACCTGAAGCTGTCGTCGGGTATCTATGGTTCAACCTTCTTCATGCTGACAGGTTTCCACGGCTTCCATGTGTTCCTTGGTACGTTGATGCTGCTGTTCATTACGCTGCGACTTCAAAAAGGGCATTTCACGCCAGATCGTCACTTTGGCTTCGAAGGCGCGTCATGGTACTGGCACTTCGTTGATGTAGTCTGGCTTTGCCTCTACTTCCTGGTGTATTGGCTCTGATCACGGGCGAATGAGCAAAGGGCCGTCATGTGACGGCCCTTGCTGTTTTTGCAGGGTGCAATGCAACGATTCAGACGCTATCTGTTTGCACTAAAGCCTACTTCACCCGAGAACTGGTAGTCGCAAGAAGCCTTATTGCACCGGGAAGCGGCCGGTAGGCGCGATATAGCCAAGCGACCAGAGAATAAGCATGCCGGCAAACAGCGCCACCGAAAGACCAATACGCACCGTGAGCGCGAGCGCCATGTTTCTGCTGCGGTCTTTCGCTTCCCGCTTCAGCATGAAATAGCCAGCCATCACAAGGCTGGAGACAATGGCAAGAAACACGACAGAGATAAAAATTTTCATGGCGGGGTCGGCTCTGCCGCAATCCATATGCAAGAAACACAGCAGCACGATAACAGATTCGCGCAGAGCGCGATGTTCACCCGCCAATGGTGGGTATTGTCGCTGCTGACTGCGGTATTTGTCGCTGTTACTTGTGGCTTGGGCTTTTGGCAACTGGGTCGTGCGCAGTTGCGCGAGCAGATCGAAGCAGAACGGGCACGCAATGTCGCTTTGCCCGCACTCACCGAGTCGCAGCTGCTGGCGCTGGCGCCCGATGCGCAGCTAATTCATCGGCAGCTATCGCTGCAAGGCAAGTGGCTGACGCAGTGGTCGGTTTTTCTGAACCGGCCCATGAATGGGCAAGCAGGGTTTTGGGTGATGACGCCGCTTCAACTCGGTAGCGGTGTGGTGGTGCTGATTCAGCGTGGCTGGGCGCCGCGTGATCCGGTGCTGCCGAACAAGCCGCCGGCTTTCAAGAGTAGCGCCGAACAAGTTCAGGTCAGTGGGCAGTGGGTGCTACCACCATCGCGCTTGATGGAGCTTGGCGATGCGCCGGGTGCGCACGATACGTCTTTTGCTCAGGTGCGGCAAAATCTTGAGCTGGCGCAGTACGAACGCCAAACCGGCCTGAAAATACGCGTGGTTATTCGACAAAGCAGCGCGGCAGAAGATGGGCTGTCGAGAGATTGGCCGAGTCTGGCCTCGAAAGCACAAACCAACCGTGGCTATGCATTTCAGTGGTTCGCCATTGCTGCGGCAGGTTTGATGCTGTTTCTATGGTTTCAGGTAATTCGCAAGCTGCGTATGGGCTTGGTCAAAACAGATTGATTTGAAATACACACACCCAACCATGTCCGAACCAAACGCCGCTCACGATCCCCAGCGCACTCGCAGCGGGCGCTGGAAGTTGTTGCTATTGCTGCTAGTGACGTTGGCGCCGGTGATCGCATCGTATTTCACTTACTACGTCATCCGTCCGCAAGGAGAAAATTTTTACGGTCAGCTGATCTCGCCGCAAGTTGAGATCCCCGATTTGCCAACCGTCAGTCGTGATGGGCAGCAGATCAACCTGCGCAGCTTGCGTGGGCAATGGTTGCTGATAACGGTGGCGGACGCTGCGTGCAATGCCGCGTGTGAAAACAATTTATATCTGGCTCGACAGATCCATATTGGCCTCGGCGCAGAGCAAGATCGTGTGGAGCGGGTGTGGTTGCTAGCCGGTGATCAAGCGGTACCCGATCGCCTAAGCAAGTTATTGGAGGGAGCAACCGTATTGAGCGCGCCTGCTGCGAGCATCGCGCAGTGGTTGCAGCCGGAGGCGACACATCAATTGGAAGACCATATGTATTTGGTCGATCCGCAAGGGTTTTGGATGATGCGGTTTCCACCGAATCCCGACATCACGGCCGCAGCCAGCATAAAAAAAACACTCAACCGGCTAATGCGCGCCGCTAAATTCTGGGACCGCCCTGGACGCTGACATGAAAAACAAAACCCTCACCACCTGGATCACCCTGCTGTTTGGCGCACTTGGGCTGCACCGCTTCTACCTGTACGGGTCGCGTGATGCGATTGCCTGGTTAATGCCCATACCCACCGCGTTAGGCGTGTACGGCTTCGAGCGTGTGGCTGAGTATGGCCTTGATGACGTGCTCAGCTGGTGGCTGCTTCCGCTGCTGGGTTTTCATATGGCGGGCGTGTGCCTGAACGCCATCGTGTACGGCTTGATGCCAGCCGAGCGCTGGAATCTGCGCTTCAACCAAGAGGCTGAGCCTGAGGCCGTCGCGGGCCAGACCAGCTGGCTTACCGTGTTTGCGGTCGTCATCAGCCTGATGCTGGGCACGGTATTTTTGCTGTCAGCCCTGGCCTACTCATTCCAGCGCTACTTTGAGGTTACTGTGTAGCGCATCGGCTGGCGGCACCAAGGCCTTGTAGACCTTCCAGGTGGTATGCCCGACCAGCGGCGCGGTAATGGCCAAGGCAGGCAAGAAAAATACCAAACTCGCGCCGATCAATAGCACGATCAGTAATGCCCAGGTCAGCATCGCCAACGGGTTTTGCCAAAGCACCACGGCGCTCGCTGCAATGGCTTCAATGGTATCGGCGCCGCGGTCGAGCATCATCGGCATCGACACCACTGACATGGCAAATACCAGGCTGGCAAAAACAAAGCCAACGCCCGCCCAGACCATCAAGAAAGGCAAATTGGAGACCGACGCAATCTTCATCAGCATGCCGCTGACATCCACATAGTCGTGGCTCGCAAATAGCGCGAACAGCACCACCGAGACACGTGCCCAGACGATCATTAAAAATGTCAGAATCGCGGCGAAGAAAGCAATTGCCTTCCAGTTACGCGCCCACGAGATCAGGCTTTGCCGGACTGATACCGAGCCACCCAGGCCGTGCTGACGCGAAAGATCGTAAATGCCGCAGCAGACAAACGGCCCCATCAGGAAAAAGCCGGCTGTCAGACCCATGGTCATCTGCCAGACATGGGCATACATCGTGAAAATTGCCTGGCCCATCAGCACGAAAATCAACCCGTACACCAAGCCGGTGAAGCGGGTTGAGCGCAACTCGCGCGCGCCGTCGGCCAATAAGCCAAACACAGCCGATGGTGCCAGCGATGCCGATGCAACTGTCAGGGGAAGTGCGTTCATCACTGACCTCCTGCATTTTAAATGTCAGAATAAAAGCCAGAAGAAAGGTCGCCGAACCAACCAAACGCCGCTGTTATGCTAGCTCGGCTCGTTGAGCGTGGCAAGCCTGCCAAGCGCACGATATCGTGGGCCAAGTGCTTGTCGGGCGTGCAATTTTCGGTGTCGGGCAGGCCAATTTTTCTTATCGGCGGTTGCCGGACACGCTCACTCGCAAAAGCTATAATTTCGGGTTGAAAACGCACGGGCTCCGGCGCCAGCCATAGCGCCGCCGCCTTGGCTCCACCACCGACCGCAGTCAGCGCTGTCCTCAAGCTGATCTGCGCAATTTGCTGACTATGTCCGATCCGATTCAAGCACCCGCCAGCAGCACCGTCATCGCGCCTCGCGTCGGCGGCTCGCTGCTTGGTCAGTATCTCGCGCTGTGCAAGCCGCGCGTGCTGCATCTGATCGTTTTCTGCGCATTTATCGGCATGGTGCTGGCCGTTCCCGGTGTGCCAACACTCAACGACGCGCTGCGAATGCTGTTCGCCAGCGCCGGCATTTGGCTGGTTGCTGCTGCCGCTGCTGCGTTTAACTGCCTGGTTGAAAAAAGCATCGATGCCAAGATGCGCCGCACCGCGTGGCGCCCGACAGCGCGTGGTGAGCTCTCCGATGTACAGGCCTTGCTGTTTTCTGGCGTGTTGTGCGGGCTCGGATCGTGGTTGCTGTATGTGCTGATTAATCCGCTGACCATGTGGCTGACCTTCGCCACCTTCATTGGCTATGCGGTGGTGTACACCGTCATTCTCAAACCACTCACGCCGCAGAACATCGTGATTGGTGGCGCATCCGGCGCCATGCCGCCGGTGCTCGGCTGGGCTGCGATGACGGGCGAGGTGACTGCCGAGGCGCTGATACTTTTTCTGATTATTTTTTTGTGGACGCCGCCCCATTTCTGGGCGCTGGCGTTGTACCGCACCGAGGATTACCGTCAATCCGGCTTGCCCATGTTGCCAGTCACGCACGGCAGCGAATTTACACGTTTTCAGATCTTGCTCTACACCTTCTTATTGCTCGCTGCTTGCCTCATGCCCTACGCACTTGGCATGAGTTCGTGGCTGTATCTGGTGGTGGCGCTGGGACTGAGTGTGGGCTTTATCACCTATGCCGTACGCTTGATGCGCGAGTATTCTGATGCGCTAGCGCGTAAGACTTTCCGTTTTTCTTTAATTCATTTGTCGGCATTATTTGCCGCGCTGCTGCTGGATCACTACCTTGGTTGAGATGGTGGAGGCCGGAATGTTGATCGGGCTCGCGATCAAGGCCTTAATTCTTGCGGCGATTCCTTTAGCTCTGGTGTACGTAGCGCGTGGCGAAGACCGCTACCGTCGGCTGGCGTGGGTCACGGTGTTCTTCACATTCGACCTGATCGTATTTGGCGCTTTTACTCGTCTTACAGATTCGGGTTTGGGTTGCCCCGACTGGCCCGGTTGCTATGGTGAAGCCAACCCCTTCCTGGCGCATGCGGACATCAGCGCGGCAGAGGCTGCCCAACCGACCGGGCCCGTGACGGTGATGAAGGCATGGATAGAAATGATTCATCGCTATCTGGCCATGGGTGTCGGCGTGCTGATCATTGCCTTGTTGGTGGTCGCGGTACGACTGTGGCGCAAGACTGCTTCGTCGCGCTATCACCCTGCACTACCGGCGGCATTGCTGATCTGGGTGTGTGTGCAAGGCGCGTTCGGAGCGCTGACCGTCACGCTCAAGCTGCAGCCTGTGATCGTGACCACGCATCTACTGCTTGGCATGGGATTGCTTTCCATGTTGGTGTGGCACGCCACGCGACAAAGCGAATCAGGTAGCGCAGAAAGTACGCTGAACACTGCCAACGCGCCCGGCATGGTCCGCGTTTGGGCTTTGATTGCGCTGCTGCTTGGGTTTGCTCAAATAGCTCTAGGTGGTTGGGTCAGCACCAATTACGCCGCACTAGCCTGTGGCGGCTTTCCGCTGTGCCAGGGCGCCGTGATACCAGCGATGGACATTGAGCATGGCTTCACCTTGTGGCGGCAGCTTGGCATGACCGCTGGTGGTGACTATCTTCCGTTTGATGCATTGGTTGCGGTGCATTGGGTGCACCGCATGTTTGCGCTGGTGGTTGTTACGGTGATTGGTTTTACCGCATGGCGCGCGATGCAGGTGTCTGCTGTTGCCAAGGTGGGGCGCTGGCTGCTTTGGCTAATCGCGTTACAGTTTTTATCGGGTATTAGTACGGTGCTGTTCAACTGGCCTCTAGCCTTGGCAGTGCTGCATAACGCCGGTGCTGCGGTGATGGTGGTTTTGTTGACGATACTGAACTGCCGTGTCGCTATTCGCGGTGAAGTAAATGAAGCGCGGCTTGAGCGAGCCGCAATGACTGCATGATTTACACGTGTTAATTCGCTATGCGCCGACTACTTTTATTGTTGTGCTGTGTATTTGCCTTAGTTGCTTGTGACAGCAAAGTGCCCGCACCCAAGGTAAGTTTCGCGAACACCGACATCACGGGTTCAGATTTTGGCCGCGATTTTGAGTTGACCGACCACACCGGTCAGCGTCGAACACTGGCGGATTATCGCGGCAAGGTCGTGGCTTTATTTTTTGGCTTCGCGCAGTGCCCGGATATTTGTCCAACCACGCTGTCCGATCTGGCGCAGGTAAAACAGCAACTGGGCAAGGATGGCGACAAGCTGCAAGTGCTGTTCATTACCGTTGATCCCGAGCGCGATACGCAAGACGTTCTGGCGGGTTTCGTACCTGCATTTGATTCGAGCTTCGTTGCGCTACGCGGTGATAAAGCCGAGACCGATAAAGTAACCAAAGACTTTAAAGTCTTTGCGCAAAAAGTGGCGGGGAAAGATGGCGGTGCTTACACTATCGACCACACCGCCGCGACTTACGTCTATGACCCGCAGGGTCGGCTGCGCTTGTTCGTGCGGCATGGGCAGACGCTCAGTCTGGTAGCAGACATAAAGCAGCTTCTTTCGCAGTAACGCCGGCGGGATGGTGATGCTCGATTACCTTCGAGGGGCTGCTACCGAGGAGGGGGCTCACGACGTATTTGGGTCAATCAGCGTGCGATGCAAATTGACCGGATTTCCATCGCGGTTCCCTGGCGGCTTTTACTAGGCGTACTCCGCCAGCGCCGCCTTCATTTTCTTCATAGAGGCCACTTCAATTTGTCGGATGCGCTCCGCCGACACACCGAACTCTTCCGCCAACTCATGAAGCGTTGCGCCAGAGCCATCATCATTGGCTAACCAGCGTGCCTCAACAATGCGGCGTGCGCGCGCATCGAGTGTGGACAAGGCCTGTTCCAAGCCTTCTGATTGCAGACGATCGTAACGCTTGGCTTCGAGCATTTTCAGCGGCTCGGAATGCTCGGCATACAGGTAAGCGATGGGTGCGAACTTGGCGTCATCATCGTCATCATTCGGTGCATCGAGCGCAATATCGCGACCTGATAAACGCGTTTCCATCTCAATGACTTCTTCGCGTTTGACGTTCAACGACGCGGCCAGATCATCGACCTGCTTTGGCGTCATGGTATCCAGGCCGGTCTTGTGGCTACGCAGATTGAAAAACAACTTGCGTTGCGCTTTGGTGGTGGCCAGCTTCACCATGCGCCAGTTGCGCAGAATGTATTCATGAATTTCAGCCTTGATCCAATGCATGGCATACGACACCAAGCGCACACCCTGCTCGGGGTCAAAGCGCTTGACCGCTTTCATGAGGCCGATGTTCCCCTCTTGAATCAGGTCAGCGTGGGGCAGGCCGTAACCCAGGTAGCCGCGGGCGATTGACACCACCAGCCGCAAATGGGACATCACCAGCTTCTGGGCTGAAGCTAAATCACCTTCATCGCGCAGTTTGCGCGCGAGGCTTGCCTCTTTCTCTGCCGATAGCATAGGCAGGCGGTTGACGGTTGAAATATAGGCATCAATGTTGCCAACGCTGGTGGGAAACCCAAGCGCCAGCGCCTGGCGACCGGCCGGCACGAGGGCAGACGATGCGGACATAGCTGTCATTGGTTCTCCTGAGTCGGAAGTTGAGGCTGCGGCTGGTCTAGCCGCGTCACAGGCACAAATATTAGCACTCTGCGCGAAGGAGTGCTAATCCTCCGCCCGCAGCGCCCGCCGCACTGACAACCCCGCCCCGACAACCCCAAGCACGACGCTCGCCAACAGCAGCAGCGCGCAGGATCGCGCATCGAGCGGGGTGAGCGAGAACTGTGAGCCATATAGTTTTGCTAACTCCGCCACCGGGACGTTGATCATCGACAGCCCAGCCGCAACGAGTAGCAAGGCGAGGATGCCAGCGCAAAGGCCGAGGAAGCCACCCAGGTAGTAAAACGGGCGGGCAACGTAGGCATCTGTCGCCCCCAGCAATCGCGCCACGCTGATTTCTTCCATTTGCGTAAATGCCCGCAAGCGGATGGTGTTGAATACGACCGCCAGCACCACGCCACATAGCGTCACTGCAAGCGACCAGAGCGCCATGCTGGCCAAATCGACCAGCGCCGCGAGTCGCTTGACCCATACCGAATCCAGCTGAACGGTCTCCACACCGCTTATGCCGCCTAGGGCGTCGGCCAGCTTTGAGATTCGTGTCGGAGAAACACTATCCGCGCCACCCACCACGCGCACCACATAGGCATCGGGTAGCGGGTTGCTGCCGAGCGCGGTCACCACGTCGTGCAAGCCTGAATGTGCTTTCATGGAGGCGAGCGCTTGCTCTCGATCAATAAACGCCAGACGCACCGGAACTGCCAGCTGCTGCGCTTGCTGGCGAATATCATCGGCAATCGCCTGTGCGCGGCTGCGCGCGACATCGGTCGAGAGAAACACGCTGAGTTCAGGCTCAACCGCCAGATCACGCGCGACCGGGCGCAAATTTTCCAGCACGGTCAGGCCGCTGAGGGGCAGGACCAGCGCCAAGGCGATCACCACTACGTTAAACACAAACCCGCCCGGCGCGCTGCGTACGCGTGTTAGTGCAGATAGCAGTGCGCGCCGGTGCTCACGTAGCCAGTTCATGCGCCTACCTCACTGGCAGAATCATGCATCGCCATCACACGGCCACGCTCAAGCTGAACCACGCGATCTGCGTTATGAAGCAAGCGTTCATCATGCGTAGCGATGATGCATGTCACACCAGCGGTATGAAAGGCTTGTAGCATATCCATCACACGTCGCCCGCTATCGCGATCGAGATTGGCAGTCGGCTCATCAGCGAGAATGATGCGCGGCTTATGCACAATAGCGCGCGCAATCGATACGCGCTGTTGCTCGCCGCCGGACAACGCCTGCGGCACCAGATCCGCTTTGCTGCCAAGGTCGATACGATCGAGCGCCACGCGAGCGCGCTGGGTTGCTTCCTTGACGCTCGTGCCGCTGATCAGCAGTGGCAGCATCACGTTCTGTAGCACGCTGCGATCATTCAGCAGCCGATGCTGTTGCAGAATCAGGCCCAGCATACGACGCCAATACGGCAAGGTGGTGCGATTGAGTTTACGCATGTCTTGCCCACTGACGAGGAGCAGACCTGCATTGGGACGCTCAATGCCGGCAATCAGTTTCAGCAGTGTGGATTTACCTGCACCCGAGGGGCCGGCGAGGTAGACCAGTTCGCCCTCGGCGATTTCCATCGACACATCGCTGAGCGCGCTGACACCACCGGCGTAGTGTTTGGCGACATGAGAAAACGAAATAATCGACATGGCCGATCCAGTGTCAGCCTAGCAGCGCATCGACAAATTCGCTGGCGACAAACGGCTGCAGATCATCAATACCTTCGCCCACGCCGATGAAATACACCGGCACCGCGCGCTGCTTGACAATCGCTGCCAGCACACCACCTTTGGCGGTGCCATCAAGCTTGGTGACGACCAGGCCGGTGAGTTGTAGCGCATCATCAAATGCCTTGACCTGCGCTAACGCGTTTTGCCCGGTATTGCCATCAATGACGAGCAGTACTTCATGCGGCGCCGACTCCAGCCCTTTGCCAATGACGCGTTTGATTTTTTTCAGCTCATCCATCAAATGCAGCTGTGTCGGCAGGCGGCCCGCCGTATCGATCATCACCACATCCATACCCCGCGCGCGGCCGGCTTGCACGGCATCGAATGCAACGGCAGCGGGATCGCCCGAGGCCTGAGAAATCACTGCGACGCCGTTTCGCTCACCCCACACCGTCAGCTGTTCGCGCGCGGCGGCGCGGAAGGTATCGCCAGCGGCCAGTAACACTTGTTGGCCATGATGCTGCATATGCTTGGCGAGCTTGCCGATGGTGGTGGTTTTGCCAGCGCCATTGACGCCAGCGATCATGATCACCAGCGGTTGCTCGCGCTCGAGTACCAGGGGCTTTTCCAGTGGCTGAAGCAAATCAATCATCAGCTCACGCAGCGCGCCCTTCACTTGCAGCGTGTCGGTCAGCTTTTCAGCTTTGACTTTTTGTTTGAGCGCGTCGAGTAAAAACTGCGTCGCCTCAACGCCGGCGTCGGCCATCAGTAGCGCGGCTTCTAGCTCTTCATACAGCGCATCATCAATGCGCGTGCCGGTAAATAGCGTTGAGATATTGCTGGAGGTGCGCACCAGCCCGGTCTTCAAGCGCTTTAGCCAGGATTGCTTGGCCTCCTCAGAACTTGGTGGCGCAGTGTCGATGACGGGCGCCGTACTCACTGCAGGCGCCTCTGCAGCGGAAGAAGACGATTTTTTCTTGAAAAAGCTGAACATCCGGCGGGGTGATTTGGGGTTCGCTGCGGTGATCGAAGACAACAGATAGAATCTGCCCCCTCGCTTCACTTATCAGAAGCCTTTGATTCTAACAGAGCCACTGCATGCGCAACTTACGTCACAACCTTCTCGAGCGCTGCCGGACCACACTGGCATTCCTGCCCACAGTGGTCATTGCATTGCTCATCATGCCGGCACTGGCACATGCCGCAGCCGATACCCATGAGTTCCGATTGGCCAATGGCTTGAAGCTGATCGTCAAGGAAGATCATCGCGCGCCGACGGTGGTGAACATGGTGTGGTACCGCGCTGGCAGTATTGATGAGCTCAATGGAACCACCGGGGTGGCACATGTGCTGGAGCACATGATGTTCAAGGGCACGAAAAAACTCAAGCCGGGCGAGTTCAGTAAGCGGGTTGCAGAGTTGGGTGGGCGTGATAATGCATTCACCAGCAAGGACTACACCGCGTATCACCAGCAGGTTGAGCGATCGCGGCTGGAAAAGGTGATGGCATTAGAAGCCGATCGTATGCAAAACCTCACCATGGATCCGGCCGAATTCAGCAAAGAGATTCGCGTGGTGATGGAAGAGCGGCGCTTACGCACCGAAGATAAGCCACTATCGCTATTGCGCGAGGCGCTGTTCGCGACGGCCTTCGTGGCCAGCCCGTATCGTCATCCGGTGGTGGGTTGGATGGATGATTTGCAAAACATGACCGCTGCCGACGCGTTGGCTTGGTATCAGCGTTGGTATGCGCCCAACAATGCCGTGGTGGTGATTGCGGGCGATATCGATCCTCAGCAAGTACTCAAACTGGCAGAAAAATATTTTGGTGCTATCCCACCGAAAACCCTGCCCAAGACCAAGCCGCAGCAAGAGCCACCGCAATTAGGCATTCGCCGTGTCAACGTGAAAGCCCCAGCAGAAAATCCATTCCTGATGATGGCGTATAAAGTGCCGCGCTTGCTCGATGTGGAAAAAGATGATGATCCCTACGCGCTCGAGCTGCTTGCTGCGGTGTTGGATGGTTATGACAATGCGCGTTTGCCCGCCAAGCTGGTGCGGTCCGATCGCATCGCTAACTCGGTCGATGCGGGCTATGACGGTACCGGTCGCGGCCCGGCACTATTCATGCTGGCCGGCGCACCAACCAAAGAGAGCAGCGTTGACAAACTCGAGGCCGCACTGCGCGCAGAGCTGCAAAAAATTGCCAATGAGGGCGTCTCTAACGACGAGTTAAAGCGCGTGAAGGCACAAGTGATTGCTGAGCAAATCTATAAACGCGACTCGGTGTTTGGTCAGGCGATGGAGATTGGCTCGATGGAGTTATCGGGTATTTCTCACAAGCAGATCGATCGCATGATCGAGCGCTTGTCATCCATCACGCCGCAGCAGGTGCAAGCCGCAGCGCAGAAATATTTCAGTGATGATCAGCTGACGGTTGCGACCTTAACGCCGCTGCCGCTGGCAGCACAGCCGGAGCGCCCTGCTGAGGTGCCGGGCTTGCGCCATTAACGATACCTTTATTAAGTAAGCCTTTATTAAGTAAGCCTTGATTAAGTAAGCCTTGATTAAGTAAGCCTTCGTTAAAGAAACGCTCATTAGTGACGGCTTCTTTAAGGGCACCTTCACTAGGTACACCTTCATTAAAAACACCATCATGCTGAAAAAACTCATCATTGTTTCGTTGCTGACGTTCAGTGGCTTTTCTCAAGCGGCACTGAAGATTCAGCATTGGGTGCTTGATAACGGCGCGCGCGTGTACTTCGTTGAGAATCACACCATCCCGATGCTGGATGTGAATATTGATTTCGATGCGGGTAGTCGGCGTGATCCTGCCAACAAGGCGGGCCTTGCGTCGCTGACGAATGGCATGCTGGCGCGCGGTATCGCAAAGACGACGTTGGCCGACGGCAGCATTGAGCCGGCCATGTCCGAGGCAAGTATTTCTGATGCGATTGCCGATGTGGCCGCGCAGCGTAGTGGCGGCGTCAGTGCTGATCGCGGTGGGATGTCGATTCGCACACTATCGTCGCCGGCAGAACGTGAGCAGTCGGTGCGGCTGTTGGCGCGCTTGCTGGCGCAGCCAAGTTTTCCGCAGGATTTGTTTGCGCGTGATAAAGCGCGCACCCTAGCCTCGGTTCGTGAGTCGTTGATTCGCCCGGAGTCGATCGCGAGCAAAGCGTTTTGGCGACTCAACTACGGCAATCATCCTTACGGCGCAGAGCCAACGGTTGAGTCTATCGAGGCGGCCACGCGCGATGACCTCATCCGTTTTCACCGTGAACATTACGTGACTAATCGCGCGGTGGTTGCGATCATTGGTCACATCACCCGTGCTGAAGCAGATGCCATCGCCAAGGAGCTAACGCGTCGTTTACCGCAAGGCGCGCCTCTACCTGAATTACCTGCTGTGGTGATACCGGCAGGTGAGACCTTGCGCATTGCCCATCCTGCAACGCAAGCACATATTTTATTTGGCATGCCCACACTGGCGCGCAGTGACCCTGATTTTTTTGCGCTAACGGTCGGCAATTACATACTCGGTGGTGGTGGCTTTGTATCGCGCCTCACGCGCGAGGTACGAGAGAAGCGCGGGCTAGCCTACAGTGCCTATAGCTACTTCAACCCGATGGCACAGCCTGGCCCGTACATGGCAGGTTTGCAAACGCGCAAAGATCAGGCTGAAGACGCGCTGAAAGTGGTGCGCGATACCATCGATGCCTATGTACGCAATGGCCCCACGGAGGAAGAGTTGCGCGCTGCCAAAGACAACCTGATCGGTGGGTTTGCGCTGCGTATTGATAACAATCGTAAAATCCTTGATCACATCGCCAATATTGGTTTCTATGGTTTACCGCTCGACTATCTGGATACCTGGTCAGACAATGTCGCTAAAGTCACGGTGGTGGATGTGCGTGCCGCGTTTCAACGCAAGCTTATTATGGACCGCATGATTACCGTTGTTGTTGGCGCCGAAACGGCAAAGCCCTGATCCCAAAACTACGTGAGCAATAGCCGTCGACCGCATCAAGTCCGTATTATTGCCGGACAGTGGAAGCGCACTCCTTTGCCCGTTGCCACGATAGACGGTCTGCGTCCAACGCCTGACCGGGTGCGTGAGACAGTATTCAACTGGCTGGAACATTTGCAGCTACGCCGTTGGGATAATCGCCGCTGTCTTGATTTGTTTGCCGGCACCGGCGCGCTGGGTTTCGAGGCGGCCAGCCGCGGAGCCGCCGAAGTCATTATGGTGGAGTCGCACCCGGCAGCAATGAAAAATTTGCAGGCGGTGCGTGACAAGCTGCAAGCGCAACAAGTAATGCTGCGACAGGGCGATGCCACGCATCTGCTGCCCACCCTGCCAGGGCTGTTTGACCTGATTTTTCTGGACCCGCCTTATCAGCAGCGCCAACTACCTGATCTACTGCCTGCCTGTCTGCAGCGCCTTAATCCGGATGGGTTGCTGTACCTTGAGTCTGACCAAGCCTTCATACCGGGCAATGCGGCAGCCGATGGTCGACGTGGTAGCCGGGACGTTACGGATCAGATTGATCAGCCCGTCTTTGTCAGCCAGACACTTGCATCCAGCGCAGTAGACTCAGCGCGGCAGGAGGCCGATTTCTGCGCGCCAGAATGGCTCGCCGGTTGGGAGGTGGTGCGTTCAGACAAAGCCGGCCAGGTGCATTTCGCCTTGCTGCGCCCGCAGGTCCACTGAACTTGCAAGATTGCCTCTGCCTTGGGGCATAATGCGCATCCCGATAAAACCAAGCGCTCGGTTGCTCAAACCAGCCGTGCCGACTGCATCATGGCCGTTGCTGTTTACCCTGGAACGTTTGATCCGCTGACCCGTGGTCATGAAGATCTTGTGCGTCGCGCGTCAGGCTTGTTTGACCGACTGGTAGTCGGCGTGGCGGATAGCCGTGCCAAGCGGCCCTTCTTCTCGCTCGAGGAACGACTCGATATCGCGCGTGAAGTGCTCGGGCACTACCCGAACGTGACCGTTGAGGGCTTTTCCGGCTTGCTGAAAGATTTTGTACGCGCGCATGATGCGCGGGTGATCGTGCGTGGTCTGCGCGCGGTGTCTGACTTCGAATATGAATTTCAAATGGCCGGCATGAATCGTTACTTGCTGCCGGATGTCGAGACACTGTTTCTCACGCCGTCTGATCAGTATCAGTTCATCTCGGGCACCATCGTGCGTGAAATTGCGCTGTTGGGCGGTGATGTCTCGAAGTTTGTGTTTCCGTCTGTCGAGCGCTGGCTTAAAAAGAAAATCACCACGCCAAGCTAAGCACGCGCCGGCAGACTCACGCCGACATCGACACCGATATCGACATCAACACCGACATCGATACCCATACCCATCATCGCCGGAGCAAGCCGTGGCACTGATGATCACCGACGAATGCATTAATTGCGATGTCTGCGAGCCGGCTTGCCCGAATGGTGCGATTTCGATGGGCGAGTTGATCTATGAGATTGATGCCGACAAATGCACCGAGTGTGTTGGGCATTTCGATGAGCCGCAGTGTCAGCAGCTATGTCCCGTAGCATGTATTCCGATTGATCCGCAGCACCAGGAAACCCGCGATCAGTTACACGCCAAATTCATCAGGTTGCAGACGGCCTCATAGTAATCCGCAGCACCAGGAAACGCGGGATCAGTTACACGCCAAATTCATCAGGCTGCAGACGGCCTCAGAGCGCGTTCAGGAAAGTTAGCAAGTCGTCTCGGTCTTGTTTCGACATTTTTGTGAACGCATCACGCGATGCTTGCGCTTCGCCACCGTGCCAGAGAATCGCTTCGGTCAGATTGCGTGCGCGTCCGTCATGCAAAAAGCTGGTGCTGCCGTTGACTTGCTTTGACATGCCGATTCCCCACAGCGGCGCAGTCCGCCAGTCTGATCCGCTGGCTTTGAAATCGGGGCGGCCATCAGCAAGATCAGGGCCCATGTCATGCAGCAGAAGATCGATGTAAGGCTGTATGCGTCGGTTTGACAGCAGAGGGAATTGCTCGAGCTGGCCGGTCTTCAACTCCGGCACGTGGCAGGTGGCGCAGCGCGCTTGCGCAAACAGCTGACGTCCGCGCGTGACGGTTGGCTTGTCCTGATCACGAGCAACCGGTGCGTCGAGCATCATGGTCCAGAAGGTGATGTTGTCCCACATCTCGCCTTTGAGCTCGGGTTTGCCGGTGTGGTTTTGTTTCGCGCATTCAGTTTGCGCTGCTGGACAGTTTTGCTTGTCGTACACCGGCGATGTCACGCCCATGTCGTTGATGAAGGCAGCGGCGATTTGCTGACGCAGGTGCGGCTGATTAGCCTTCCAGCCAAAGCGGCCGATCACGGTGCGGTTGTTCACGTCATCACGCACATAATTCGGTCGTCCATTTAATCCTTGTGCTTTTTGTGCTGCCGCCAGCGCAAGAATGTCTTGCTCACTCACCGCCTCTAATAAGCCGAGCCCAAAAATCGCTTGCGAGTTTCGCAGCGACATCATGGTGCCTTGTGCCATCGGACCAAAATTCAAACGCTCAAGTCGGATTTTTGGCCGGCGCAGCTCGATGCTGGTGCCATCGGCGAGTGTGACTTTTTCAAAAGACCAGTTAATGTGCAGCTCACCTTCCCCTAAAGGAGCATTTTTATCAGCCCGGGGAATGGTGTCGAAACTTTGCAGTTGCAGGCCGTAGGCAGGTTCCGGGTTCGGCCCACCGAAAGCATCCTCACCGGGCACAGACAGCCGAACCAATTGCTGAAACAGCGGCCCACCGCCATTATCAGGCGGGCGGCCTCGCCCAGCTTGAATGTGGCACTGTACGCAATTCTGGGCAAGGAAGGTCGGGCCCAGGCCCCATTCGCTATTGCCGGGAGCTGAGAGCGAGTAGTCCCAGTTAGGAATTTGGTGATTCGGAATCGCCAGCCAGGGCGTGTTGAATAACTTTTCGCCATCGCGAAATTGCCGGGTCTGGCTGGCATCCAGGCCGGCGATCGGTTGCAGGTAGACCGCGTGCTGCACCACGTCGTTGGCGGGCACCTTCAGCGCCACGGCCAGCGCGGCGGCGCTCAGTGAGAGCGCGACGGCAGGGCGGATCAAGTGGCGTAGTTGCATGTGAGGCGAGGGCCTCGCTAAAGTCGATTGAAACCCTATTGTGCCTGAACATGCGGCAGCGAGTTGCTTATTAGATAGGCTGGCTGATATCAGCTTTTCTCATGCTGCTTGGGCGGCTTGTCTGATCGCTTCGGTTGCCCACTGATTGAGACTTTGCCCTCGTGCCGCCGCCGCTATGGAGGCAGCTTCATGAAGCTCGGGATCTACACGCAATGAAAATTTTCCTGAAAAGTGCTTGCGCGGGTCAACCCCATCTTCAGCACAAGCATCAAGAAAAACTCTCAAGGAAATCTTGCCTTCATGACGCAAACCATCAACGTCTTTAGCGTAAAAATCTGCACCACCACTAAGACCAACGAATTCGCCGCGGAACATCTGCATGTCAGCATCGAATGATATGACGGCCTGGTAACCGTCGATCGTCATGGTATTCATGGTTTCACTCCGTGTTCTTCAAGCCATTTACGGATGGACTCGACCGCTCCCTTGTCAGTTGTCGGCTCGGGATGTGGCCGATGAAACACCCGCCTATCGCCAAACAAGCGCACTAGTACCCGCGAACCCTCTCTCTCCGCCAACTCGCCGCCCAGCTCGACAAACAGAGCTTCGATATCTGCCCAACGAATATTTGCAGAGACGGGCCGTGAAAAAATCTGTGCGAGGGTGCGCTGGCACTTTCGCTTCATGGTCTCATGGTATCAGAATTTGGTATCAGATCTCAAGCGGTAGTTGAGGCTGGTGGCATATGTCGCTAGCGACGACATATCACCGCAACATGTCGCAAAAATTTGAAAATTGCAACACGTCGTGTTGCCAAATTAAATATCAACGAGATGCCGGTTGGATTTCACTGCCTCGGAGGTCTCAGCCTAGATTGGTCAGACGTTAAACAGCAATTGTTCGCTAAAAGTCCCGCCGATGGGAGCTGAGTGATTTTTTTATCCATTTTGTACCCGATTTCATACCCGGTTTTGATTTTTTGTATTTCGTGTGTTCACCCCCCCAACGCCATTTTCGTACCTGCTTACCACAAGGCATAGCAAAAAACAGCGTGACCTCGACAGCTATTCGGTTAGCCTGATCCCCATTGCCAAGCTCTCTGCTACACAGTTTTTAATTGTTTGTCACCCCCCCATACCCCCCCTGCGTTTTGCTGACTTGAAT
>VGHX01000051.1 GCA_016868055.1 Betaproteobacteria bacterium
TGGCGAGCTGAGCGGTGCAATCAATCGCTTCCGTATTGACGCCTTATTTCGACACTCGATGAACAGTGGGAAACAGGATGAGTGATCTGGCTTGCAGTGAGGCTCCGGTGATGCCATTGACCAGTCTCGCGGCGCTGGCGCAAGCAACCGACCAAATCTTCAGCGAGCTTGTGCCGCTCTTGCAATACACAAATAGCCCTGGTGTTGCCGGTACAGATCCGGCACCATTGATCGACGCCGCGCGACGCCTGGCGCAGTTGCAGGGCGCGCTTGAGCTGATTGATCAGCCTGGGCTGGCTGCACTGACCGGCTTGGTGCGCGATCAGCTGATCAACACGGCCCAGCCCGGCGCTGATGTATCCACCGCAAGCAGGTTGATTTTGGAGCGGTTTCAATCGTTCATCAGAGCGGCGCTGCGAGCGCTGTTAGGTGGCGATACGCTGAGCACTGCAGAGCTGATTCATTACTGGCATCAGCAACTGGCAGAAGGTGGGCCATCAACACTTCAGCTTTACCTATTGGTCATGCTGGATATCGATCAGAGCCACCTATCTGATTTACCTTCAGCAGAAGTGATTGAGCAGCCTGTTCCTGATCCGGATCATTTACTCCTGAAACTCCTGCGGGCACCCGACGATCAGGCCTCGCGCGCCGCAGCATCACAGATTGCCGCGCTGTTTGCTGAGGCAGCCGCTATGTCGCCTAGCGCTGAGCAGCGCGCGCACTGGCTGGCCATTCAGGCTTGTTTCATCGAATACGCATTGGTCGGTGGCGACCCGACACCCATCAAGAAAATCGCGGCTGCTGGCGTACGCTTGCGACGTCAGAAAGTGCTTGAGCAAGCACCAACTGCCATTGCGATAGGTTCGCTTGCGCGAGAGGCGCTTTATTACCTGGCGCAACAGCCGTTGCAAAGTGCGCCTGCACACGCAGTAGCTAAAGTCTTTCGTCTTGAGCAGCAATTTGCAATGCCGGCGCGCCGTATCATCACCGACCTGACTGATGATCAGATGTCGGCAGCATCAAACCACGCGCTCGATGTATTGATTACATCAATCGAAAGCAATCCGGCGTGCATCGAAGATACAGCGACATGGAAAGCATGGATTGACACCACGCTCACCTCAGCATGTTTTGCACCAGTGGCAGATGCCTTACACGACATTCTTGCTCGAATCGGATCTGCGCCACACCAACCCATGCTGGCCGAGGCATTAGCGGCAGGTCTGTGCTGTTTGAGAGAGCGTACTGATCATCATGCCATGCTGGCTACCATCCGAACCATGAGGGGCTTACTGTTCGGTGCTGAGCCGTATCAGTGCCTTGATGAATTAGGGCAGCGATCTCGTGCCGATGGTGCGCATGGCCTATGCCTCGCGCTGGTATCGACCATGCAGGCTGACATGGCGCTGGTTGAGCAGGTGCTCGATACGGAGTCGGCAGCAGAAAATGCAAGTGCACATAAAACCGCTATCTCAGTACTCACCCGGATTGCGGGTGCGCTCTGGCTGCTCGATGCAAGTACAGAACGCGAGCGCGTCATTGGGTTGCGTGACTCGCTCAACCAACTCAATGTGAATACTGCGAAAAATGAAGCTTTCGCGCAGCAGTGGGTAGCGCTACAGGCGACGCTCGCGCAGCTTCCGTGGCGGCTAACGCTACAAACACAGCATAGGCTGCACAATGAAGCGTCGCTGGAGATTGATCAAGCGCAGCAGGTACCGCCATTACCTCAGCCGCAGGCAGCGCTTGACACGATTTTTATTGATGAAGCGCGCGCGCTGTTGCAATCCATGGCTGAGACCATCGCCACATCGGATATGACAGGGTTGGCGCAATCTGCTCATACATTGGCGGGTTGTTCTGCGACGGTTGGCTTAACTGGCATGGCAGAGCTGGCGCTTGCGTTGGAATCAGCGCTGGAGCAGATGCCGGTGCATGGAGCGAGGCTCGAGGCATCACTCATCGATACGGTGTTGGGTGAACTGCTACGCTTACTTGAGGATTTTGAGAGCTCGGGTGAGCGCGGCAACGCCCTCCCGCTGGTGCAGCGCTTGCGTGAAGCTATGGCAGTGCCGACACTTGATGATAGTGTGGAGACAGTGCTGATCTCCACGGATCAAAGTAATGTTCAGCCTAATGATCAAGCCGATGATCAGTCTAATGTTCAGTCCAATGATCAAGCCGATGATCAAACCAATGATCAAACCAATGATCAAACCAATGATCAAACTAATCATCTAAACAATGATCTAAATAACGATCAACGTAATAATGATCAACATCACAACAACCAACTTCATGAATATCTCACCCATTCAACCATTGCGTATCAGCCAGGTTCGGAGAGCGAAGATGTTGTGGTTACTACAGCTGAGCAGTTAGCACCTGCAGGTATTACGCCTAATCGCATTTCATCAGTTGAAGATGATGAGCTGTATGAGCTATTCAAGTTAGAGGCAGCAGACTTACTGCCACAACTTGAGCAGTCGCTGCGGCAGTGGCAGCTGCAGCCAGAGGATGGCGCTCAGGCGGCACAACTACTGCGTTTATTGCACACGCTAAAGGGCAGCGCGCGGATGGCTGGCCGCGGCGATCTCGGCGAAGCATTTCATCAGGCCGAGACCGAGGTGGGGGCGCTACAGAGGCAAGCGCCGGATGCACTTGCGCCCGCTATTACTTCGCTGCTCCATCGGGTTGATCTCTGGACCTACACCTTGACCCAACCAGCGAATTCGTACAGCGACAATCGTTCAGCCGCCGAGCCCGTGTTTGATCACGCAGCGGGCTTATCCCTTGCTTCGGATGCGGGTGCAAGCGAGCAATTGATTGAGCTGTCTGTCGTACCGAAAACCGCTGATGGCTTGGACGCGAGCGTTGCACCAGCAGTACCACCCAAGGAACAACGATCGCAGATGCTACGGGTGCGCGCCGACCGTTTGGCGCAATTTGCGGATACTGGTGCCGAGTTATGGAGTGGCAATGCGCACCTGGCTGAGTTGCTGCTGGCGCAGCGACGCTCATTGACGGATCTTGCTGAAGATATCAGTCGTCTGCGCGCGCAATTACGCGAGCTTGAAATTGAGGCAGAGTCGCTCGTGGTGGCGCGTACAAATCAGGCGGCCGTGTCCGGGTTGGCACCGCTTGAGTTTGATTCGGCTGATGTGGTGTCGCCTGAATTTGATTCAGCTGAATTTGATCCGCTCGAGTTTGACCGTTACACCCGGCTACACGAGCTGACCCGCATGATGGCTGAGAGCGTGACTGATTTGGTTGGCGTGCAGCGACACTTATCCGGTCAGCTTGAGCAGCTGAGCAATACCACTGCTGAGCAGCTGCGCGATTTACGACGCCAGCAATCTGAATTGCAGGCGTTGCGCTGCCAGCCCCTGCGCACTGCCGAGACACGGTTGCGGCATGTGCTGCAGCATGCGGCACGCGAACTCGGCTGCGAGGTTGAACTAGTACTGAACAATCGTGATGTCGAGATTGAGCGCGTGCTGCTTGATCGGTTACTCGGCCCGCTCGAGCATGTGCTCCGCAATGCGGTGGTACACGGCATTGAGCCGGCACCGCAACGGCAATCTGTAGGCAAGCCCGTTACCGGCCGTGTAACGATAAGCGCTGCCGTGACCGGAAACGAGTTACAGCTCGTGGTACAGGATGATGGGCGCGGCTTGAATCTGCAGCGGATTCGACAGCGTGCAATCGACGCCGGTCTGCTACGTGAGGGTAACGACCCTGATCAAGGCACATTGAGCGCGCTGATTTTTGCGCCGGGGTTATCCACCGCGAGCAACTTAACCGCTTTATCCGGACGCGGTATCGGTATGGATGCGGTGCGCGCCGAGGTGACTGCCTTAGGTGGCCAGATCAGCGTAGAGAGCGAAGCGGGTCGCGGTTGCCGCTTTACGCTGCGCCTTCCGATGGGAATGGCAAGCGTGATGGTGGTTCTGGCGCGCGCAGGGCAATGGTGCGTCGGGTTACCGGCGTCCCTGGTGAAGCAGGTGTTGCAGGTGGATGCCAGCACGATGCGTTGCGATACTTATCCGCAAATCGAATGGCAAGGCGTTTCGCTGCCGCTGCTTCCGCTCGGACAGATGCTGGGCGATACAAGCGCAACCGCTGGTAGTGGGGCGATCGGTCAGGCGCGACTGCCTGTGATCATCGCAAGCGAAGGTGATCAGATGATGGCTTTGCAACTCGACGCAATGGTGGGCCGCGTGAACTCATCGTCAAGCACCCAGGACCGCAGCTATCCCGAGTGCCGGGTGTGGCGGGCGCCAGTGTGCTGGCGGACGGTAAGGTGGTGTTGATTATTCATCCTTTTCGTTTGCCGCAAACGCGACTACCTGTCGCAAGCGCTAGCCCACAGCAACAATCGGCTACCGTGCTGGTGGTGGATGACTCATTGACGGTACGTCGCGCTAGTCAGCGACTGCTCGAGCGCCACGGCTACGCAGTGGCGCTGGCACGCGACGGCGTCGAGGCCCTGGCATTTTTGCAGACGGCATCAGCGGCGCTGGTGCTATTGGATATTGAAATGCCACGCATGGATGGCTTCGAATTGCTTGGTATTTTGCGTGATGACGCGCGTTGGCGTTCACTGCCCGTGGTCATGATCACCTCGCGCATGGCAGACCGACATCGCGAGCGCGCCTTGCAGCTGGGTGCGACGGCCTACATGGGCAAGCCGTATTCCGAGCAGGCGCTGCTCACGCTGATGACCGAGATCATGACAGAACCGATATCTTCAGCGACCCCCGACAATCAGGATTTTTTCACTACTGCGTAGCGAGCCAGAGTTTTTTTTCTGGCTTCATCATGCTGGACGATAGGCTCGGGATAGTGCTTGCCCAGCACGACACCCGCCATCTCCAGCGTCATGCTTGGCGCCAGCCAGGGTGCGTGAATATGCTTCGCGTCGAGCTTGTCCAGTTGTGGTAAATAGCGCTTGATGAACTTACCCTCTGAATCAAATTTTTGTGATTGAGTGATCGGATTGAAGATGCGGAAATACGGCTGCGCGTCGCAGCCCGATGATGAGGCCCACTGCCAGCCGCCGTTATTCGCCGATAGATCAAAATCATTCAACATCCGCGCGAAATACGCTTCGCCGCGTCGCCAATCGATACCTAAATCTTTGATCAAGAAGCACGCGGTCACCATGCGCAAGCGGTTATGCATATAGCCGCTGTGATTCAGCTGCAGCATCGCGGCATCAACCAGTGGGTAGCCGGTGCGGCCGTCGCACCACGCTTGGAATAACTCATCGGCGTGTTCTCCCTCCTCCCAAGCAATACGATCGTATTCGGCTTTGAACGATGCGCCGCTCGCGACTTGCGGGTGATGATGCAAAATCATGAAATAGAAATCACGCCAGACCAGCTCGGCTAACCACACGGCGGCGCCATCGGCACGGGTACCGGATCGAATCGCATCCATCGCATGCCTGGCCAGCGAGCGAATCGAGACCGTACCAAAGCGCAGATGCACCGACAGATAGGACGGTCCTTTGATCGATGGAAAATCGCGCGCCTCGCCATAGCGTGACAGACGCGGCAGAAAATCATCGATTAATTGCTGACCTCCCTGCATACCGGTGGGCAGATGTTGTGCGGCGAGGTCGACCTCGTCAAAGCCCATCTCGCTCAGACTGGGCATGGCCGGCATTGGCGAGGGCAGTGCGAATTGTCCTCGTTTAGGTTTAATCGCGAAATGCGGGATCAGTGAACTATCCAGCATCCCGGGGCTGGGCTGGAATTTCTTCAGCCAGGCGTTTTTAAATGGCGTGAACGCTGAAAACGGCTTGCCGGCCAGCGACAGCACCTCGTCTTTTTCAAAAATCACCTGATCCTTGAAGCTGAACAATTTGCGTTGCTGTTTGCTCAGTGCATCGGCGACTTGTTGATCGCGCTGTTGCGCATACGGCTCGTAATCATGATTACAAAGCACCGCATCCACATTCAGCGTTTGTGCCAGCGCCGGGATGGCCTGCGCCGCGTGCGCGTGCTGAACGATCAGCCCGCCGCCGTGCTGCCTGAGCTCCGCATCCAACTCGAGCAGGCTGGCATGAATGAAAGCGACCCGCTGGTCCAGGCTGCCATGAGCCAGCAACGGCGTGAGAATTTCCTTGTCAAAAATGAAAACACAATACACCTGCTTGGCGCTGGCCAAAGCGTGATGCAGTGCTGCATGGTCGAAGCTGCGCAGGTCGCGTCGAAACCAGACCAGCGCGCGGTCATAAGTGGTCATGGGCTGATCAGGTGTCAGGATGATCGGTAGGGCGCTCAGTGTAACGGTGCCGCGGTCGCTGCGTGCAATGCTGCTAAAATGCGCGCTATGGCCAAGCAAGGCAAGCCGCACTCCGCCGAGACCACCGCGCCAGCCGCGGGCCGCGTCGACTTTTTTCCGAGCCTTCCTGAATTACAACTCGCTGATCACTTTCTGATCGCGATGCCGTCCATGCTCGACCCGGTATTTGGTGGCACCGTGGTCTACCTCTGTGAGCACAATAGCGATGGCGCGCTGGGCATGATCATTAACCGACCTACGGATATGACGATGGATGTGTTGTTCGAGCGGCTCGAGTTGTCGCTCGAAATCGGCACCCACGATATGCCGCGCCCCGGCAAGCCGGTGCTGTTTGGCGGCCCGGTACAAGTTGAGCGTGGTTTCGTGCTGCATGCACCGCGCGAAAGCTACAGCTCGTCGCTCTCGGTATCGAGCGATGTGGTGCTAACAACCTCGCGTGATGTGCTTGAGCAGGCTGCCGCCGGTAATGGCCCGGATCGCTTGATCATCACGCTGGGCTGCGCCGGCTGGAGCGCTGGCCAATTGGAAGATGAAATTTTGCGTAATGGCTGGCTGACGGTCAAAGCAGATCCGGCGATTTTGTTTGAGGTGCCCATGGAAGAGCGCTTCTCGGCAGCGATGCACTTGCTCGGGTTTGATCCTGCTGATCTGGCGGGCGAGGCCGGCCATGCATGAGTACCGTGATTGCGTTTGATTTCGGTTTGAAGCGAATCGGCGTCGCGGTCGGTAATACGGTGTTGCGTCAGGCGACGCCGCTTGCAGTCATTGTGGCTGCCAGCAATGACCATAAATTCGCCGCGATAACGCGCCTGCTTGATGAGTGGCAGCCATCGACACTGGTGGTGGGTTTGCCGCTGCACCCGGACGGTGCCGAGCATGAGATGACGGTGCGTTGCAGACGCTTCGCCAATCAGCTGCAAGGCCGTTACGATATTCCTGCGGTGTTGATTGACGAACGCTACAGCTCTGCCGTCATTCCGCAGCGACGCGGTGAGTCTATCGATAGCGAAGCAGCGGCACTGATTCTGCAACAATATTTTGATCAACATGAATCCCACTGAACTCGACGCCGAGGCACTGTACGCGCAACTCGAAGCGCAAGTGCTGTCCGCTTTGCATGGCGAGGGTGAGGTCGCCGTCGTTGGTATCTACTCTGGCGGTGCGTGGCTGGCTGATCGGCTGGCGCGGCGTCTTGGTAGCACCGACATTGGCTACGTCGATGTGTCGTTTTACCGAGATGATGTGGCCGAGCGTGGCTTGTCGGCAGAAGTCAGGCCTAGCCAAATGCCGTTTGAGGTTGAGGGCGCGACCATCTTGCTGGTTGATGACGTGCTCTATACCGGCCGCACCACGCGCGCGGCGATCAATACCTTGTTTGACTACGGACGTCCGGCCAAGATCATGCTGGCGGCGCTGGTGGATCGCGGTGATCGCGAGCTACCGGTTGCTGCAGACTTTGTCGCGCACACCGTCGTCCTCGGCAAACAGCAGCAACTGGTACTGCACAAAGATAACGAGGGCCGGTTTAGCCTGACGGTGGATCATGTATAACCCGCAACTGAACAAAAACGGAGAACTGCAGCATCTGCTAACCCTGGAAGGGCTGCCCGCTGCCATCATCACGCGTATTCTGGACACGGCCGCTTCATTTGTCAGCGTCAGCGACAGAGAAGTAAAAAAAGTACCACTGATGCGCGGCAAGAGCGTGTTCAATCTGTTTTTCGAGAACAGCACGCGCACCCGCACCACCTTCG
Organism: Betaproteobacteria bacterium; assembly: GCA_016868055.1. Taxonomy (GTDB): domain Bacteria; phylum Pseudomonadota; class Gammaproteobacteria; order Burkholderiales; family Burkholderiaceae_D; genus Pernthalerella. The sequence goes on from VGHX01000051.1 coordinate 8,070, forward strand.
AGATCGCCTCGACGCGTTTATCGGCGGATGTGATTAATCTGAATATCTCTGCCTCGTCGGCGAGTAAGGGCGAATCACTGCTTGATACGATCGATAATTTGTCTGCCATGCACGCAGATATGTTTGTAGTGCGGCATGCGCAATCCGGCGCCCCTTACTTGATCGCGAAACATTTGGTGGATACCGGCCAAGACCATGTGCATGTTGTGAATGCGGGTGATGGCCGTCACGCGCACCCGACACAGGGCTTGCTCGACATGTACACCATCCGTCATTACAAGAAAGATTTTCGTAACCTGACGGTAGCGATTGTAGGTGACATTCTGCACAGCCGCGTGGCGCGCTCCGATATCCACGGCCTCACCACGCTCGGTGTGCCGGAAGTGCGCGCCATTGGTCCGCGTACCTTGTTGCCATCGTCGTTGGAGCAGATGGGCCTGCGCGTGTTCAATGACATGAACGAGGGCCTCAAAGGTGTCGACGTCATCATCATGCTGCGGCTGCAGAATGAGCGCATGACTGGGGCCTTGCTACCGTCTGCACAAGAGTATTTCAAGAGCTATGGCTTGACGCCCGAACGACTCGCGCTGGCCAAGCCCGACGCGATCGTCATGCACCCGGGGCCGATGAACCGCGGTGTCGAGATTGACTCCGCAGTGGCCGATGGCGCGCAGGCTGTGATTCTGCCGCAGGTGACATTTGGCATTGCGGTGCGGATGGCCGTGATGAGTATGCTGGCGGCCGCGTGATGGATGGTTCAATCAACATGAATATCGTGATCAAACAGGGTCGTGTGATTGACCCCGCTAACGGGATCGACGCGATCAAGGATGTGTTTATCGTTGATGGTCATATCGCAGCGATCGGTCAGGCACCGGCGGGTTTTCACGGTGATCAGGTCGTTGACGCAACGGGTTTGGTTGTGTCCCCCGGCTTGGTAGATTTAAGCGCGCGCTTGCGCGAGCCTGGTTATGAGTACAAGGCGACACTGGAATCTGAATTAGACGCGGCGATGGCAGGCGGTGTCACCAGCTTGCTGTGCCCGCCGGATACCGATCCGGTGCTGGATGAGCCAGGCTTGGTCGAGATGCTGGTACACCGCGCGCGTTTATTGAACCAGTCGCATGTCTATCCGCTTGGCGCGCTCACCGTTGGTCTCAAAGGTAAAGAGCTGACCGAGATGGCCGAGCTGACCGAAGCCGGTTGTGTTGGCTTTGCGCAAGCCGAAGAGCCGATCCAGGATACGACAGTGATGCAGCGTGCGATGCAGTACGCCAGTACCTTCGGCTACACCGTGTGGTTACGACCGCAAGACCCGTATCTCGGTCGCGGGGGTGTGGCGCATGCCGGGCCACTGGCGTCACGACTCGGCTTGTCCGGTGTGCCAGTGACCAGCGAAACCATCGCGCTGCACACGATATTTGAGTTGATGCGTAGCACCGGCGCCAAGGTGCATATTTGCCGGGTATCGTCGGCGTCTGGTTTGGCATTGGTGCGCGCGGCGCGCGACGAAGGTTTGCCGGTCACCTGCGATGTCGGCGCACACCACATCCACCTGACGGACAATGACATCGGATTTTTTGATCCGAATGCGCGTATGACGCCACCGCTGCGCAGTCAGCGTGATCGTGACGCGATTCAAGCGGCGCTGCTAGATGGCACCATCGACGCGATTTGCTCTGACCACACCCCGCTCGACGACGAAGAAAAATTATTACCCTTCGGTGAAGCCTCGCCTGGCGCTACGGGGCTCGAGTTATTACTGTCGCTCGCGATTAAATGGGCGCAGGATGCGCATTCCTCGGGCGCTGATCTCAGCAAAGCCATTGCCCGAATTACCTGTGATGCCGCACGCGTTGCGGGAATTAACGCCGGCTCGCTAGCGATTGGGGGCGTTGCCGATGTTTGCGTTTTTGATCCGGCTGCGCGCTGGAAGGTCGAGCCAGCTGCCCTGCGTAGTCAGGGCAAGCACACGCCATTGATAGGCTACGAGTTGCCAGCACAAGTCAGGCATACCATCGTCTCTGGTCGTGTCGCATTTAGCCGTTGATCATCAGCGTGATCAAGCCTGTGGCATGTTTATAAAAGACGCTCGATGAGATATTGGCGGCTCACGCGCTTGGTGCTTCACTTGCTGATCGGCTTAGGCAAGGTTGCTTTATTGTTCCCTTTTTTGGGTGCGGCAGGAAGAGAGCAGCGCGTGCAGCGCTGGTCGCGTCAGTTGGTCGGCATATGCGGTGTCCGTATGCGTTTTGATCAGACGCAGCAAGCGGCACCAGTATCACCCGCGCTAATCATCTGTAATCACATTTCGTGGTTGGATATCTTTGTCATTAATACTCTGCACAGCTGCCGCTTTGTCGCGAAATCCGATATTCGTAGCTGGCCACTCATCGGCTGGCTGTGCGAGCACACCGGTACTATTTTTATCGCGCGTGGTCGCGCGCGTGATGTCAGACGTATCTATGAAGGCTTGGTAAAAAGCATTCACGACGGCGAGCGTGTTGCGTTCTTCCCTGAGGGGACGACGGCGCCACAGGGTACGGTGCTGCCGTTTCATGCCAACTTGTTTGAGGCAGCGATTGAAGCTGAGGTGCCGGTGCAGCCGTATGCGATTCGTTATCTCGATGCGGATGGACAGTTACACGATGCGGCTGATTTTGTCGGCGATATGAATTTCGTGCAGAGTGTCATCGCTATTATGAACAGCGGCGGCATGACGGCCGAGTTGATACGCCTGCCTCCGATCTCAACCATGGGTGCGCACCGCCGGGAGCTGGCACAAGTCGCGCACGACACGATTGCCGGGGCGCTGGCACCACAGTCTCAACTACAGCAACGCAAAGTCGGTTGATACTGATCACGGCGCAGCCTGAGATCCAGCATGTTCATGCGCTGTCGAAGTCTTATCTATCAGCCAGGCGTTTGATGGCGTGGGCAATCGATTTGCAGCAAACTTTTATCTGACAGTTTCAGTGCACTAAGCTTGCCACCCCAGACGCAGCCGCTATCCAAGCCAAATAAGTTAGCCCGTTGCAGAATACCCAGCGTTGACCAGTGCCCGAACAACACTGGCACGTCTGCAGTACGGCGTCCCGGCACATCAAACCATGGCATAAATCCGGGTGGTGGGGCGCTCGGACCTTCTTTGGTATTGAACTCCATTTCACCGTCGGCACTGCAGAATCGCAAACGCGTCAAGGCATTGACGATACAGCGCAGGCGTTCATTAGCCTGCAAAGAATCACTCCAACGAGCAGGCTGGTTACCATACATCGCCTGCAGAAAATCGATCCACTCATCCGATTGAAGGCGCAGCTCGACTTCGGCAGCGAGTGACAATACCTGCGACGCCGACCACTGCGGTAGCACACCGGCGTGCACTACCAGGCAACCATCGCTCATCAACGCCAAGGGCTGATGGCGCAACCATTTCAATAATTCGTCGCGGTCGGGCGCGGTCAGGATCGCATCAAGCGTGTCGCTGCGTGCCGGTGCACGCACGCCATGCGCCGCAGCGAGTAGATGCAGGTCATGGTTGCCGAGGACGGTACGGGCACGCGCGCCCATTGCCTTCACCATTCTGAGCGTCTGTAGCGACGCCGGCCCACGATTGACCAGATCGCCCACAAACACAAGCTGCGCATTCGGTGATGCTGCATCGATCCGTGCCAATAGATGATGCAGCTCATCGGCGCAGCCCTGTACATCACCAATGACAAATGTCCCCATCATCCTCAAGGTCTTGTTATGTGCTTTTGGAAGACTGCACCGCATCAGCCATGCCGGCGCTTAATGGCGCAGTGCTTCCCGGATCCGACATTGTAGTGATTGCAATTCGCGCCAGCCACTCACGTAAAATATCGGCTGTCTCAACTACTGCCGCATGAGCGTCGCACTAGCGTCGCATTAGCGAACTGGCAAGGATACGCATGATTCTCGTCACGGGCGGCGCCGGCTTCATCGGCGCCAATTTTGTGCTGGATTGGCTGGCGAGTCAGGATGAGCCTGTCATCAATCTCGATAAACTCACCTACGCGGGTAACCCGGATAACCTGAGCCAGCTGCAAGCAGACGCTCGGCACATCTTCGTGCACGGTGATATCTGTGACCGCGCCCTGGTGTCAGCATTGCTGACACAGTACCAGCCGCGCGCGATTGTGCATTTCGCTGCAGAGAGTCATGTAGATCGCTCCATACATGGGCCGGGCGATTTTATTCGTACCAATGTCGATGGCACGTTCAGCTTGCTTGAAGCGACACGTGCCTACCTCAGCACGCTGGATGATGCTGGCAAGGCCGGCTTTCGTTTTCTGCATGTGTCGACGGATGAGGTGTTCGGCACCTTGTCAACGACCGATCCGGCATTTTCAGAGACCACGCCTTACGCACCGAATAGTCCGTACTCAGCCTCGAAAGCCGCTAGCGACCATTTGGTGCGTGCCTGGCATCACACCTATGGCTTACCGGTACTGACTGGTAACTGCTCGAATAACTATGGCCCGCTACAGTTTCCTGAAAAACTGATACCGCTGATGATTGCCAATGCATTGGGCGGTAAGCCCTTGCCGATTTATGGCGATGGTCAGCAAATACGTGACTGGTTGTATGTGGGTGATCATTGCGCTGCGCTACGTCGTGTACTGCAAGCCGGACAGCTGGGTGAAACGTATAACATCGGTGGCTGGAACGAAAAAGCCAATCTCGATGTAGTGCATACCTTATGCGATTTGCTTGACGAGCTGAAGCCCTCAACGCAATCCTACCGGGTACAGATTAGCTTTGTGACAGATCGTCCCGGACATGACCGTCGCTACGCGATAGATGCGCGCAAAATCGAGCGCGAACTTGGCTGGCGTCCGCAGGAGACGTTCGAGACTGGCTTGCGTAAAACGGTGCAGTGGTATCTCGACCATCAGGACTGGGTGCGAAAGGTACAGTCGGGCGAGTACCAGCAATGGATGAGTACCAACTACGCACAGCGTCAGGAGGCATCGGCATGAGCGCAGGTAGCGTAGGGGCTTTGAGTAAGGCGGTGCAGCGCCGCGGCATTATTCTGGCGGGCGGGTCTGGTACGCGGCTCTATCCCGCTACCAAGGCAGTATCCAAGCAATTACTGCCGGTGTATGACAAGCCGATGATTTACTACCCGCTGACGACGCTGATGCTGTCGGGTATGCGCGATATTCTGCTGATCTCGACGCCGCAAGACACGCCGCGTTTCGAGCAGCTATTGGGCGATGGCAGTCAGTGGGGCCTTAATTTACGTTATGCGGTGCAGCCCTCGCCGGATGGATTGGCGCAAGCATTTATCATCGGTCGTGAATTCGTCGGCAACCAGCCATCGGCGCTGATCCTCGGCGATAACCTCTACTACGGTCATGAGCTTGATGCCAAACTAAGTGCTGCTAATCAGCGGCATGCAGGCGCCACCGTGTTCGCGTATCACGTCACTGATCCGGAGCGGTATGGCGTGGTGGCGTTTGATGATCAGCGGCGCGCCAACAGTATCGAAGAAAAACCCGCACAACCCAAATCCAACTACGCGGTGACGGGTTTATATTTTTACGATACCCAGGTCTGTGATATTGCCGCAGCGATCAAACCTTCTGCGCGCGGTGAGTTGGAGATTACCGATGTGAATCGCGTTTATCTGGATCAGGGCCAGCTACAGGTGGAGGTGATGGGGCGCGGTATGGCGTGGCTGGATACCGGCACGCATGAGTCCTTGCTCGACGCTAGTCAGTTCATCGCGACGCTCGAGAAGCGCCAAGGATTGAAAGTCGCGTGCCCCGAAGAAGTCGCATTCCGAAAACGCTACATCAGTGCAGAGCAACTTGAAAAGCTGGCAGAGCCTATGAAGAAAAATGAATACGGTCAGTATCTGCTGCGCCTGTTGCAAGAAAAGGTATTCTGATTCATGAACATCGTTGGTACCGACATTCCTGACGTGTTCATCATTGAGCCTAAAGTATTTGGTGATGCGCGTGGCTTTTTTTTCGAGAGCTTCAACCAGCGACAGTTCGAGCAGCTGACTGGGTTTGCGCCTAATTTTGTGCAGGATAACCACTCGCGTTCGGCACGCGGCGTGTTGCGCGGGCTCCATTACCAGATACAGCAGCCGCAAGGCAAGCTGGTGCGCGTGATCGCTGGCGAAGTGTTTGATGTTTGCGTTGACTTGCGTCGATCGTCAGCTACCTTTGGCAAAAGCGTGTGCGTGAGCTTATCCGCGCTAAACCATCGGCAGCTCTGGATACCTCCAGGTTTTGCGCATGGGTTTTTGGTCACCAGCGAATCTGCCGATTTTGTTTACAAAACGACGGATTACTACGCACCTGAGCATGAGCGCGCGCTGCTTTGGAATGATGAGGCGCTCGCGATTCCCTGGCCACACCAGGGCGAGCCTCTGCTGTCTGCTAAGGACAAAGCAGGCATACCACTGGCTCAAGTTGAGACCTACGCATGAGACTACTGGTGCTGGGTCGCAGCGGCCAGGTGGGGTGTGCGCTGACGCAGTCGCTGCATGGCCTGGGTGAGCTGATCGCCTTGGATCGTGCGCAATTAAACCTTGCTAGCGCTGATGCGATTCGTACGGCGCTGCGCGAGTTGCAGCCGCAGATTATTATCAATGCCGCTGCCTACACCGCGGTTGACGCCGCTGAGTCGGATGAAGCGACGGCATTTCAGATTAACGCCGAAGCCCCGCGTGTGATTGCTGAGGAGAGCGAGCGACTCGGCGCGACGCTGATTCACTACTCGACAGATTACGTGTTCGATGGGGGCAAGCAAGGCGCATGTCTGGAGGATGATGCGACAGCACCGCTGTCGGTCTACGGGCAGAGCAAATTAGCGGGTGAGCAAGCGATAGCCGATGTTGGTGGTAGTCATTTGATTTTGCGAACTAGCTGGGTATACGGCTTGCAAGGCAAGAATTTTTTGCTGACGATGCTCAAGCTGGCCGAGACGCGCGACGAGCTTGCGATTGTCGATGATCAGATCGGTGCGCCGACCTGGGCGGTGACGATTGCTGATGCAACGGCTGCCATCATTCGTGACTCGGGTGAGCTAGCGCAGTTGGCAGCGCTGTCTGGCGTTTATCATCTGTGCGCAGGCGGGTATACCAGCTGGTTTGGCTTTGCCCAGACGATTTTTTCGCATGCGTCTATTCACCGAAAGCCGAAGCTGCGCCCGATTAGCACTGCCGAGTACCCCACGCCTGCGCAACGTCCGCGCAATTCGCGCTTAAATACTGATAAATTCCGACACGCCTTTGGCGATTTACCTGCTTGGGACGATGCGCTGCAGGCGTGTCTGCAAGAGCGTCTTGGCTCGAGTGCTTAGTTAGATAAATTATCCATCCAGATCCTTTTCCAAAATCATCATGAGCACAGCGACACTGACCCCCGGTATTTTCAAAGCCTACGATATTCGCGGTGTGCTTGGTAGTACGCTCGACGCAGCAATTGCGGAGCAGATCGGACGAGCGTTTGGTACTGCAGTCAAAGCGCGAGGTGAGCACTATGTGGTGATTGGCCGCGATGGCCGCTTGTCAGGTCCGGACTTATCCGCAGCCTTGGCCAAGGGTTTGCAATCAACTGGTACCAGCGTAATCGATATCGGCATGGTCGCTACCCCGATGCTGTACTACGCCACGCATCATCTTGCTGCACGTAGCGGCATCATGGTGACGGGTAGTCATAACCCGCCGGATTACAACGGCTTCAAGATGGTGCTCTCGCGTCAAGCGATTTACGGTGAGGCGATCCAATCGCTTTACCACAGCATCATCGCGCAGGATTTTGTGCATGATGAAGGCGGTTATTTCGCGCTTGATATTCGCGACAATTACCTTGATCGCATCCTGTCTGATGTGAAGCTGGCGCGTCCAATGAAAATCGCGATTGATTGCGGTAACGGTGTCGCTGGCAGTATCGCGGGCGAGCTATACCGCGCACTTGGTTGCGAGGTAACCGAGCTGTTCTGTGAGGTTGACGGAAATTTCCCCAATCATCACCCCGACCCCGCGCATTTAGAAAACCTGCAAGATCTGATCGATGTGCTGAGTAAAGGCGATGCGGAGATCGGTCTTGCGTTTGATGGTGATGGTGATCGCCTCGGCGTTGTGACCAAGGACGGGCAGGTGATTTTTCCCGATCGGCAGCTGATGCTATTCGCGCAGGATGTGCTGACTCGCCATCCGGGCGGTGCGATCTTGTATGACGTGAAATGCACGCGCCATATCGCCCCTTGGGTGACCGCAGCCGGAGGACAGCCGGTGATGTGCCAAACCGGCCACTCACTCGTCAAAGCGCGTATGCGTGAAACAGGCGCGCCTTTTGGTGGCGAGATGAGCGGGCACTTGTTTTTCAAAGACCGGTGGTACGGGTTTGATGATGGTTTGTATGCAGGTGCCCGATTGCTTGAGCTGGCAAGCCGTATGCAAGACATCACGCAGACCTTGAATGCGCTGCCGAAATCAACGTCCACGCCCGAGTTGCAGGTCGCGCTGGCCGAGGGTGAGAACCACGCGCTGGTCGCACGCATGCAAGCTGAGGCCGAGTGGCCGGGTGCGTCGCAAGTCATCACGATTGACGGTGTGCGTGTCGAATACCCGGATGGCTTTGGCTTATGCAGAGCCTCTAATACCACCCCGGTGCTGGTGTTGCGTTTTGAGGCAGAGAATGAGGCTGCTTTATCTCGGATACAGCAGGCGATTGGTAGTGCGATTACACGCATCAAGCCCGATGCCCAGCTTCCTTTCTAAGCGATATCTCAAGACGAGTTATACGTCGTGACGGGTACGCTGCGACTCTACTCTCTGCTTTGGTGGTGTCTCCTGCCATTCGCATTTATTCGATTGCTATGGCGCAGCCGGCGTGAGCCCGGTTATCGTCAACATCTTGCAGAGCGCTTTGGTTTTTATTCGCTTCAATTATCTGCGCCGCTGATCTGTGTGCATGCGGTGTCGGTTGGCGAGACGCGTGCGGCAGAACCTTTGCTGCGCGCGCTTCTATCGGAATATCCCGACCATCATATTTTGCTCACTCACATGACGCCCACCGGCCGCGCTACAGGCAAAGCCTTGTTCGGCAATGAGCCGCGTCTGACGCAAGCCTACCTGCCGTACGACACGTTATCGATGATGACGAATTTTGTGCAGCATTTTCGGCCAGGTGTATGTATTTTGATGGAGACTGAAGTCTGGCCATCATTGATTGAAGCCTGTAAGGCTGCCGAGGTACCCGTGGCGCTGATTAATGCGCGCCTAACCGAACGGTCCTTACAGCGAGGACAACGCTTTGCAGGATTATTGGGTCGTGCTGCAGCGCAGATCACATTGGTCGCAGCACAAAGTGAGGCTGATGCGCAGCGCCTGCGCGTGATGGGTGCGCGTGAGGTTAACGTCACTGGCAATCTGAAATTCGATGTCAGCGTGCCTGCGGCCATGATCACAGCGGGTCAATCACTTCGGCAGCAGATCGGTGATCGTCCGGTACTGCTATGTGCCAGTACGCGCGAGGGTGAAGAGGCGTTGCTGTTAAGTGGCTATATGAAAGCCACGCTGCCACCCGATCTGTTGCTGATGATCGTACCGCGTCATCCGCAGCGATTTACCGAGGTCGCACAGTTATTTGAAAATCAGGGCTTACGTGTCGCGCGCAAATCCCAATTGCGAGGGCAGCCGGTGCCGGCAGATGCGCAACTATTAGTCGGTGACACCATGGGTGAAATGTTTGCCTATTACATCGCCTGTGACATCGCATTTATCGGGGGCAGTTTGCTACCCACCGGCGGGCAGAATCTGATCGAGGCGTGTGCCTGCAGCAAGCCAATACTTTTGGGGCCGCATACCTATAACTTCGCAGAGGCTAGCGAGAAGGCGATGACACAGGGTGCTGCCATACGCATCTATGACGCCGCGCAGATTTTTAAAGTGACCTTCGACTTGTTACTGGAACGGGAACGACTACGCAATATGTCGCAAGCAGCACAGCTTTTTGCCGATAGTGAGGGTGGAGCCACCCACAAGGCTATGGCATTACTCATGGCTAATAACGTGATCGGACAGTCCATGAGGCTATAAAAAAAGCCGTTCATTGAACGGCGCTAAGATTGAAAAGCCCCCGCTTCTGAATATGCGGGGGCTTTTCTTTTCTGGAATTAACTACCCATACCACGACTATTCCTGATCAGTCAGTCAGTAAGTCAGTCAGTCAGTCAGTCAGTCGGTAAGGAATGATCAAATTCAACCTCATCATCATCCGAATGAACTTCATAATGACTTTGGTTGAGTAATCGGGGAATTGGGTGATTGCGTACCCGCCGGGCAACTTCAGAGAAATAGCCTTGCTGAATATTTTTGCTTAATTCTTCTTGGGCGTCCTGGTAGTCTTGCTCCAAAGCGTCCCAGTCCACATCCGTGTTGGCATCGAACATGCCCACCGCTAAGGTGGAATAAATTTCGGTTTTAGAAATTTGGAAATATCTTATTTCTGCGGTGCGTTTTTGGATGGATTTTTTCAAGCTTGTGATTTGCTCTGACGAAGCGGTATGGTTAGCAAAGTTAATCACTTTGAGCAAATGAGGATTTTGTATAGCACTACCGAACGATTGAGCGCAGCTATCGTTGAATCCGGTATTGTCCAGGCGCAGATGGCTAAGTGGTCGAATTTTCCCGAACAAGAAATTAAAAAATTCTTTGGTTTCTGCGGGGTTGTGTGCAAAATCCGGATTGTCGCTTAGATTCAGCTGATAAACATTACGTGGCTTCAAGTACGAAGTGCAACACGGTTTAAAGATTCATGAAACACCTGATGTGGGGTTTTAAATCCCAATCGTTTTCTGGGGCGGTGATTCAATTGATCTTCGATCATTTTAAGCTCGGCATC
>VGHX01000052.1 GCA_016868055.1 Betaproteobacteria bacterium
GCGGAGGCCGTGTATGAACACGACAGCAAACGCACTCCAGCAGTCGACGCGGTTTCGGTGCAGGCGTACTTCGCGCAGCGAAGTTAAGTGCGCAATTGCGCAAGGCCGGAACCAAAATAGTGTGATGATGCGCGGAGGCCGTGTATGAACACGACAGCAAACGCACTCCAGCAGTCGACGCGGTTTCGGTGCAGGCTAACTTCGCGCAGCGAAGTTAAGTGCGCAATTGCGCAAGGCCGGAACCAAAATAGTGTGATGATGCGCGGAGGCCGTGTATGAACACGACAGCAAACGCACTCCAGCAGTCGACGCGGTTTCGGTGCAGGCGTACTTCGCGCAGCGAAGTTAAGTGCGCAATTGCGCACGGCCGGAACCAAAACAGGGTGATGATGCGTGGAGGACGCGTATGAAGCACCTCCTCATCATGGCCGCGGGAACCGGTGGCCACATCTTCCCGGGGCTCGCTATTGCCGACACCATGCGCGCTCGCGGCTGGCAAGTTTCATGGCTGGGTACGCAGCGCGGTATGGAAGCTGACATCATTCCTGCGCGTGGCATCACGTTCGACGCAATCGACTTTGCCGGACTCCGCGGCAAGGGCCTTCTGCACGCACTCAAAGGTGCACTGAAAATGCTGATTAGCTTTCTCAGGTGCGGTGCGATTATTCGTGCGCGTCAGCCGGATGTCGTGCTTGGCATGGGGGGGTATGTCACTGTTCCGGGCGGTGTGATGGCGGCGATGAGTGGCAAGCCTTTGGCACTCATGAACGCGGATGCGGCACTGCTGATGTCGAATAAAGCGCTGCTTCCGCTCGCCAAAAAAATACTGTTCGGCTTTGCTACAGCGGATGCGCCTTTGAACAAGTCGCAGATTACCGGTAACCCTGTACGTAAAGAGATTAGTCATTTACCTGCGCCTTCACAGCGCTACCAACAGCGCAGTGGCACGCTGAATGTGCTGGTGATTGGCGGCAGCTTAGGCGCGCGCGTATTGAATGACACGGTGCCCGCAGCACTTGCGCTGCTATCACCGCAGGACCGTCCGCGCGTTGTGCATCAATCAGGTAAGCAAAACATCGATGTACTGAAAAAAAATTATGCCGCTGTAGATGTGGATGCCGAAGTTGTTGACTTCATCGACGATATGGCCAGCCGTTACGCAGCAGCCGACCTGGTGATCTGCCGTGCAGGTGCGATTACGTTGACTGAATTATGTGCAGCTGGGGTTGCATCGGTATTGGTGCCGTTAGTGGTATCAACCACCTCACATCAACGAAACAATGCGCAATGGATGGCTACCAACGACGCGGCTATTCATTTGCCGCAGCAAGAATTGAACGCTGCGTCGCTAGCTGACTTGTTGCGCGATATGACACGCGAGCGCTGCCTGCACCTTGCTGAGCATGCTTATCAGCAGGGGCGACGTGACGCAAACGATGCCATCGCTGGCGTACTGGAAGATTTAGGAAAGTAATGAAACACAAGGTTAAACATATTCATTTTTTGGGCCGAGCAGCGCGGTCGCGCTGCGTTCGTTTAGGTGCGGTGAAGCCGGGCCGACAAAGTGAGCGACACATATGAAGCACAAGGTTAAACATATCCACTTTGTCGGTATAGGCGGTTCAGGCATGAGCGGCATCGCCGAGGTGCTGCTGAACCTTGGCTACACCGTGTCCGGCTCGGATTTGTCGCATAACGCGGCAACGCGCCGCTTGGTCGAGTTGGGCGCTACGGTGCAAATCGGCCATGCACCGGACAATATCGCGGGCGCGGACGCGATCGTGACTTCAACCGCAGTCCTTCCGCATAACCCGGAAGTCAGAGCTGCGCGCACCAAGCATATTCCCATCGTGCCACGCGCCGTGATGCTGGCCGAGTTAATGCGTTTGAAGCGCGGTATCGCGATCGCGGGTACCCATGGCAAGACCACCACGACCAGCCTGGTCGCCAGCATTCTGGCCGAGGCCGGTCTGGATCCCACGTTTGTGATTGGCGGCCGACTGAATAGCGCAGGTGCTAATGCAAAACTCGGTAGCGGTGAATTCATCGTCGCCGAGGCGGATGAATCCGATGCATCGTTTTTGAATTTGTCGCCGGTGATTGAGGTCATCACCAATATCGATGCCGATCACATGGAGACCTATGACCACAGCTTTACCAAGCTGAAGCAGGCCTTCATCGAATTTACCAATCGCCTGCCGTTTTATGGCGTTGCGATTCTTTGCGTCGACGACCCGAATGTGCGCGAGATCATGCCTTTCATCTCAAAGATGGTCATGACGTACGGGTTCCATGCGGATGCTGATGTACGTGCTGTTGATGCGCGCGCGGTGAACAGTCACATGGAATTCACGGTAGTTCAGGATGAGTATGATCCGCTGCCGATACAACTGAACCAGCCCGGCATGCACAATGTGCAGAATGCCTGCGCCGCGATTGCCATTGCGCGCGAGCTGGATATCTCTGATCAGCATATTCAAAAAGCGCTCGTAGAGTTCAATGGTGTTGGTCGGCGCTTTACCAAATACGGCGTATTACCGCTTCCAAACGGTGGCGGCTTTACCTTGGTCGATGACTATGGCCATCACCCGGTCGAGACTGCGGCAACGATTGCTGCCGCACGTGGCGCGTTCCCCGGCAAGCGACTGGTGCTGGCTTTCCAGCCGCATCGGTACACGCGTACGCGTGATCTGTTTGAAGATTTCGTCAGGGTACTGGCCAGTGTCGATGTGTTGGTACTGGCTGAAGTTTACGCGGCGGGTGAGCAGCCGATCACCGCCGCCGATGGTCGCTCACTCGCGCACGCGCTACGCGTCGCAGGCAAGACCGAGTTGGTGTTTGTGGAAGAGATCGCTGATATGCCGGAGGTGCTGCTCAAAATGGCGCGCGATGGTGATGTCGTGATGACCATGGGTGCCGGATCAATCTCAGCAGTACCGGCGCAACTGCAGCAGCTGACGCAAACGGTTCCCGAGCGGAGGCAGGCATGAGTCACGCACTCGCTCATGAGTTCGGCAAAGTAGCCGTGTTGTTTGGTGGTCGCTCAGCCGAGCGCGAGATTTCATTAATGTCCGGCGCGGGTGTGCTGCAGGCCTTGCAGTCGCAGGGTATTGATGCGCATACTTTTGATCCGGCACAGCGCTCGCTAGGTGAGCTCGCTGCTGAAAAATTTGATCGTGTGTTCATCGCGTTGCATGGTCGTTATGGTGAAGACGGCAGCATGCAAGGTGCGCTGGAGCAGCTCGGGCTTCCCTACACTGGCCCAGGTGTTTTGGCGTCAGCGATTGCCATGGATAAAGCAATGACCAAGCGCGTCTGGTTGCAGCTTGGTCTGGCAACGCCAACATTCGAGATGTTGAATTTACAGAGCGACTGGCAGGCTGTGTCGCAAAAGCTCGGCTTGCCGCTCATCGTCAAGCCAGCGCATGAGGGTTCAACACTGGGTCTTACTAAAGTAACCGATCCATCGCAATTACCCGCAGCTTATGCATTGGCTGCCAAGTTTGATAAAGCCGTGATGGCGGAAGAGTTCATTAGCGGTATGGAACTCACGTGCCCTGTACTCGGTTCGGGTGATAACGCGCGTGCTTTGCCGGTGGTTCGCATCATTGCGCCGGATGCGAACTACGACTACCAAAACAAATATTTTTCAGATCAGACGCAATACCTCTGCCCAAGCGGCTTATCGCCGGAACTCGAGAAGCAGGTACAGCAGTTGGCATTAGCGTCTTATCGCAGCTTGGGTTGCCGCGGCTGGGCGCGTGCCGATGTGATGGTGCGCGCGACGGATCAGCAACCCTACCTGCTCGAAATAAATACCTCACCCGGTATGACCAGCCACTCATTGGTGCCGATGTCAGCGGCGGTGGCTGGGTTGCCGTATGAGCAGTTGTGTGTCGAAATTTTACGAACGGCAGCGCTTGATCTGCAAGTGTCTGCTGACTGGAAGCCGCATTGAGGTTGATGTATGTGGAATGACATCAGAACGCTTAACACACTCACCCGCATGATGCTGGGTGTGCTGGTGCTCGCGCTGATGTATGCCGGCTATCGATGGACGGCGCGCTTGCCATTCTTTGCATTAACCGAGATTCATGTACGTGCAGTATCCGGTAAGCCGCTGCGTTATGTGGATGAATCTACGGTGCGTAGCACGGCCGTGCAGCGTTTGCGCGGTAATTTTTTCAGCATGGATCTGACGGCAGCGCGCACGGCATTTGAAACGGTGCCTTGGGTGCAGCATGCCTCGGTACGGCGCGAGTGGCCGAATAAATTAGTCGTCACCATCGATGAGTTTGTGGCCTTGGGTACCTGGGGTGAACAAGGGCGTCTGATATCCGTCGATGGTGTTTTATTTACCGCCAATCTGGATGAAGCTGAGCAGGAGGGCAAATTACCTGCGCTCGATGGTCCGGATGAAAGTGCACGCGAAGTCGCCCAGCGCATGTTTGATTTGCGTGAGTGGCTGGCGCCCGTCAAGCTCGCGCCGCGTGCGCTGTCACTTTCCAAGCGCTATGCGTGGAGCGCGCGGCTGGACAACGGCATCGTGCTGAATCTGGGGCGTGCCAATGATCGTGCTGCACTGAAAGCGCGCGTCGATAGGCTGGTCAGTGTTTATCCAAGATTAGCGTCGGCGCTACCCGGGCGTATTGAAAGTATTGATATGCGCTATCCGAATGGACTTGCGCTCAAGCGCAGAGCGCAGGCAGGTAGCAGCAGTGCGCGCGAGGGTACGACATGAGCACAGACCACGGCCGATCGGCGATGACAGTACAACTTAATGAGACAGTACATAAATAACGTATGACAAAAGACGCAAAAAATCTGATCGTCGGACTCGACATCGGTACGTCAAAGGTGGTCGCGGTGGTCGCCGAGGTGTTGCCGAGCGGGCGGCACGAGATCATTGGCTTGGGTCAGAGCGAATCCAAAGGCCTGAAGAAAGGCGTAGTGGTGAATATTGAGGCCACCGTCGAATCTATTCAGCGCGCGCTGGAAGAGGCTGAGTTGATGGCAGATTGCCAGGTCCGTAATGTCTGGACCGGTATCGCTGGTAGCCATATCCGCAGCTTCAACTCCAGCGGTATGGTCGCCATCAAAGACAAGGAGGTCAGCGCCGCTGATGTGGCGCGGGTGATTGAAACCGCCAAGGCGGTGAACATTCCCACCGATCAGCAGTTGCTGCACACCGTACCGCAAGAGTTCATTGTCGATAATCAGGAAGATGTGCGTGAGCCGATTGGCATGAGCGGCATCCGGCTTGAGGTGAAGGTGCACATCGTCACTGGCGCGGTGTCGGCCGTACAGAACATCGTCAAGTGTGTGCGCCGCTGCGGTCTTGAAGTGACCGACCTGATTTTGCAGCCGATGGCGTCGGCTGATGCAGTGCTCACCGCTGATGAAAAAGAACTCGGCGTCGTGCTGATCGATATTGGCGGTGGCACCACCGATATTGCCATCTTCACCGAAGGCGCGATCCGTCACACCGCCGTGATTCCGATCGCTGGTGACCAGATCACCAACGATATCGCTATGGCGCTGCGTACGCCAACTGCTGAAGCTGAAGAGATCAAGGTGCGCTACGGCATTGCCAAGCAGTTGCTGGCCGATCCTACGGATGTGTTCGACGTGCCCGGTTTGGGCGATCGTGGTGCCCGTACCTTATCCAAGGCCGCACTCGCTGCAGTGATCGAGCCGCGGGTTGAAGAATTATTTTCGTTGGTCCATCAAGTCGTGCGCGAATCCGGTTTTGAAGAAGTACTGTCATCGGGCGTAGTCTTGACCGGCGGCAGCGCGTTAATGCCGGGTATGTGCGAGCTGGCAGAAGATATTTTTCTCAAGCCAGCGCGTGTAGGTACCGCTGTTTACGAAGGGCAGTTGGCGGACGTGGTGAAGAGTCCGCGTTACTCCACCGTGCTCGGTTTGTTGGATGAAGCCAAGCGGCAGTATTTGCGTGGGCAGGTGATTGTGCGTCAAGGTGGCTCAGCCACTGCGGTATGGCAGCGAATGAAGGAATGGTTTCTCGGAAATTTTTAATGTTTCAACCGCAGTTGTCAGTGGCTAGCTGTCACATCGCGTGATGGCTAACGACTGAAAACTGCTTCACCCAAGGGAGTCACTATGGAAATCGATATGCTGGAAAACACGAAAGGGACGATCATCAAGGTGGTCGGTGTCGGTGGTGCCGGTGGAAATGCCGTGCAGCACATGATCAACAAGGGCGTGTCAGGCGTTGAGTTCATCGTTGCCAACACCGACGCACAGGCCTTGACGCAATCCAAAGCGCATAACGTGATTCAGATCGGTGAGTCTGGTCTCGGCGCTGGTATGAAGCCGGCGGTGGGGCGCCAGCTCGCTGAAGAGACGCGCGATCGCATCGAAGATTCTTTACGTGGCGCGCACATGGTCTTCATCGCGGCGGGCATGGGCGGTGGTACCGGGACCGGCGCGGCGCCAATCGTGGCCGAGGTCGCCAAGCAGCTCGGCGCATTAACCGTTGCAGTGGTCTCCAAGCCTTTCAGTCACGAAGGCCAGAAGTGCATGGACATCGCAAACGAAGGTCTGGAAGAACTCGGCAAGCATGTTGATTCGCTGATCGTTATCCTCAATGAAAAGCTGGAAGAGATTTACGAAGATGACAGCATGCTCGAGTGGCTGGGTCACGCCGACGATGTGCTGAACAATGCGGTGGCCGGTATCGCCGAGATCATCAATGTGCCGGGTCATATTAACGTTGACTTCAATGATGTGAAGACCATCATGGCCGAGCAAGGTAAGGCGATGATGGGTACTGCCGTGGCTTCCGGTCTTGATCGTGCGCGTCTCGCGGCGGAGCAGGCGGTTGCATCACCGCTGCTGGATGGTATTGATCTGTCCGGTGCGCGTGGTGTGCTGGTGAATGTCACGGCCAGCCGCTCGCTGAAGGGCAAGGAAATCAAGCAGGTCATGGAAACCGTGCGTGCTTTCGCAGCGCCGGATGCGTCCATCGCGCAGGGCATCGCCTATGACGATGGCATGGGTGATGAGGTGCGTGTGACGGTGGTTGCCACTGGCCTGGGCCGGGCGCGTCGCCCGCAACTGGTATCAACACCGGTTGCTCGCACCGGTACCTATGATGCGGCGCCGGCAGTTGCGGCCTCGGACGCAGTTCCTGGTGCCAACCAGACCTTCGAGCCGATTCGCACGCCAGCGGTGTGGCGGCGCGAGCATGCCTCCGAGACAGTGCGGGCGATGGAGCGTAACGGCACTGAGACCTACGACATACCGGCATTCCTGCGCCGGCAAGCCGACTAAGGACGGTTTCGCGCCTGCAGGAAATTGGCGGGCAGGGCATACTTTGCCCTGCCCGTTTGTCAAGCGGGGATGGATCGAACGCCAAGACGCTGGGTAGCAGCGCAGGCATGACTTTCGAGAGCCACCGACCTTCGATCACATCATCCCGGCGCAGGCCGGGATCCAGAATCTGAACTTTACCTCCCACTACCCAAAGGACCACCATGAGTATCAAAATCGGAGACCGTCTGCCAGACGGCAAGCTTGCTGAATTCATTGAAACCGAAACCGAGGGCTGCACACTCGGCCCGAACACCTTTGACGTCGCCACGCTGGTCAAAGGCAAGACAATTGCCATCTTCGGTTTGCCCGGGGCCTTCACGCCGACTTGCTCTGCACAGCACGTGCCCGGCTACATCAAGCATGCCAAAGAGTTACACGCCAAAGGTGTCGACGAGATCTGGTGTATCTCGGTGAACGATGCCTTTGTGATGGGTGCCTGGGGCCGCGATCAAGAGGCGACGGGTGTGGTGCGCATGATGGCAGACGGTAACGCTGATTTCACCAAAGCGCTGGGTCTGGAGTTTGATCTGAAAGGCTTTGGCATGGGGATTCGCTCGCAGCGCTACTCGATGCTGGTGAAAGACGGCGTGGTCACGCAACTCAACCTCGAAGCTGCTGGCAAGTTTGAAGTATCAAACGCTGAAACCCTACTCGGCCAGATTTGATCCTCAGGCCACTGCGACTGCGTATGAACAATTCCCATCGTTTAAGGTGTGACGATCAGTTCATGTCGCAGTCCCGGTGGCTGATACCAGCATGATCAAGCAGCGCACCGTTCGCGAAACCGTATCGACCACAGGCGTTGGTCTGCATTGCGGTACCCGCGTTACGCTCACCCTGCGTCCTGCAGGGCCTGATCACGGGATCGTGTTTCGCCGTGTGGATGTTGATCCGGTCGTTGAGCTTCCTGCCACCGCCAACGGTATTGGTGACACGCGGATGGCCTCGGTGCTTGAAAAAAACGGTGTACGAGTATCGACGGTTGAGCATTTACTCTCGGCCTGCGCGGGTCTTGGTATCGACAACCTGATCGTCGAGCTCAATGCCGAAGAAATTCCGATCATGGATGGTTCTGCGGCGTCGTTTGTTTTTTTGCTGCAGCAAGCGGGCTGTGCAGAGCTTGGCTCAGCCAAGCGATTTATCCGCGTTAAAAAAACCATCGAGGTCCGCGAGGGTGAGGGCGCTCAAGAGAAGTGGGCGCGGCTCGAGCCATGGCATGGTTTCAGACTGAAATTTTTTATCGAGTTCAATCACCCTGCGGTTGATGGATCAGGCCAAACCGCTGAGGTTGATCTTGATGTCGCCTCATACATTCAAGAAGTGGCGCGCGCCCGCACCTTCGGTTTTATGCAGGATGTCGAGACCTTGCGCGGTATGGGCTTGGCGCGTGGCGGTTCGCTTGAAAACGCTATCGTGATGGATGAGTTTCGTATTCTGAATAGCGGCGGTCTACGTTATCGCAATGAGTTCGTGCGGCACAAGATACTCGACGCAATGGGTGATCTGTATCTGGCAGGCCACCCGCTGCTTGCCAGCTATACCGCGCACAAGTCAGGGCACGGTCTCAACAATAAACTGCTTCGTGCGCTGCTGGATGACGCAGATGCCTACGAGATCACCAGCTTCCCTACCGCCGCCACTGCGCCTGCGGCGTACTCGACGCAGCTCGAGCAGGAGTGGGCGCCGGTCTAACAACGGTAATGCCGCTACGCTTTGTTGCGGCGCCTGAGTAATGCCTGAACCGCGTCGCGTAACGGGCTATCTTCAATCTCGCTGGCCAACGCGGCAAACGATGACAGCGCGCTGCTGGATAGTTCACGAGGCTCACCCGGCGGGACTGGCGCGGGCTCAGCCGACATCAGCTGAATCTTCATTCGTATTTGCTCGACATCCCAGCCCCTGCCTTGCAAGTCTTGCTGCAACTTCGGCTGAATTTGCCGCAGCCGCGTCGCCAGTGCCGCATTTGGCGCGGCGATAGTGAGTATGCCTTGCCGCAGGTGCAGCACTTGGCAGCGACCAAATAGCGTGGGCAACAGGGTTTCACATGCGGCTTGTAGCTCGGCCACTTGTTGCGCGGTCGGCAGCAAGGCGGCCAGCGTATCGTCCGAGCGCAGGTAGGCCAGCGGATCGCGCGCTGTCGGGCGAACTTCCGGGCGCTTCGCCGGAGTGAAATTGCTTGCTGATTTGGCCATACGGCAACCTTAGCACAGGCCTTCACGGAACAGTGATGTCAGTCGGTTAACAAGGGGCTGCATGCTAAAATCGCAGCTTCGACTTGCGCCAGCGAAGGCGCGCGGCCCTGTTTTTTTTTAGCCTCGGCATGTCCCTACTCACCAAGATTTTCGGTAGCCGCAACCAGCGGCTGCTCAAGCAATTTCAGAAATCGGTACGCGCGATTAACGCGCTTGAGCCCGCGCTGGAGCAATTGAGCGATGAAGCGCTGCAAGCGAAAACCCCGGAGTTAAAAGACAAGCTGGCTGGCGGGGCAAGCGTTGATGATGTGCTGGTTGAAGCGTTTGCGGTCTGCCGCGAGGCCTCGCGACGGGTGCTGAAGATGCGGCATTTTGACGTGCAGCTGATCGGTGGCATGGTGCTTCATCAAGGCAAGATCGCTGAGATGGGCACCGGTGAGGGCAAGACGCTGATGGCAACGCTGCCCGCCTACCTCAACGCGCTCACCGGCAACGGCGTGCATGTGGTCACCGTCAATGATTATCTCGCGCAGCGCGACGCCGAATGGATGGGTGCCCTGTACGGTTGGTTGGGCCTGACCACCGGCGTCAACTTGTCGCATGCGTCGCATGAGGTCAAGCAAGCCGCTTACGCTGCCGATATCACCTACGGCACCAACAATGAATTCGGCTTTGATTACTTGCGCGACAACATGGTGTACGCGCCCACTGAGCGCGTGCAGCGAGGATTGGCGTTTGCGATTGTCGATGAGGTGGATTCGATTCTGGTCGACGAGGCGCGCACGCCGCTGATCATCTCTGGTCAGGCAGAAGATCACACCGAGATGTACCACAAGATGAATGCCTTGCCGCCGCTGCTGACACTGCAGATCGGCGAAGAAACGCCGGATGGTAAAGGCGTGGTCGAGGTACCAGGCGATTACACCAAAGATGAAAAAGCACACACGGTTCTGCTGACCGAAGCAGGCCATGAAAAAGCCGAGCGCATTCTGACCGAGATGGGCTTGTTGGCTGAAGGCGCATCGCTGTATGACGCAGCTAACATCACGCTCATTCACCACCTGTATGCGGCACTGCGCGCGCATACGCTGTATCACAAGGATCAGCACTATGTAGTGCAAAGCGGTGAGGTGATTATTGTCGATGAATTCACCGGTCGTCTCATGCAGGGCCGCCGCTGGTCGGATGGTTTGCACCAGGCGGTCGAGGCGAAAGAAGGCGCGCGAATTCAGAACGAGAACCAGACGCTGGCCTCGATCACCTTCCAGAATTATTTCCGCATGTACGGCAAGTTGGCCGGCATGACCGGTACTGCCGATACGGAAGCGTTCGAGTTCCAGGAAATTTATGGGCTTGAAACGGTGGTGATTCCACCGAACCGCCCGAGCCAGCGCAAAGACCGGCAAGACCAAGTCTTCAAGAACGGCGCGGGTAAGTACCGCGCGGTGATCGCCGATATTCGTGATTGTTACGAGCGCGGCCAGCCGGTGCTGGTGGGTACTACCTCGATTGAAAACTCCGAGCTCATTTCGGCGATGCTGGAAAAAGAAAAGCTGCCGCACAACGTGCTCAACGCCAAGCAGCATGCGCGCGAGGCCGAGATCGTGGCGCAAGCCGGTCGCCCGAAGATGATTACCATTGCGACCAACATGGCCGGTCGAGGCACCGATATCGTGTTGGGCGGTAATGTCGACAAGCAGATTCAAATTATCGAGGCGGATGCGTCGCTTTCTGCAGAAGACAAATCCGCACGCGCGCAGCAGCTGCGCGATGAGTGGCAGTCCTTGCACGATCTGGTGGTGAATGCCGGTGGTTTGCACATCATTGGTACCGAGCGCCACGAGTCGCGCCGTATTGATAACCAGCTGCGTGGTCGCTCTGGTCGCCAGGGTGATCCGGGTTCGTCGCGCTTCTATCTGTCGCTTGATGATCCGTTGCTGCGTATTTTTGCCGGTGATCGCGTGCGGGCGGTCATGGAGCGCTTGAACATGCCGGAAGATGAGCCGATTGAAGCGGGGATTGTTTCGCGCTCAATTGAATCAGCGCAGCGTAAAGTCGAGGCGCGTAACTTTGATATCCGTAAGCAGCTGCTCGAGTATGACGATGTCGCCAATGACCAGCGCAAGGTAATTTATCAGCAGCGTAACGAGCTGCTTGAAGCTGAGTTGATGACCGAGACCAGTATCGCTCTGCGCCAGGGCGTGTTCACTGATCTATTCAGACTGTATATGCCCGAAGCATCGATGGAAGAGCAGTGGGAGCTCGACGCGCTACAAGAAGCACTATCACGCGAATGGCGAATTGATCTGCCTGCCAAATCCATGCTAGCGGCCGAGCCCGAGCTCAGCGATGAAGATTTATTGCAGCGCCTGCTGGATAAGGTCGATCAACTCTACCAAGCCAAGATTGATCTGGTCAGCGTGGAGTCATTTAGCGGCTTTGAGCGTAGTGTCATGTTGCAGAGTATGGATACTCACTGGCGTGAGCATCTTGCGGCACTAGACCATTTGCGACAGGGCATTCACTTGCGAGGGTATGCCCAGAAAAATCCCAAGCAGGAATACAAGCGCGAAGCTTTCCAGCTATTTGCGCAAATGCTCGACCTCGTTCGCAACGATGTTGTGCGCACTATCATGACAGTACGCATACAGTCGCAGGAAGAGATCGCTGCAGCCGAACAGCAGATGAATCAGCCGCATCTCGAGAATGTGAGCTACCAGCATGCTGATTTCAATCCTGAGGCTTCCGCTGAAGACTTGCTTGCGCCTCCCTCACTGGATGATCCACGTGGCGCAGGTACGGTCGTCAATGCCATGCCCAAGGTTGGCCGCAATGACCCTTGCCCATGCGGTAGCGGGAAAAAATTTAAACAGTGTCACGGCAAGCTCGCTTGAGATAACGGGCGACAGCCCTGGGAATACAAACACTGGATTGCGGCCAGCGCCGGGATGACAATTTTTGAGCCGATGGC
Organism: Betaproteobacteria bacterium; assembly: GCA_016868055.1. Taxonomy (GTDB): domain Bacteria; phylum Pseudomonadota; class Gammaproteobacteria; order Burkholderiales; family Burkholderiaceae_D; genus Pernthalerella. Next base: position 12,499 of record VGHX01000052.1, read on the forward strand.
CTTTAAAACGTCATCCCGGCGCAGGCCGGGATCCAGCATCTTTGTAGGTACTGAAATACCCACGCAAAGGAATTGCAGGGACTAACATGGCCGTTAACTTCCCCTTGATCACCCCCGGCAAACTGAAACCCGTTCCCGGTATCACGCTGGGTCATGCAGAAGCGGGCATCAAGAAGCCGGATCGTAAAGATCTGTTGGTGATGAAGCTGGCACCGACTGCCACCGTAGCCGGTGTGTTCACAACCAATCGTTTTTGTGCTGCGCCGGTGCAGCTCGCCAAAGCACACCTTGATAAGGCCAAGACCTCAGGCAAGCCCATCAGCGCATTGGTGGTGAACACGGGTAACGCCAATGCCGGTACCGGCGAGGCGGGGCTGGCGAATGCGCAAGCGACTTGTGACGCGCTCGGAAAATTACTGGGCGTCGATGCATCGCAGATATTGCCGTTTTCAACCGGCGTTATTCTCGAGCCACTGCCGGTGGATAAAGTGATTGCCGGGCTACCGAATGCGATCGCGGGGTTGGCAGATAACAATTGGTACAGCGCGGCGCAAGCGATCATGACCACCGACACGCTGCCCAAAGCGGCCTCGCGTACCGTCACCATCTCCGGTAAAAAAGTCACGCTGACGGGCATTTCTAAAGGCGCGGGCATGATCCGCCCGAACATGGCAACCATGCTGGGCTTCATTGCCTGTGACGCCAAAGTGCCGCAAGGATTACTGGAGCAGATGGTGAAAGAGGCCGCTGATGCCTCTTTCAACTGCATCACGATTGACGGCGATACCTCGACCAATGATTCCTTCATGCTGATCGCCACCGGCGCGGGTGAGTTGGAGGTGGTCGAGCATGATTCAGATGAATACCAGGCGCTCACCGCTGCCGTGATCTGGCTGGCACAGGAACTAGCGCAACTGATCGTGCGTGATGGCGAGGGTGCGACCAAGTTCATCACGCTGCATATCGAACAAGGGCGTAATGATGATGAGTGCCGCAAAATTGCGTACGCTATCGGCCACTCGCCGTTGGTAAAAACTGCGTTCTTCGCCTCAGATCCCAATTTGGGCCGTATTCTGGCCGCGATAGGCTATGCAGGCGTTGATGATCTGGACGTCAGCAAAATTGGTTTGTATTTGGATGACGTATGGGTCGCCAAGCACGGTGGCCGTCATCCGGACTATCAAGAAGCCGATGGCCAGCGTGTGATGAAGCAGTCCGAGATTACGGTGAAGGTGACGCTAGGGCGGGGTGATGCTTCGGCGACAGTGTGGACGTGTGATTTGTCGCATGACTATGTAAGCATCAACGCCGACTACCGCTCTTAAACTCCCTCTCAAAATACCTCTGGCGTTGTTGGGCTCGCCTCGTCGTACGTCACGTACTGCCTTCGGCGCCCCCGCCTAGCCAGCGGCATTTTGATAGAGAGTTTGGTTGAGTCTGTCAAAATGCTGCCTCCAGTGTTGGGCTCACCTATCTCTAAAAATGAAAGAACTCGAACAACTCCTACAGCGCGCTGAAGCGGTACTGGCGCGACTTGAGCCGCTGCTTCCCGCGCCTGCGCCACAGATCGATTGGCAGGCGTCGCACGCATTCCGCTGGCGGGTGCCGCGTGACGGGCGGGGTTATCTGCAGCCGGTGAAACTCGTATCCGAGATTCGATTCGACGATCTGCACAACATCACCCCGCAAAAGCAGGCGATCGAGCAAAACACGCAGCAGTTCGTCGCGGGCAAGCCGGCGAATAATGTCTTGCTCACCGGTGCGCGCGGTACGGGTAAATCGTCGCTGATTAAAGCGTGCCTCGCACAGTTTGCGCCACAAGGCTTGCGACTGATTGAAGTCGACAAGGCGCATCTGATTGATCTACCCGACATCGTTGACCTGATCGCTGAGCGGCCCGAGCGCTTTGTGATTTTTTGTGATGATCTGTCGTTTGAAGAAGGCGAGGGTGGCTACAAGGCTTTGAAGGTAGTACTCGACGGTAGCGTCTCTGCATCGTCGGAGAATGTGCTGATCTACGCCACGTCTAATCGTCGGCATCTGCTGCCGGAAAAATTTTCTGACAATGAGACATATCGTCATGTCGACGATGGCGATCTGCATCCGGGCGAAACTGTTGAAGAAAAGATTTCGCTCTCAGAGCGTTTTGGTGTGTGGTTGTCGTTCTACCCGTTCCGGCAGGATGATTATCTCGACATCGTGCGTCACTGGCTAAAGCATTTTGGTGTGCCCGACGCGGATTGGGCACAAGCCGAGCCCGAGGCCTTGCGCTGGGCGCTGCAACGAGGCTCGCGTTCTGGCCGGGTGGCGTGGCAGTTCGCGCGCGACTGGGCGGGTAAGCATTCGGCGTAGTTGCACATCAATGGCCACAACGTAGGGTGTGTCATTGCCAATAAGCGATGGCATGTCATTAGCAGGTGCGATGGTATGTCATCACCAGGCGCGACGGCGTGTCATCAACAGGTACGATGGTGTGTCATCGCCAGACGCGACGCAGACGAGTCGTTTATCACGAGAGCCGTTTATCACGAACGCTAAAATAACTTATGACCGACACAACGCCGATTGATGTTGCAGTGGGTATTTTGCTGAAGCCGAATGGTGACGTGCTGCTCGGCTCTCGTCCCGATGGCAAACCGTATGCAGGTTACTGGGAATTCCCGGGTGGTAAAGTCGAAGCAGGTGAGGCGGTACTCGACGCGCTGAAGCGTGAATTTGCGGAAGAGATCGGCGTGCGAATTCTCTCTGCGGAGCCGTGGTGTGGTGTTGAGCATGTGTATCCGCATGCGCATGTCCGGCTGCATTTTTTTATCAGTCGTGAATGGCAAGGCGAGCCGCGTGCGCTGGAAGGGCAGCAGCTGGCCTGGCAAGGGCAAATGCAACTTGAGCCGATTCTGCCGGCAACGGTTCCCTTGCTGGTATGGTTGGATCAGCTGCGGTTTGCAGACAATAGCGCTAAGAAGTAACGCTGAGTACTAGCGCCGAGTAATGGCAATGAGTCATAGCGCTGAGTAGCGCTAAGGAATAGCGCTAAGGAATAGCGCAGGGCGACAGCGCCTCGGAATAGAGCAGCACCAAACGCTAAAGCAGCTTAGTGTGGAGGCCCTTCAAGGTCTTGTTCTTCTTCCGGCGGCGCGCCCGGGATTTTGTATTTTTCTTCTGCCCACGCCCCTAAATCAATGTGCTTGCAGCGTGCCGAGCAAAAAGGGCGATACGCGTTTTCCTCGCGCCACTCGACTTTGGCGCTGCAGGTAGGACAATCAACGACAGCGACCATCACAGCCTTGGGCTATCAAAAATTACACAAGGTGAGATCAAAGGGTACGTCGCCTTCGAAGGGTCTAGGCTTCATATCACCGCCTTGCGTGGTGAAGCGTATCCACAGCACGTATTTATTGGCCGAGATTTCGGGAATAGCGCCGAGCTTTTCATCGAGATGCACGCGAAGCATCTGATAAGTCCGACCTTGCAGCATTTGCTGAAAGCTGCCCGCAATCGCCACAATTTGTGTGGCTCGGCCTGATTCACGCAGCAGCCGCAGCACGATATTAATCGCCGAAAACAAAGGCTCGAGCGGGCCGAACCAGCCCATGATATCGCTACGACGTTGCTCGGCTGGTTGCGATTGCCAAGCGTGATAAGACGGAAGATCAAATTCGCAAGCGCCGCCCGGAATAATCGTACGGCCGCGAATACTCATCAGCCACTCATTATCCCGAATATGCTGACCCGTTCTACCTTGCATACCGAGTAGCGCAGCGCTGGTTTTTTCAATATCCGCCAAAATCGCGTCCAGCCGCGATGTCTCGACATTCGGATTCGTTTTGAAACCCAGCAGCGTCTGCTTCTGACGTTCAAGCTCTTGCAGCAGATCGGATTTCAAGTCAGCGCGACCGGAGACCTCCAGCATCTCATAGATGGTCGCCAGCGCGACATGATGCTGCAAAGCGTGATCGTGCTGAATGAAGAAACTGAACTTATCGTACAGGTCTTCCAGCCGAAGTAGCGTGCGAATACGCTCGTTGAAAGGGTATTCGTAGACGGTCAAGGGTTCCCCGAGAATAAGCCAGAAAAATTTTCACAGATTCTGACCGAAGCCGCCGGAAATTACAAACCTCCCGCCTGTTTTTTTGCGGCCAGCGCGAGATACGCGTGGTGCAACCGCTCGACCGCGGCGGCGGCGGCCTCCGGCGAGCCCTCATTAACAATCACGTCATCCGCCACCGCCAGCCTTTCGCTGCGCCGCACCTGCGTCGCCATAATGGCCTCGACTTGTGCAACTGAAAACTGATTACGCGCTTGCACTCGCGCTATCTGCATCGCCTCCGGGCAATCGACCACCAGCACCCGGTCGACCCGATCAACCCAACGCCCTGATTCGACAAGCAAAGGCACCACGAATAGCAAGTAGGCGCCCGCGCTGCTGCGCGCAGCGGCCTCGGTCTGCTGCGCAATCAAGGGATGCAGGATTTTTTCAAGTTGCTGCCGCGCCGCAGCATCGGCAAACACATGCTCACGCATGCGCGCGCGGTCAAGTGCGCCATCGGTTGTTAAAAATGCATCGCCAAACGTATGCCGAATCGGCGCGATCGCCAAGCCACCCGGCGCGGTGAGTTGATGCGCAATCTGATCGGTGTCGATGACCGCAGCGCCGCGAGCGGCGAACAGGTCTGCCACCAGCGACTTGCCGCTGCCGATGCCTCCGGTGAGGCCAACCGAAAACGCAGGCGGTTTCATGATCAACTCACGCTCAACCAAAGATCTATGATGTGTTGACCGTACAGCAGGGCGACCACGCCCGCGAGCGCGAGAAAAGGACCAAACGGAATCGGCTTGTCACGCTGATGCCCGCGCAGCAGTATCAGCAGCACACCCACGACCGCACCGACTGCCGACGACAGCAGCACGATCAGTGGCAACATCATCCAACCCAGCCAAGCACCCAATGCGGCAAGCAGCTTGAAGTCGCCGTAGCCCATGCCTTCTTTACCCGTGACCAAGCGATAGCCCCAGTACACCAACCACAGCACCAGGTAACCCGCTGCAGCGCCAAGAACTGCGTCGGTGAGCGGGGTGAAGATCGCACTGATATTGAATAACAATCCAACCCACAGCAGCGGCAAGGTGAGGTTGTCGGGAAGAAACTGCGTATCCAGATCGATGAAGGCAAGTGCCAGCAGAATCCAGACCAGCAGTAGCGCGGCAAGACCGTTGACATCACTACCCAGGCGCCAGATGACCCAACCCGACAATAAAGCGCTGAGCAATTCAACCAGTGGGTAGCGCGCAGAGATCGGCGCTCGGCAGTAGCGGCAGCGACCGCGCAACCAGACCCAACTGAGCAGCGGAATGTTGTCGAGCACGCTCAGACCATGCCCACAAGCCGGACACGCCGAGCGTGGAAACAGCAAACTGTAATGACCCTCATGCGGCGCCGGCTCATCGCGTTCGATCGCAATGAAGTTATCCGTCTCACGCTGCAACATCACTGGAATACGATGAATCACAACATTCAGAAAGCTACCGACGATCAGGCCGATCAGCATCCAGCATAAGGTGGTCAATGCAATACCAGGAGGCGCATCCACAAGCGCCATGAGCAGTGCTTTCATCAGACTACCGTTCCCAGTTTAAAAATAGGCAGGTACATCGCGATCACTAATCCCCCTATCAAACCGCCCAGTATCACCATGATGATTGGCTCCATCAGCGATGACAACGATGCCACCGCGGTGTCGACTTCTTTCTCATAAAATTCAGCGACTTTACGCAGCATCTCATCCAACGAACCGGATTCTTCACCAATCGCCGCCATCTGCATCGCCATGGGAGGGAACACTTGAGCTTGCTGCATGGCGACCGCGAGCGAGGTACCGCTCGCAACTGACGCGGCAATTCGCAGCGTCGCCTCATGGTACACCGCGCTACCCGAGGCGCCTCCGACCGAATCGAGTGATTCTACCAATGGCACACCGGCTGCGAACATGGTCGCCAGCGTACGCGTCCAGCGCGCGATAACTGCTTTTTTGATGACGGGTCCGAATACGGGTAGCTTGAGCAGAAGCCGATCAGTCGCGGCCTGCATTGATGGCGAGCGACGCCAACTCCGAACAAACAAGAAGCCGCCGACGATCGTCGATCCAAATACCATCGGCCAATAACTGACAAATCG
>VGHX01000053.1 GCA_016868055.1 Betaproteobacteria bacterium
ATGACAAAACCGCCCGAAGGCGGCCTGTCGCCCAAAGAGCACTTGGCCTAACCAAGCGATACGATGGGTGAGTCGTATACGGAATATACCCGTACCCAATAGAAAATCGCAAATTTTTCTGACCGACTTGCTGAACATCAGAGATGGTTACAACGAATTGGGAAAGATCATTGCTTTTTTGTCAAATTCCTTGCTCAGCCAGCAACCAAACACCGATGACAGCCGGATCTCATCCCCAGGATGACTTCGCTGGGGTGCTCTAGCACGGCTCCCTCATCATCGAGGTAGACCATTACATGGAAATCGGAAACATCCTCGACATTCACTCTTCGAGTCATGGACTGATTCAATAGGTATGGCCAGAGTTTGCTTTCTCCCGAAGGAGCTGTACAGAAAAATTAGTCAGTAAAAAAGGGAGCCGAAGCTCCCTTTGGAGGTAATGCTGATGCTTGGTTCAGAACCGATACCTCAACCCCACCATGAAGTTGCGCGGTGCGCCAGGGGCGACGAAACGGCTCACATTAGGGCCGACGCCGTTCGCCAAGCCGCCGCCAATCAATGAGCCATCGGCATTGAACATGCTCATGGCCATCATGCCGTAACTGGCATACCGGGTATCAAAAACATTATTGATACGCGCGAAATAATCCAAGCCTTTTTCTGCCTCAAAGTTCGCGTGCAAATTAAAAATCGTATAGCCCTTGACGCTAGCGTCCCCGCGGCCGTCTTCACCGATGCCACCGTCCTCATTACCTTGCGTGACGATCTTCGACGTCAGCAGCACTGAGCCGCCCACGGTCAGCTTATCGGTTGAGCGCCAGTCAGTGAAAATACGGAGCGTGTGCCGCGGTAGTCCGGCGATCTTGGTGCCCGGTGTGACCACAACATCTCGGTCACCGCCGAATAGCCGTCCATTGTCCTGGTAGCTTGCATCGAGATAGTTGTAGCTGGCCTGCATAGCAACCGGGCCAAAACTTTGGCGCGCTGAAAAATCTAGGCCTTGGCGGCGGGTGCGAGAGAAATTACTGAAGTAACCTTGACCGGTATTATCGACCGCTCTAAACAAAATATCGTCTGAGTTTTCGGAGCGATAGAGCGACGCAGTCACCTCGGTATCGCCATCTCGCCAGCGGCTACCCACCTCGACCGTGCGCGCAATCACCTGCTTGAGATAAGGATCCGCCTGCAAGCCAGTGGGAAGCCGGCAAGGCTCTGCAGGGTCAGCACAGCCAAGCTCAATCACCGTCGGCACACGATTACTTTGACCCACATTACCAAACACGGTCACTGCGTTATTCAGCTTATGACTGAGCCCGAGCGAGGGATTCAGACTACGATAAGAAAAAGCCTCCCGGGGGCGATCGGTGCCCTGACCGACCGCGTCGTAGTTGGTGATCGTATTGCTCACTCTGGCGTAGTTGAAGCGCGCTGCCGCAGTCACATGCGTAGCAGGCGCAATTTGCCAGGTGTCCGAGCCATAAAAACCAAACATTTGCGATTTGCCTTTGACGCCACCTGTGCTGAGCGCTGCGCTGCAGTCCTCTGGTGAGCGTGTAGGGCTCAACACATCACATTCAGCTTGCGACGCGCCGTAGCTGACCTGGTTCGCATCGACACTCACGCCTGTGGATAGCTGGTGCTGATCAAGCAGTTTGGTTAGATTCAAGCTACTACCGTAGCTGGTTTGAGAGGTATTGGCATAGTTTAAAACTTGCTCATTCTCGAAAGTAGAACTATTTTCCTCGCGTTCAGCATCGCCGCTGACAAAGCTGCGCTTACTATCGCGTACGTAGGCGTTAGCAGCGAGCTCTGTGTCGCTATCGAGAATACGTTGGAAGTTGAACGTGAGCTGCTGAAGCTCATTTCGGGTGCGGTCAGAGTGGGTATAAATCCAACGACGGTTGGTTTCATACATGCCACGCTGCGCAGCATCGTCTCCGTCACTACCATAGCTGTAGCTTGGCAACAAACCATTACCCATCAGACGACTGCGCCCGACCAGTAATGACACATCCCAGTTGGTATCTTCTTGCTGGCGACCGATTTTTGCGAATACATTGCCGAGCTGTCCACCAGAAAAATCGCGCCAGCCATCTTCACGAAATCCAGTCGCTGAGATGAAGTGGTGGTAACCATCGCCTGTCTTACTACCCCGCGCCACATCTGCTCTGACACGACCAAAACTTCCCGCTTGCAGCTTCACCTCGGTGCCCGGCGCAGTTAAACCCGATTTTGTAGTGAATGCCAACGCACCACCCAGGGTATTCAAACCATAGACCGGGTTTGATCCTGGCACCAAGGTCACGTTATTAATCGCGGCTTCGGGGATCATGTCCCAGTTAATCACATCGCCAAACGGCTCATTGACACGCACGCCATCGAGGTAGACCGATAAGCCTTGCGGTGAACCGAGAATGCCGGACAAACGAAAACCCCGATAAGTAATATCTGCTTGAAACGGACTACCCTGTACCTCATTAATGTTCACGCCCGAGAGATTGCGTGACATAAAGTCAGTCAGGTTAAGCGAATGACTCTGGTACAAAGTCTCAGCATTGATGCTTTGCACGTCATACGGCAGCTTGTCTTCTTCTATGCCTATGCCCGGCAGTGGCGAGGTACCGACCACCTCTACCTCTTTCAAGCGCTCGCTATCGTTAGATTTTTTCTCGGCGTCTTGCGCCAGCGCAGCGGCTGAGTTAAACAAACCCGCGACCGAGAGCGCGATGATGGTTAAACGGCACGTAGCCCAATTATTCTGTTTCATAAAACCAGATCCAAAAGAGATGGCAAATTTTAATTGTTCCTAACGGAAATTTATTTGGGAAATATTCCTAAGCTAGCCATAATCCGCGCCGCTCCCCCTCACCGGCCCCCGCTTGGGAATTTCTCCCCTAGCCACGCACCGGCAAGCTGGCTAAAGTTTGAGCCGAATCGGTTCGATTCCTTCCTCATTACGTTGGCACAATCCGAGCACTAGGGTTTATGGCGACGCCGACCGCGTCGCCATTTTTTTGTACCATGGCGCTATTTGTCGCCGCCCGCTAATCATGACGCCTCAGCATAAAACCTCTGTGATCCTGGTCGATGACCACGCTGTAGTGCGTGCAGGTTACAAACGGTATATCGAATTAGACGAACAACTCAGGGTCGTGGGAGAAGCCGCAACGGGGGAGGAGGCCTATGCGTTACTGGAGCATCAGCAGGCTGACGTGCTGGTGATGGATTTATCCATGCCCGGGCAAGGCGGCTTCGAGAGCTTGCGCCGTATTTTGAATCGCTACCCCGATCAAAAGGTGCTGATATTTTCCATGCATGAAAACGCCTCGATCGCTAACCAAGCGCTTAAGCTAGGCGCGGTCGGCTATCTCACCAAAAGCATGGCGCCGGATGCCATCATCGCGGCAATTCACGACGTGATGCGCGGCGAGAAACCCGTTGCTGCTGATCTTCAATCTGCATTAGACGAGCTGAATGCGGCAGCACGACCTCACCATGACTTACTACCGCGTGAATTTGAGGTGCTTGTGATGCTGGCCTCGGGCGAGAGCATTGACAGCATCAGCGCGCGGCTACACCTGAGCCCGAAAACTGCATCGAATTACCAGGCGACTATTCGCAAGAAGCTCGGTGTTAGCTCAGCGCTGGAATTGCAGCGCTACGCGAAAGATCACGGGCTTGTGCCCTGAGCGTATCTTCAGCTTCGCTCCGCAACGGAAAAATCGCTCGCAACGCGACACCACGCGGGTAATTTGTATCGAGCGATAAGTGTCCTTGGTTCGCCAGCACCCGCTCACGAATCCCCACCAAACCCACGCCTGAACCCGGTGATACAGCGCTTAGTGTATCAAGCGATGACGATGCGGCCATGCCACGGCCGTCGTCGATGATGGTCAGTGATAGTGTCGCCTGCTGCTGATCGACTTGAACCGTAATATCAACCTGTGTAGCTTCTGCGTGGCGCATCACATTGGTCAGCGCCTCTTGAGTAATACGGTAGGTCGCTACTGCCAAGCGCTGCGGAATCTGTGTCTCGCCAAGGCTCACCGAGAGGCGACACGCAAGCGTATTGTCGTTGCGCTGCTGCCGCTGACGCACCAGATCGCGCAGTGCCTGCTCAAGCGCAATCTGCCGCTCTTCCCCGCCTTGCAAGCCATAGGGCCTAAGCTGCGCCAACAAGCCACGCAGCTGGCCAAGAATACTGCTGCTGTTCTCTACCACCGCACGCGCGCAATCTTCCAGCGCGGCTTGCCCCGTGGTTTGTTTGAGCAGGTAAGAGGCATCGACTTGTACCGCCGTGAGTAACTGGCCGAACTCATCATGCAATTCGTGTGCGAGGCGCCTGCGCTCGTCCTCCTGCACATCTTGCAAGCGATGTAGTAGCTCATGCTGCTTGGCGTGCTCCAGAGTTAGTGCTTGTGCTAAATGATTCAAGGCTTGCGCCACCTGATCAAGCTCTCGCACATCATTGGTTTGAATCGGTGTGGTGTAGTCTCCGGCTTCGATCCGGGCAATCCCTGCCAGAATACTGGCCATCGGCGACAGCGCATGACGCACGCTGACCCAAAGCGCGATGATCAGCGCCGCGGTAATCGCGCCAAATAATGCCAGCTGTAATAATGCGGAGGTGATCGCCTCGGCGCTCTCATACTGCGGCTGTGGCTCTAAAACGATCATCAGCGATCTGCCGTCTGCGCCAGGCATCGGTAGCCGGTACGGCACGATACGCTTACCGCCCAGCAGCCAATCACTCATCAGGGTTCGATGAGTGTCGGTCACCGTACCAGGCGGTCGTGTTAGTCGCTGGCCTTCAGCATCAAACAAGGCAACATGAAAATTCCTTAGCCCACCCTCTGCGTTGAGTTTATTGATCGCGCTAATCTGGCGATCGATGGGTGGCTCGCGATTAATATTTTCCAGCAATGTCAGTAATTGACCAATATATTTACTGCTATCGATTTCATCTTGAATATCTTGTCGAGCGATCAGCAGCGTGGCGAGCAATGCAACCACCATCATGAGCGCGCCAACGATGATCATCCTTGATAGCAAACGCGTGACTAATTGCATCAGATATCTCCCGCACCAGGCTCACCGCCCGACATAATGAGGCTACAAAAAAGATTTAACGCGCCGCCACCAGGCGCGATAACGTGACCTCGGCCGACTGTAGCTGCTGCATAAAAACCGGTCCACGCAAATACGTCAGCTCGATCACGCGAGCCACACGAATAGGGTCTTGGGTGTCGTTGCTGTGTTCAGCCGGATGCACCATGATCAAGGTGTTGGCAGGAAGCTGCCACAACCAAGTCTGCATCAGCTGCGCGAAGTTGGCGTCAGGTGTCAGCGCGTACACGCCGGCAAAGCCCGCGTTGTATGGTAAGCCCGCAGACTTTAGCGTTGCTGTGAAACCGCGTGTTGCGGTTCGTAACACCCATGCCTTGAGAGGTACGCGTCCATCATCCAATAACTGATCGGGTGCGCGTACCCACGGTGTGGTTGTCCCTTGCCAGTACTCGGCGATCACCTCAAGCAGCACGTTTCGAATGCCCGCAAATGCATGCACATGCTGATGACCATCGAGATAATCAGGCAAGCGCCCGAGATGTTTTACGAAGAGATCAATCTGCCGCCGAAAGCTGTCGCGTACCGCAGCGCTGTCGATCCAACCGATCGGCGCACGCAGCAGCCATGCCGGTAGCGGCCGCGCATAGTTGGCCTCATCAAAACGATGCGTGAGATTGAGATGCAATCCGATATCCGCCGTGCGGGTATGGTCTTGCAAGGCCGCTGCGCCAACGCTCCACGCGGGTCCTTGCGACATCACGGATACTGCACCAAGACGCTGTAATTCCAGCAGCTTCAAAATACCTTGATTAATCGCATCCGACTGACCAAAATCATCAGCGCACAAGGTTAGTTGGCGTGTAATCGATTGACTCATGCTGGTGGCTGACCCGCAAATGCCCAGCGCCGAGCCGACACAAAGGTCAGCGCGGCTACTGCCACCAGCACAATGGCTAGCGCCACGCGGTAATCCAGCGCGGTGAACCGCAGCAGTAGCGCGTACATCGCCTCATTAATCAAAAAACTCGCCAATGCCACCAGAAAAAAACGTTGCCGTGAACGAGCTACCGGCGCGTCAGCGGCGCTAAAAGTGAGGCGATGATGGCCAAGGTGACTCACCTGAAACGCCAGCAAAAACCCGACAACATTGGCAACGAGTGGCGCCAAGCCGAGCGGCACCAGGATCAGCGCGACGCTGCCAAGATGCACCAGCATCGCGCTCACACCCACGACGCCAAACCACAGTAGCTCTCGCCTCATGCGTGGGTATCGTTGGCGCTCAGGTCGGCGTTCGGGTCGGTATGCGGTAAGACCTTGCTGCGGCTGACGCGGCTAACAAAATAGTGCGGCCGCTGCTTGACCTCGGTGAAGATGCGGCCAATGTACTCACCCAAAATACCAATCGATAAAAGCTGCACCCCGCCCAGGAAACTCACCGCCACCACCAGCGTCGGCCAGCCCTTGGCGTCGTTGCCATAGAAAAGTGTCTCGATCACGATATAGCCTGCGTAGCCGATCGAGGTGAGCGAGATCACACCACCAATAATGGTCCACAGTCGCAGCGGCACATTTGAAAATGCGGTCAGGCCAGTGGCTGCCAGCCGCAGCAGGCTGGTGAAGTTAAAACTGCTGCTGCCGTGTCGGCGCGGGTCGGTGCGTACTTTCATGCCAAGGCGGGTGAAGCCCACCCAGTTGTACAGCCCCTTCATGAAGCGATTACGCTCAGGCATACGGCGCAAGGCATCAAGCATGCAGCGGTCAAGCACGCGAAAGTCTTGGGTGTTTTCCGGGATCTTGTTGCGCTCGCCAACATTCAACAACCAGTAAAACGCCTGCGTGAACGCGCGCTTGGGTAGCGACTCATCATTACGATCAGAGCGCACCGCATACACCATGTCATAGCCACGCCGCCACTGCGCCAAAAATGAAGGGACAAGATCAGGCGGATGCTGAAAATCGCAATCAATCAGTACGGCCACATCACCGCGCGCCTGCTCAATGCCGGCAGACAGGGCAATCTCTTTACCAAAATTACGCGAGAGCTGAACCAATACCACTGGCAAGCGGTGCATCACGCTACTGACTTTTTCTACGGTTGCGTCGCGGCTACCGTCATCGATCACCACTAACTCGTGCCGCATCCCCAAGCCGCACATCAGCGTGTGCAAAGTTTCAAGCATTGGCACCACGTTATGCTGCTCATTGAATGCGGGCAGCAGCACGCTCACCAGCGGATCAGCCGGACGCTCGGCCGCGCGCGCCTGAAGGGTGAACGCGCTCTCGCTGTCGGCCGCTGGATGAGGCTGGTCGGGAGGCAAATCGAGATTCATTAAAAATCCGCAAACTGATGCAGGGGTTATGCGCCGACTGTATAGGCAGCGGCAAAGTGGGTCAAGCCAGCGCCAAACATGAAAAATTATCCACCCTCACAACTAAAAATTAACATTTTTATACTTGAAATCAGCCCCAAAATGAGGCACATTTTCAGCCTCGTAAAGTCGTTTTTTGAATAAGAGCCCACATTCATAGAAGGTTCACGTGAGTAAACGCCCGCGCCCAGCCGATATTTACCTCCGATTCATCCAACTTGCTGAGGCTGTGCGGCACCTGCCCACCCTGCCCGCGCTAGAGCCCCTCGAGGCTCGCATTCTTGAACTGATCGCCCTGGCCAGACAAACCCATGAGCGGTTGTCGGTCAAAGACCTGATGGGCAAACGCGAGCTTGGCTCGCCTGCCATGCTGCATGGCCGCCTGAAATCCATGCGTGAAAAAGGTTGGATCCTGCTAGCGGACACCGAAGACGCCCGCCGCAAACAACTCGAGCTCACACAGGCCGCTCTCATCCACTTCGACAAACTGTCCAAGTGCATGGTACAGGCGGTTAAAAAAGCCGGCTAGCCAGCGGCTGACCCCGACGCGCAAGTTCTTGCTCGCCGCATAAGTACTTACCCGATACGCAAATACTAGCCCGCCGCGCAAAACCTTGTCGGCGGGAACCTCACCTAACAGGCCCTGTCTCAGCGTTGTTTCTAACAGGAACACACTGCGATGGAGATGGCTCTATCAAGCGCCTTGGCACCTGACAGCGAAACACAAGAGCGCTGCAGTAGCATCGAGCAGCACAGCCAACCCGCATCACAACGCTGCCGTGTGCTGATTGTTGATGACCATGCCATTGTGCGCGAAGGTCTCAAACAGGTAATTCATCGCGACCCTGCCTTTATGGTCAGCGCCGAGGCCGCTTGCGCCGCGCATGCTCTACAGCAGCTGCGACATGGTGGTATTGATATTGTGCTGATGGATATCGCTTTACCTGACCGCGATGGTATCGAGTTTCTGAAACAGATAAAGCTACTGACTCCTAGCCTGAAGGTATTGGTATGCAGCCTATACCAAGAGTCGGCGTATGCCTTGCGCGCGCTGCGTGCCGGCGCAGCGGGCTATGTTGGCAAGCAGTGCACGCCTGGGACACTGCTCAGTGCGTTACACCAAATCGCCAACGGCAAAAAATACATCAGCGACAGGCTCGCGCAGCAGCTGGCCGATCAGCTGCTTGATGACACACCACTTCCCCCGCACCAAGCGCTGTCAGATCGCGAGTATCAAACTTTATTGAAACTCGCTGCCGGCATGAGCGTGACGGAAATTGCAATGCAGCTGGCTTTATCAGTCAAAACCATCAGCGTGTACCGCGCTCGTCTCATGATCAAAATGCGTATGCGCAAGAACGCCGAGCTGACGCATTATGCGATTCGTCACCAGCTGCTACCAGAGTTTATCGATACATCAGTTTCGGCGGCGGCTTGAACGTCCGGCTGAATATGTATTGGGGCTTGCTTGCGTTTGCCGGCACGTGCAGGTAGATGGCATACGCCGCAGCGTGATTTATGGCGAGGCTGAAATGCATGGCTTATGAACTGGCCATGGCATTTCTCGCATGGCTGCAGAGACAGCATACGGTGCTCGAAAAATCGCACTAAGGTCCACGCACGGGTCAGCGACAGTACTGCTGGCGCCGATGGTAACGGCGGTAGCTGCTC
The DNA here is from genome assembly GCA_016868055.1 of Betaproteobacteria bacterium. Taxonomy (GTDB): domain Bacteria; phylum Pseudomonadota; class Gammaproteobacteria; order Burkholderiales; family Burkholderiaceae_D; genus Pernthalerella. The sequence goes on from VGHX01000053.1 coordinate 9,108, forward strand.
CAAATATAAAACATAGGCCTTGGTGATGGCCTGTATCGCGCCTATATGAGCATGCTTTACCAGATATTGGTAGATCGTTAAAAACACCGATGCATGAATATTCGGCTGCCAGCTGATAAACCAATCCGTTGAGAACGGTAGCATGCCTTTGGGTGGCGATGCGCCGCGCTGCTGCTTGTATAGCTTGATCAAACGCTCACGCGATAAAGCGGTCTCTGATTCCAGTAATTGGAGACGAGCACCCAAACGAATCAACTCAGTAGCCAGCAATACTTCTTGCGCATCGTCGTACACACTACGGGCAGCCATAATGCTTTAGCGCTCTGTCGTGTGACATTGCTCAGCCGGCTCAGCTGACTGCGTCGCAAACAAAATACTTGCATGTGCCTGAACCAAAGTGCGGTCTTTGGAAAGATCACTGAGGATTCCAGCAACCGTAGTATCCAGCCGCAACCGCATTAACAGTACATTATTCGAAGCAAGGCGGACAATCTGCGCGGGTGACAGCGTATCCAACAAATCGGCAAGCTCGCTACTTATACCCAAGCGATAAATCGCTGCAGCGCGATCTTGTCGCACCATTTGTTGCGCAAGGATTAGATAAGCAAGATTCGTGTCGCGTATGCTCGACAGCAGGTCAGGAGTTGTCATCAAACTTATGTTGATAGCGCGGCGTACCGCGACTTGTTTCGGGTACGGGCATTGTGCCGACTCGATGCCAAATGGAAAATCAGCGCAGAGCGATATTTCTTGTCTGACCTAGACTGTAATTTTTGTCGGTCTTTATCTTACAAAATCTTCGGGCCCAACACCGACTGTAAATCGTCCGTAGGGCTAAAAATCTACTCAGAAAGCTCGCTGGCTAGGCGGGGGCATCGAAGGCAGTACTCGACGTACGAAGAGATGCCCCGAGCAACGTCAGGCATTTTAGCGTTCTATACAGCTTCTCAAAAACGTCACTGGCTAGGCGGGTCCACCGCAGACAGTACTCGACGTACGGCAAGGTGGGCCCAACACCGCCAGTGACGTTTTTGAGAAGCTGTCAAATGTCGTAGGTGTCACGGGCGCCGACGAGTACCTGCTCCACCAACTTGCGAGTCAGACTTGGGGCGAGTAATTCGATGAAGGTAAATACATAGCTGCGCAAATAAGCACCCTGCTTGAGCGCGATGCGCGAGAGATTCATCCCGAACAAATGCCCGGCCGGAATCGCTTTCAAGTTAGCGTCGCGCGCGGCGTTGTAGGCGAGTCCTGCGATGATCCCCACACCCATGCCGAGTTCAACGTAGGTTTTGATGACGTCGGCATCAATCGCCTCCAACACCACGTCTGGCTTGAGCCCGCGTCGTGCAAAGGCTTGGTCTATCTTGTTGCGGCCGGCGAAGGCTGCGTCATAGGTGATCAGGGGATAGCTGACCAGATCTTCCAGCGTGATGGCTTTTTGTCGGGTGAGCGGATGCTCGTTGGGTACCACGACCATGTGCTCCCACTGGAAACATGGCAACGATACCAGGCCATCGACTTCGGCAATTGCTTCGGTCGCAATCGCCAGATCCGCTTGGTTATGCAGCACCATGTCGGCTACCTGCTTCGGGTTACCTTGTAATAGTGATAGCCGAACCTTGGGGAATTTTTGCGAAAAGGTCTGCACCACTGGCGGCAACGAGTAACGCGCCTGTGTGTGGGTGGTGGCAATAGTAAAACTGCCGCTGTCCTGCGCGGCGAACTCCTTGCCGATGCGCTTCAAAGCCTCAACCTCTTGCAGAATGGTCTCGACCGCCCGCACCACCTGCCGGCCAGGCTCGGTCAGCCCCCGAATGCGCTTGCCGTGGCGGGCGAAGATGTCCACCCCCAGCTCCTCTTCCAGCTCGATGATAGCCTTCGAGACCCCCGGCTGCGAGGTAAACAGCGCCTTAGCTGCCTCGGTCAGGTTGAAGTTTTGGCGCACCGCTTCGCGCACAAATCGAAATTGATGAAGGTTCATAGTCTTTTTTACAAGTTCAAGTCCTGGACCCCGGCCTGCGCCGGGGTGACGGGGATAAGCGGCTGACTCAGTTCATCAGAGCACCAGCCGGAAGCGTCAACGCATCCGCCGTCATTCCGGCGCGGGCCGGAAATCTGGAGATCAGCCAGAAGCGCCAACGCATCCGTCGTCATTCCGGCGCAGGTCGGAATCCAGAAAATTTATCAAATAGCAATAAAAGGTCCGAGATCCGCTTATATCCGAAATTCATATAAGCAAATGAATCTTGTGTCGTTGGGAATATAGCCGAAGTTTATTAGCATTCTGGCTCATTTGCCGGGGGCTACATGACTCCCACTTATTTGTCGCCGGGCTCGCCCGTGAGCCTCTGGTCGGACTGACCAAGGTGGGCGGCGACTTCCCGGACGCACGTCGTGCTTGAAAAATTCTTGCGCGGACTGCAGGCAACAACACTCACCGGTGTGGCTGCCAAGCTGGTGCTGTAAACAAACTCTTCGAGGAAATGCATGTATCGCTACGACACCTATGACCACCAAATCGTGCAAGAGCGCGTCGCGCAGTTTCGCGATCAGGTAAGGCGCCGGCTCAGCGACGAGCTGACTGAAGATGAGTTCCGTCCGCTCCGCTTGCAAAACGGTTTGTACATGCAGCGCCACGCCTACATGCTGCGCGTCGCGATTCCGTATGGCCTGCTATCGACCAAGCAGCTGCGTATGTTGGCGCATATCGCACGCAAGTACGACCGCGACTACGGCCACTTCACCACCCGTCAAAACATTCAATATAACTGGATCAATCTCGAGGAGACGCCCGACATTCTGGCCGACCTAGCCTCGGTTGAGATGCATGCGATTCAAACCTCGGGTAACTGCATTCGCAACATCACCTCCGATCAATTCGCCGGCGTCGCCGCTGACGAGTTGCTTGATCCGCGCCCATTTGCGGAAATTCTTCGGCAATGGAGTACGTTTCATCCCGAGTTCGCTTATCTGCCACGCAAATTCAAAATTGCGATTAATGCAGCGGCTGAAGACCGTGCCGTTGTGAAAGCGCATGACATCGGCTTGAATTTGGTGAAAAACGAGCAAGGCGAGACAGGCTTTCAGGTCCTGGTGGGTGGTGGTCTCGGTCGCACGCCCATCATTGGCAGTGTGATTCGCGAGTTTCTGCCTTGGCAGCATCTGCTGAGCTATATCGAAGCGATCATGCGCGTCTATAACGAGTATGGTCGTCGCGATAATAAGTACAAAGCGCGCATCAAGATTTTGGTCAAGGCGCTTGGCGTCGAAGAATTCACACGTCAGGTAGAGCATGAGTGGCGCGATCTGCAAGATAGCCCCAGCACGATCACCGTCGACGAACTGAACCGAGTGGCCAGCTACTTCGAACCGCCTGTCTACGAACATCTGCCCGATGCTGACGTTCTATTGGCCGAGCAGCGTCACGAGAACAAGGCGTTCAGCAGCTGGATGAGCCGTAATGTTCGCCCGCATAAGAAGCAAGGCTATGCCATCGTTACGCTATCGCTCAAAAAAACCGGCATCCCGCCCGGCGACGCAACCAGTGCACAAATGGATGTGGTGGCTGACATGGCCGATCGCTATAGCTTTGGCGAGCTACGTGTAACGCATGAGCAGAATCTGGTGCTGGCCGATGTGAAGCAAACGGATTTGCTCGCTATTTACACCGAAGCGAAAGCGCATGGCCTCGCAACACCGAACATTGGTTTGTTGACCGATATGATCTGCTGCCCGGGTGGCGATTTCTGTTCACTGGCGAATGCAAAATCGATTCCGATCGCTGGTGCGATTGCGGAGCGATTCGATAATCTGGATTTTCAGCATGACATTGGCGAGATTGAATTAAATATTTCGGGTTGTATCAATGCCTGCGGCCACCACCATGTCGGCAATATCGGCATCTTGGGTGTCGATAAAGATGGCTCGGAGTGGTATCAGGTGTCGATTGGCGGCCGTCAGGGCAATGAGAGCGCCATCGGCAAGATTATTGGTCCGTCCTTTGCTGCAGAGCAGATGCCGGAAGTGATTGCTCGTCTGCTCGAGGTCTATGTACGCGATCGACATGAAGATGAACGTTTCATCGACGCCGTCGACCGTCTCGGGATTGAACCGTTCAAGGCGCATGTCTATGCCACACCGATCGGCGGGCAGTCGCTGGAAGCTGGAGAAGAAGCCCATGCGTAAGATCATCAAAGACAAGGCCATCATCAATGATGACTGGCAGGTACTCAAGCTAGCGGACGGCGAGTCGGCAGAAACCACCGTGGTACCCGCAGGTAAAACACTCGTGCCGCTATCGGTATGGCTGGCACAAAAATCGACGCTGGCGTCGCGTGCTGATATCGGCGTCTGGCTGGCGAGTGATGAGCGTGCGGAATCGCTTAAAGAGGACGTCGCCACCCTGCCCTTGATTGCGATTGATTTCCCGACTTTTGCCGATGGTCGTGGCTACTCGATTGCTTACCAATTGCGTACGCGACTGGGCTTTGAAGGTGAATTAAGAGCCATCGGTGATGTGCTGCGCGATCAATTGTTTTACATGGCACGTGTTGGCTTCAATGCATTCGCCACGCGCGAAGATCGCTCGATTGAAGATGCCTTGAAGGGCCTCACTGATTTCTCCGAGACGTATCAAACTGCGTGGGATCAAAAAACACCGCTGTTCCGTCGTGTGGCACGCCCAAACGCGCAGGAGCTTGCATGAGCAGCTTTGATCAGCGGCTGGAGAACACACGCGCTGTGCTGACGCATATTGCGGAAGAATTTTCTCCAGCAGTATTTGCCTCCAGCCTGGCCGCCGAGGATATGGTCTTGACCGACCTGATCCTGCAGGCAAAATTACCCATCCGCATATTCACGCTGCAGACGGGTCGGCTGCACAAAGAAACCCTCGCCGTGTTGGATGCAGTGCGTGAGCATTATGGTGTCGATATCGAGCAATACACACCCAATGCCGCAGCCGTCGAGGCCTACGTCAACACGCATGGCGCTAACGCTTTTTATGAAAGCATCGAGCTACGTAAAGCTTGCTGCCATATTCGTAAAGTCGAACCACTGAATCGTGCCCTAGCTGGTAATAAGGCCTGGATCACCGGTCAGCGTCGCGCGCAGTCCAGCACACGGAATGACCTGGCGGTTCAGGAAGACGATACCGCGCACGGCATACAGAAATTCAATCCGCTTGCGGATTGGTCAGAAGACGATGTCTGGCATTACATCCGCAGCAATGCTGTGCCGTACAACGCACTGCATGATCGTGGTTACCCCTCGATCGGCTGCGAGCCCTGCACCCGCGCGATACAACCCGGCGAAGATATCCGCGCCGGCAGATGGTGGTGGGAAAGCGCGGACCAGAAAGAGTGTGGTCTGCATACAGTGGAACAGCCAGATGGTTCCTTTAAATTGGTCCGCGCTTCGGTGCAGGCTAACGCCGACGCAGGAGGCGTTAAGTGAGCAAAGCGAACGGCCGGAGCCAAAATTTGCACCATGCGCAGCCATAAACTTCAAAGAAGTAATACACATGACCAGCTTAATCGACACCCAACCCTTCATCGACGCCACCAGCCATCGCCACCTCGATTGGCTGGAGTCAGAAGCCATCCACATCATGCGCGAGGTCGCTGCTGAATGCAGCAAACCGGCATTGTTATTCTCGGGTGGTAAAGACTCGGTGGTACTGCTACGCATCGCAGAAAAAGCCTTTCGGCCGGGTAAATTCCCGTTCCCGCTGGTGCATATCGATACCGGTCATAACTTCCCGGAAGTAATTGAGTTCCGCGATCGTCGCGTTGCCGAGCTGGGTGAACAGTTAATCGTTGGCTCGGTCGAAGATTCGATCAAGCGCGGTACTGTGCGGCTACGCAATCCGCAAACCGATTCGCGTAACGCAGCGCAAGCCGTTACGCTGCTTGAGACGGTTGCGGAGCACCAGTTCGATGCCTGTATTGGTGGCGCACGTCGTGATGAAGAAAAAGCGCGCGCCAAAGAACGTATCTTCTCCTTCCGCGATGAGTTTGGTCAGTGGAACCCTAAAGCACAACGCCCTGAGCTGTGGGATCTGTATAACACCCGAGTTCATGCCGGTGAAAACATGCGCGTGTTCCCTATCTCGAACTGGACCGAGCTCGATGTGTGGCAATACATCGCCCGCGAGAACTTGGCGCTGCCCGAAATCTATTTCGCGCACCAGCGCGAAGTTATTCCGCGTAACGGTTTGCTCGTGCCGGTAACACCGCTGACACCACCGCGTGAGGGTGAAAGCATCGAAGTGCGCACGGTGCGTTTCCGTACCGTGGGTGACATTTCGTGCACCTGCCCAGTCGCTTCCGACGCTGCCGATGTTGAAGCCATCATCGCTGAGACGGCGGTGACGCAGATTACAGAGCGTGGCGCCACCCGGATGGATGATCAAACCTCCGAGGCGTCGATGGAAAAGCGCAAGAAAGAAGGGTATTTTTAAATGAACGCTCTGGTAGACAATAATTTTGCAAATAGCGCAGCACAGCAACGCGGTCTGCTGCGCTTTATTACCGCCGGTTCGGTCGACGACGGCAAAAGCACATTAATTGGTCGCTTGCTGTTCGACAGTAAAGGGATTTTTGCCGATCAATTAGACGCCATCTCGCGCGCGCGCCACAAGCGCACCGTCGGCGACATGATTGACCTCTCCCTACTGACCGATGGTCTGGAAGCAGAGCGCGAGCAAGGTATCACCATCGATGTGGCTTACCGCTACTTCGCCACGCCGAAACGCAAGTTCATCATCGCCGACGCACCAGGACATGAACAATACACCCGCAACATGGTGACGGGTGCGTCGACTGCAGATGCAGTCATCATCCTGATTGATGTGTCAAAGGTGAAGATTGATGCGCAAGGCAAAGCCGAGCTGCTGATACAAACCAAGCGCCATTCGACCATTGCGCAATTACTGCAGATTCAGCATGTGATTGTCGCAGTCAATAAAATGGATTTAGTGAACTATGACCGCGCTGTGTATGACCACATCGTCGCCGCTTACGCCGAGTTCGCTGCCACCCTTGGCTTGAAAGATATTCATACCCTACCGATGTCGGCACTGGCCGGTGACAATGTTGTGGTACATAGCGAGCAGATGGGCTGGTACCAAGGCCCAACGCTAATCGAATTACTTGAATCTTTATCGGTCTACGACGACGAGCATGCGGCCGCGCTGCGTTTCCCAGTGCAGCTGGTGGCGCGTCACAATGGCCATGAAGCGCAAGACTTCCGCGGCTATATGGGTCGTATTGAAGCCGGTGGTGTGCGCAAAGGTGACAAGCTCACGGTCTTGCCGGGTGGGCACAGCGCTACCGTCAAAGACATTCTCACTCTGGATGGTTCGCTGGAGCACGCATCGGCTGGTAAATCAGTCACCATCCTGCTTGAAGAGTACCTCGATATCTCGCGCGGTGACATGCTGGTCGCTGCTGATGCGCCACCGCATCTCCTGAAAAATTTCAGTGCTGATGTGTGCTGGCTGTCCGAAGAACCGCTCGATCTAAAGCGCCGTTACTGGTTGAAGCACACGACGAGGCAAGTCGCCGCCAAGATCAGCAGCATAGAATCACTGCTCGATATAAACACCCAACAGCGACAAGCCGCAACTGATTTAAAACTAAACGGTATTGCTCGTATCGGTATAACGGTACAACAACCGCTGGCCGCTGACACGTACCAACAACTTCGCGCAACAGGAAGCTTTATTTTAATCGACGAAGTGACTCATCAGACCGTGGCTGCAGGTATGATCCGCTTGGATTAACTGTTTCGTATGCTATGGCCGACCCTCTCGAACGGCCTTCCCGACCGATGTCGGGTAAGGTCTGGCTGGTCGGCGCCGGTCCCGGTGCCGCCGATCTGATAACCGTACGTGGTGCCCGCATCCTCGCCAAAGCGGATGTGGTGCTCTACGATGCCCTCGTCACTCCTGAAATTCTCGCGCTCTGCCGCTCGGCTGACCTCATCTCGGTCGGCAAGCGCAGTGGTCAGCGCTCTACGGCACAGTCACTGATCAATCAACAACTGGTTGCATCGGCGTTTTTATATGAGCGTGTGGTACGACTCAAAGGTGGGGATCCTATGCTGTTCGGTCGCGCCGATGAAGAAATGCGCGCGCTTGAACAGGCCAATATCAGCTTCGAAGTTGTGCCGGGTGTGACTACCGCATTTGCCGCTGCAGCCAGCATCAAACAACCATTAACCAAGCGCGGCGTTGCACGGAATGTTGCCTTCTTCACGTCCACAACGGGTCGCGAAGAACCTGATCAAGCAGCGCTACCTGAGTGCGATACGCTGATCCAATACATGGGTGGCCAAGAAGCGATTGACACTGCGCATCGACTCATAGCCCATGGCAAATCACCGAACACGCCTGTGATTGTCATTGAAAACGTCAGTCGCAAAGACGAGTCCGTGTCCCGACTCTCGCTGGGTGAAATGATGCATGGGCTATCTACCGGCGAAGGTCCGGTACTTGTCATGATTGGTGAAGCACTGCGATCACGATCAGACATTTGATTCGATTATCGAACACGTCGTAAAGCAACGACACTCTTGTGTAAATCAATTCGTGTTTACCAATAAATCAGCGCCACGCTGAACAAAGCTCGCCACGACTCCTCAGTTCCGTTGCATTGTCACGGCTCCTTGATTTTTATGCGAGGTGTCGTCGATGAGCCGTATCTTCACACTCAAGAATAAGCAATCGAAAGAAAGACGAGACTACCGCACTCGCCGCGTGTGGTCACTCAAGCAGAAGCTGGAAATTCTCGAGCTTGCCAGTGCCACCAGCGCGCTTCATGCGTCGCGCACTCATGATGTTGACATTCGCTTGGTATTCCAATGGCGCGCACATGACAAATTAGGCGAACTTGAAAAGCGCACTTGGCGAGAACCTGGACGACCGAAGCGACGTAATCGCCAACATGATGAGATCGATAGCGCTGATGGCGGCTCATGGAGTGACACCTAAGATTTTTCTGATCAGTTAAATCAGAGCTCATCGGTATTGTGGTGAAGCAAACTTTGAGCGATCTTTACAGCCTTTCCGGTGCTTTTTTATTCGTACTTGAAAACGCTGCATGGAGACGCTCGAGGACACATCCACTGCTATGGGTAATCACGCTATTGAGCCTTCTTTGAGGAATTTTCAGCAAACGGAGTGATTTATCGAGAGGTGAATTCAAGGACGAAGTGCAACTTTGATTAATGGGTTGGATGGCTGAGGTGCATTAGTATCAAAGCCTTTTGACCGGCCAGTCGAAGAAGCACATGACCTATACACACCTCAGCCAAACCGAAC
>VGHX01000054.1 GCA_016868055.1 Betaproteobacteria bacterium
GCTTTGGGCTGCGGGGCTTTGGGCTGCGGGGCTTTAGTCAACGGGGCTTTAGTCAACGGGGCTTTAGTCTGCGGGGCTTTAGTCTGCGGGGCTTTAGTCTGCGGGGCTTTAGTCTGCGGAGCTTTGGGCTGCGGAGCTTTGGGCTGCGGAGCTTTGGGCTGCGGAGCTTTGGGCTGCGGAGCTTTGGGCTGCGGAGCTTTGGGCTGCGGAGCTGTAGTCTTTGTCGCTTTACTTCATGAAGCTTTATTCAGCCCAATTCACCCAGCCGGTGAATGCGGTCACCAGAACGATACCGCCAAATACCAACCGGTACCAAGCAAATATCATGAAGTCGTGCGAGCTAATGTAGCGTAGCAGCCAGCGCACACACAGAAAGGCCGAGATAAATGCTGATAATGCGCCGATACTAAACATCGGCAAGTCAGCAGCGGATAGTAGCGCTCGCTCTTTATACAGCGAATACACGGTTGCACCGAACAAGGTGGGAATCGCTAAAAAGAAAGAAAACTCGGTCGCAGCTTGACGAGACAAGCCAAACGCCATAGCACCGATAATCGTGGCGCCTGATCGACTCGTGCCGGGGATCAGCGCAAGGCACTGCGCAAGCCCGACTTTAAGCGCATCAGCCGCGCTCATATCATCGACGGTATCAACCCGCGAGTACATCACGCGGCGCTGGCGTCGCTCGACGATGATAATAATAAATGCCCCGATTATAAACGCGAGCGCCACCGGCACAGGCTTAAAGAGGTGTACCTTTATCGCTTTACCAAAGATCAGCCCAAGGATGACTGCGGGCAAAAATGCAATCAGTAAATTCACCACAAAACGCCGCGCGGCGATATCGTGTTTGAAATCTAGAATCACTCGCGAGATCTTGACCCGATATTCCCAGCACACTGCCAGCATGGCGCCTGCCTGAATCACGATTTCAAATACCTTGACTTTTTCACCGGTGAAGTTGAGCAGACTACCAGCGAGAATCAAATGTCCGGTGGAGGAGATCGGCAGGAACTCAGTCAGCCCCTCGACGATGCCCATCATGACAACCTGAATCAACAGCGTGATATCCATACCGATTGCGCACAAAGCAGAAAAGAGGGCGAAGCTTATCATGGCAAGACTATCTCAGAGCGTGTGACGATGAGTCGATAGGCGGGCTATGTTCTGACTATTTACATGCGCCTTTTCAGTCGTGTGCTTCATACAGAATTTTTTGGACAATCAAAAATAAAACCCCCGACCTGCCACGAGGTCGAGGGTTTTCGGATCACCTGTTTTTCTGAATAGGCTAGTAACCAAACGGAAGTGACGTCTGATCAGCATCGCCTATATGCTTAATCTTAATTTTTTTCCTTTTCTGTGGTGGCGACTTGATTCAAGATTGCGACATCATCTTCACTGCGTTCGGTCTCAACCTCGCTGCTATCGCTAGGCTCGGTCTTGCTCGATGCAGAAGCCTCTTCTTCATCGTCTGCTTCTTCAGCGAACGGGCTATTTTTCAATTCGCCCAAATCCAAGCTCGGTACGAGAGGTGATTTCGCGGTGAGCGAATTGGTTGCCTTACCGACCGATGAGTTGGAACCGACTTGGCGCTTGGATTGCGCCACATCCCGCTCGGCCTGTTTACGCTCGTCTCTTGCTAGCTTTGCGAAAAATGTCTGCGTCTGCTCAAGGCTTTGTGATGGGGCTCCAGTTGTCTGCCGAAGGCTATCGAGATATTTATTCAATTGCTGTAAACAAAATGCTGCTGGTACAATTTCAAAAATTTCATAGTTAGCACGGTTTCCGATTGCGTTATTTAGGAATCTGATAAATCCGGGATCACGATCCGGTACCTTAATTTCTTTGAGATATTGATCCAGACCTCGCACCCGGGTGCGCTTCACTTGGTTAGCCCGGGTGTCGGTTTTTTTGAGAAGCAGCCCTTCCGACGACTGCACGCGCTCGGCGGCAGTACCCGAACGCGGTGACATAGGCATTTGCGTCGCACCTGATTTTTCTTTTTTCCGGGGTGATACCAAACCTTGAATCAAGTTGCCAAGGCTGGGAAGTTTGCCTGTGCTGGTGGGAGCGGGGCCAGAGATTGTCGCGCTCCGTGCGAGCTTCCTTTTGGTAGCCTCCTGTTTAGCGGTAGCAGCTAACGCCTCTTTGCGTCTCAGCTCGGCAGCTTTTTCCAGTGGCCTGAAGTAATCCTCGAACGCTTTAGGCTTGCCAGCAGTTGAAGCAATGATGTTAAGCACAAAATCATCACATAAGAAAGACGTATAGCGGCCAAGTTGGGCGCTGAGCTTTTGCTTGAATGTTACCCATGCTCGGTCAGCATGCTGCTGAGTTTGTGCATCAGCATCAAAATTTGCGATCCATAGTGGGCTCAAGCCACGAATGAATAACATCCCAACCACTGCGCTCTTGACCATCCCGAAAAGCTGATCAGGCGGAATATCTTGCTGTTCAGACCACTTAAAATAGCAATGAACAATCTCTTTCAAAAATATCTTAAATTCTTCCGGTAAGCACGATGATTCGAGATTACGGTCTGGGCCGTAGATATAGCTCTGCAGTGGCTGAATCACATAATCAAACTGCTCGCGGAACGATAAATTTTGAAGGGTGAGCTCTTTAGCATTTTTTCCCTCTTCTGTTGTGAGTAGGTTTTTATGTGGGCCTGAAGCAAATTCATTGAATCGCTCACAAAGCTCGCCTCTAGCCTGCTCTGCATGCGGGTTTCCGCGAGAATTCCGTGTAAAGGGCAGTAGTATCCGGTCGATCACGTTGATTTCATCCAGCGTATTGCCATAGCTCACCTCAAAGTTGATGAGACCACATCCATCTCTCAACGGCTTTTGCATGTTTTCATTTGAGGGCTTGTTGTTATAGAAATTAGATTCCAGCCCTACCAGCAAGCGCGCAATCTGCTTGATGGGTACATTGAATATGGGAACGGATCTGACTTTCGCAGGATTGTTCGGGTCGGTTACTCTTTCACAGCCTTTAAAGCCTGCACGCAAACTGCTCGCGATCGCTTCAGGCACCTTGGCTCCTGACACCTTGGTCTTTACATAGGGTTCTTTTATCTTGGTGTCCGCCTCCGCCGTTTTGGGTGTTGCGGCGTTACTTGCGGGACTACCGGCCTTGCTGCTGCCCGGCTTGCTGCTGCTGGGCGTTGTGCTACCTGGCGTGGTGGGCAGCGGCGGCAGAGCGCCACGCGGCGACAGGGCAGGCTCGGTCGAATTTTTCTGGTTACTGGCTGCCGCAGTACTGGTGGAGGGAGCGCCACCGCTTGCCGTTGCCGCCAGCCAGGTACCCGCCCGGGGCCGCTGCCCCTGCTGAAGTGCAGGCTGCTTCTTGCGCTCTGGATGTTCGGTGCCCGACGAACTATCTTTAGCGGCGGTGTTGGTGTTTGATGCCTCGGTGCTGCTCTCTTCGCTATGAGCGTCCATTTCTATGCGCGAAGATTGACGACTAAGCGTCGGCTTTTGTGTGCTCACGATGTTCCTTTCAGTGATGATATGAACCTTTGGCGGGCGATGGCGTAGATCGTTTGCCCGCGTGGATAAAGAGGACTGACGCGCCGATCATGTTCAATCTGGCAATGTCAGCTCGTCGACGCACTTGGTAACCCGCCGACCCCAGCGGTTTCCTAGTGTTTTTCAAGGCCTGCGCCGAGATCAGCACTGAATTGCTTGACGTTATTTCACCGCGCGGCCTATATTGCTGACCCCCCGGTTAGTAACCCGCCATGCCGCCATGACCAGCCTCGTTGAAGCCCGCAACAAGCCCCGCTGGGAGCGCCGTAAAGACGCCCGTCCGCAGGAATTACTTGAGGCAGCGTTAGATCTGTTTGTCGAGCGCGGCTACGCGGCTACGCGGCTCGATGAGGTGGCGGCGCGCGCAGGCGTGTCGAAGGGCACGCTGTATTTGTACTTCGAGAACAAGGAAGAGCTATTCAAAGCAGTGGTGCGCGCCAACATGGTGCCGCCGCTGGCGGATGCCGAGGAACTGATTAATACCTTTGAAGGGCACAGCAGCGAGCTGCTGCGTCAGTGCATCGATGGCTGGTGGCAGTGTATTGGTGCCACCAAGTTATCAGGTATCTCGAAGCTGATGATGGCCGAGTCGGGCAATTTCCCGGATGTAGCGCGCTTTTATCATGAAGAAGTGGTCTCGCGAGGCGGTGCGCTGCTTGCGCGAATTATCGAGCGCGGTGTCGCGCTGGATGAGTTCCGACCGGTTGATACTACGATGGCGACCCGCGTGATTATCGCGCCGATGCTAATGCTGACCATGTGGCGGCACTCGCTGCACGCATGTCATCTGGACCCGATCGACCCCGATGCCTTCCTCGATTGCCTGGTTGATTTGCTGACCCGCGGCTTCGAAACACCGGGCAGCCGCTCAACCTGAACACAACCTCCGCTATGCGTAAACGTACCATCATCATTATCGTTGTCCTGCTGGTTGCGGCTGCAGTGGCTGGCCGTTTCTGGTTCAAAGCCAAAACAGCAGAACCCAACGTATCGGCAACCGGGTCGAGCAGTTCTGCGGCACCCGCGACCGCAAAATCAACCACCCCAGCGCCTCTGGAATTTTTGCCGACCGAAGTCTTTACCACCGAGCCCGCTGAGCTGCGGCAAGTCATGCTGCTGACAGGCTCGTTGCGTGCGGTTGATCAGGTGATAGTGAAGGCTAAAGTCGCGGCGGAGATCCGCGCGATTACAGTGCGTGAAGGCGAAGCCGTGAAAGCCGGTCAGGTGGTGGTGAAGCTGGATACTGCGGAGTACGATGCCCGTGTTGCGCAAGCACGCGGCAACCTGAATAACGCACGCGCGCAGTTTGAGATTGCGGTAAAAACGCGCGACAACAACCTGGCACTGGTCGAGAAGGGTTTCATCTCCAAGAACGCGTTCGACAACTCAGCGAGTCAGTACGCTGCCGCCAAGGCGAATGTCGACGCGGCGCAAGCTGCGCTCGACATCGTACAAAAATCACTGAATGACACTATCAGCCGCGCGCCGATTTCGGGCTTGGTGTCTGTGCGCCATGCGCAGCCGGGCGAAAAAGTGGCGACCGATGCGCGCTTGCTTGACATCGTGAATCTGCAAAGACTGGAACTGGAAGCCGCAGTACCAAGCAAGGAGATCGCGCAGGTCGTGATTGGGCAAAAGGTTGAATTGCGGTTAGAAGGTCTGCCGCAACGGTTCGAGGGCAAGGTGGTGCGGATCAATCCAGCCACGCAAGCGGGCTCGCGCTCGGTGCCTGTGTACGTGCAGGTGGCCAACCCGCAGAACCTGCTTCGCGTGGGCATGTTTGCCGATGGACGACTGCTGCTGAGTAGCAAGTCAGGCGCCATGGCGCTACCGCAGAGCGCCGTACGCACGGTCAATGGCGGCAGCTTTGTATTTGTAATTGTGAACAATAAAGTCGAGCGCATCCCAGTCACGCTAGGCAGCAGCGGCGTGGTCGGTGATGAGCCACGCATTGAAATCACCAGCGGGCTTGATTTTGGTGCGCAGGTAATCCGCACCGATATGGGCAACCTGATCCCGGGGACCGTCGTTCGCATAGCCGCAAACCCTAACCGCTAACCAGAAGACACACGCACCATGTGGTTCACCAGAATCAGTATCGGCAACCCCGTTCTCGCCACTATGATGATGCTGGCATTCGTGGTGCTGGGTCTGTTTTCTTATCAGCGGCTGCGGGTCGATCAGTTCCCGGATGTGACCTTCCCGGTCGTCGTCGTACAAACCGAATATCCCGGTGCAGCGCCTGAGACTGTCGAATCAGACGTCACGCGCAAAGTAGAGGAAGCGGTTAACACTATCAATGGCATCAACGCCCTGACCTCGCGCTCGTATGAGGGCTTGTCGGTGGTGATCATCGAGTTCCAGCTGACTGTCGATCCGGCGCAAGGTGCGCAGGATGTGCGCGAGAAAGTCGCGATCATCAAGTCGGCATTTCGCAAAGAGGTGAAAGAGCCGCGCGTCACCCGCTACGACCCAGCAGATCGACCAATTTTCTCGCTCGCAGTAAGCAATGCAGCGGGCAAAGGTAATTACAGCATGCGCGAACTCACCAGCGTCGCTGATGAGCTGGTCAAGAAACGGTTGGAGAATGTGCGGGGTGTGGGCTCGGTGACGCTGGTGGGTGGCGTCAAGCGCGAGATTCAAATCTACTTGAAGCCGGCTGCGATGGAAGCGCTCGGTATCAGCGTGGATCAGGTCATGCAAGCGGTGCGTAACGAGAACCAGGAGCTACCCGCAGGCTCGGTACGTACCAGCGCCAACGAGCAAATGGTGCAGGTGCAGGGGAGAATCAAACGACCCGAAGACTTCGGGCGGATTGTGGTCGCGCGTCGTGGTGGTCAATCGATTCAGCTTGATCAAGTCGCCGAGGTGGTCGATAGCCAGCATGAACAAGAAAGCCTGGCGCGCTATAACGGCCAACGCACGCTGGCGCTCGACATTCTCAAAGCGCAGGGCCAGAACACCATCGAGGTGGTCGATAACCTGAAAAAATCGATTGGTGAGCTACAAGCCACCTTGGATCAGCTTCATCCGGGCATGAAGCTGGAGATGGTGAAAGATGGCTCGCGTCAGATAAGGGTCGGCGTTGAGAATGTACGACGCACACTGATCGAAGGCGCGCTACTGACTATCTTGATTGTGTTCCTGTTCTTGAACTCGTGGCGCTCGACGGTGATTACCGGATTAACGCTACCGGTGTCCCTGATCGGCACTTTTTTATTCATGGATTGGTTTGGTTTTACCATCAATATGATCACGCTGATGGCGCTGTCGCTGTGCGTTGGTCTGCTGATCGATGATGCGATTGTGGTGCGTGAAAATATCGTGCGTCACGCGGGTATGCGGTTCAATGGCCGCGTCAAGAATGCGCGCGAGGCATCGCTGGAAGGCACAGCAGAAATCGGTCTGGCTGTATTGGCTACGACGCTGTCGATTGTTGCCGTGTTTCTGCCGGTTGGTTTTATGGGCGGGATCATCGGTCGCTTCTTTCATCAGTTCGGCATCACGGTAGCTGCTGCAGTACTGATATCGATGTTCGTGTCGTTCACCTTGGATCCGATGCTGTCATCAATATGGCACGATCCCGAATCACGCGGCGAGCACGCCACGCGTGGATGGTACGCAAACACCATCGGTCGAGTGCTACATCAATTCGAGCGCTTGGTGCATTGGTTCTCTGACCAATATCAGCATGCACTGCAATGGTCACTCAGGCACCGCGTGGCGACGATGCTGCTAGCTGTCGCCACCTTCTTTGGCGGTTTTTTGATTCCTGCAGCGGGGCTGATCGGTACCGAGTTTGTGCCGCAAGCTGATTACTCCGAGACTGGTGTCGTGTTCTACACGCCGGTCGGCTCATCGCTCGAATTCACAGAAAGCAAAACCCGGCAAGTCGAGACAGCGCTGCGCGAACTACCCGAGGTACGCGATCTTTACAGCACCATCAACACCGGCACAGCACAAGGAAAAAACTACGCCACGGTGTACGCGCGATTAGTGCCGCGTGCAGAGCGTCAGCGCAGCACCAAACAGCTAAACCAACCTCTGCGCGACAAGCTGGCAGGTATACCCGGTATCACTGTGACGCATGTGGGTGCGCTCGATGGTGTGGGCGGTGACAACAAGCAAATACGGCTATCGCTGCTCGGCCCGGACTTGAAACAACTCGGCAAGTTATCCGAGGAAGCGACCGTGCGTATTCGTGCCATTCCGGGTGTCGTCGATCTGGAGACCAGTCTGAAGCCAGGCAAACCTACGATTTGGGTAGAGCCACGCCGTGAATTAGCTGCCGACCTTGGCGTGGGCGTGGCACAAATCGGCGGCACCCTGCGCCCGCTGCTCGGTGGCGAGGTAACGACCAGCTGGCGCGCCCCCAATGATGAAAGCTACGATGTTTATGTGCGTTTGCCCCCAAGCGATCGCACCAATATCAACGACCTGTCAAAGCTGATGTTAGGCAGCACGCAGATGAATAGCGACGGCTCACCCAAACTGGTGCCGCTGCGGCAAGTGGCAGATATATCCCCCGCGACCGGCGCGAACCAGATTAATCGCCGTGATCTGAACCGCGAAGTGGAGCTATCTGCAAACGTAGTGGGGCGCTCTGCAGGACAGGTGAGCGCCGAGATTAAAAAAACACTGGAGCAGATGCAGTTCTCACCGGGCTATCGGTTTCAGGTGGGTGGTGCGAGCAAGAATATGGCGGAATCATTTGGGTACGCGCTGCAAGCGCTGCTGCTTGCGATTATTTTTATTTACATGATTCTCGCTTCGCAGTTTGGTAGCTTCCTGCAGCCGGTCGCGATTATGTCGGCGCTACCGCTAACGCTGATCGGCGTGTTCTTGTCGCTGATGTTTTTCCGCTCAACCTTGAATCTGTTTTCAATCATCGGCTTTGTCATGTTGATGGGGCTGGTCACCAAAAACGCGATCCTGCTGGTAGATTTTGCGAATCAGGCGCGTAGCATGGGCATGGAGCGTGGTGCCGCTTTACTGGAAGCTGCGCGTGTACGGCTACGGCCAATCTTGATGACCACGCTGGCGATGGTGTTTGGCATGGTGCCGCTGGCGCTGGGTCTGGCTGAGGGTTCCGAGCAGCGCGCACCAATGGGCCAAGCGGTGATCGGCGGGATCATTACCTCGTCTATTCTGACGCTAGTGGTGGTGCCGGTCATTTACACGTGGCTCGATGATTTTGCTGTGTGGATGCGTCGGCGTTTTGGTCCGCCGGCGTCTCAATCTTCAGGCAGTGGCAGCGCGCCATTATCAGGCACCGCTGCCAAACACGATGACCCCGTTTGATAAAATCCAACACTTTTTTGCTGAGTGAACTACGCCATGAAACTTGAACAAGCCCGTCACAATATGATTGAGCAGCAGATTCGCACATGGGAAGTGCTTGATCACGCAGTGCTCAATACTTTGCTCGAGGTGCGTCGCGAAGCTTTCGTGCCAGCGGCGTATCAAAGCCTGGCCTTTGTTGATAGCGAGATCCCGCTGCCGTGCGGGCAACAGATGCTGTCGCCTAAACTTGAAGCGCGTTTATTGCAAGAGGCAGCGCTGCAAGATGATGAGTTGGTGGTTGAAATCGGTGCTGGCTCTGGCTACATGGCTGCACTGCTAGCGCGCCATGCGCGCCATGTGGTCAGCGTTGAAATAGAGCCGGTGCTCAAGACGCTGGCAGAGCAAAACCTGCGCGCCTACGGTATCGAAAATGTCACTGTCGAGTTGGGTGATGGCGCGCGCGGCTGGCCTGGGCATGGCGCCCTGTCGGTGCCGTATGACGTGATCCTGTTGTCCGGCTCAGTACCCACGCTACCGGCGACGCTGCTCAGCCAAGTGAGGGTGGGCGGTCGGATTATTGCCGTGGTGGGCGAGGCACCGGTGATGTCTGCTTGTCTGATAACACGCACCGCAGAGGACGCTTGGGATACGCGCAAGCTGTTCGAAACCAACATCGCGCCGCTGCGCAACGCGGAGCGGCCATCCGCGTTCAAATTCTGAGTGCGCTGCCAAATCATTCGTACGTACGCTCACCCAACCTCACGCTCGCCGATGGCACACTCACTCATGACAGGATGTCGCATGCGCAAGACCCAATTAAGCGCGCTCCTCTCGCTTGCACTGGTATCAAGCGCAGCCTCGAGCGCTGACTTGTTGCAAGCCTATCGCGATGCGATGGTGTACGACAGCCAGTTCGCTAGCGCCAAGCTGCAACGTGACGCCGGCCGTGAGCGGCAAGTACAGGGCCGCGCTGCATTACTGCCGCAAGCAGGATTTAATGCGTCTGTTGCCAAGATCATGGGGGACACGACCAATCCTTTGACACGGCAACCCACATCGCTCGATTACACCGATCAGAAATATGTGCTGCAGTTAAAGCAGCCACTGTACAACCTCGGCAGTTTTATCGCCTACGATCAAAGCAAGTTGCAAGTAGCGGTGAGCGAGGTGCAGTTCGAACAATCCAAAATCGATCTCGCGCTGCGCGTGGCACAAGCGTATTTCGATATGCTGGCGGCGCAAGACGCCATCGCATTCATTCAAGCACAGAAGATCGCGATCGCCGAGCAGCTGGCCTCTGCCCAGCGAAATTTTGAAGTCGGTACCGCAACCATCACCGATACTCACGAAGCGCAAGCGCGCTTCGATCTGACTCAGGCGCAAGAGATCGCGGCGCTCAATGATTTACAAGTCAAGCGACACCAGCTGGCCTTGCTCACGGGTCAAGCGCCTGAGGCGTTGCGAGGGCTTGCAGCCGGGCTGACGCTATCACCCCCGGAGCCATCCAACGCCGAGCAGTGGGTAACGCATGCAGAGTCCGGGAATATTGGTGTAGTGGCGCAGGCATTGGCTGTGGAAATCGCCAAACTCGATATTCGACGTGCAAGCGCAGGCCACCTGCCAACGGTCGATGCAGTCGCCAGCTACACCGACGCCAAAAGCGCGTTCGGATCAATTCCAACGGCTAGCAGTATTTCTAGCATTGGCGTGCAGCTGAACATACCGATCTTTACGGGCTATGCGACCACGAGTCAGGTCACGCAAGCCGTTACACTGGAAGAGAAAGCGCGCGCCGATCTTGATTCGGCGCGGCGTAACGCGGCACAGGGGGCTCGCACTGCTTACCTCGGTGTGCAGAGCGGCTTATCGCAGGTACGCGCGCTGGAAGCCGCCGAACGCTCCAGCCTGATGGCGCTGGAGGCAAATAAATTAGGCTACGAGGTCGGGGTGCGTATCAATATCGATGTGCTGAACGCACAGCAGCAGCTGTACTCGACTCGGCGTGATCTGGCGAAGGCTCGCTACGACACATTGCTCGCCGGCTTGAAATTGAAGGCAGCCTCTGGCGCGTTGTCAGAGGCTGATTTAGTAGAAATCAACACGCTGCTCGAAGCGCGGTGAAGACGCCGTGCCCCGGCACGGTGAATGGTGACCCGTCGTGCGAGGGCGGCTTTGGGCTCTTTGCGACATTTTTTTAATTGGTGCGATCAATCATGAATACCAACATCACAGTACGCACAATCCTCATCCCTGCCCTGCTAATGGCGATCGGCGGCTGTGGCAAAAAAGAGGACTCCAAGGCACCCGCCAATGCCGCGCCACCGCCTCCGATGGTGTCAGTGATCACTGTCTCGCCCGAGCAGGTGACGAATATCAGCGAGCTGCCTGGCCGGGTCGAAGCCGTCCGCACTGCCGAGGTACGCGCGCGGGTGGGTGGCATCGTGCAGAAGCGCTACTTTAATGAGGGTAGCGAGATACGCGCGGGGCAGCCTCTGTATCAGCTTGATCCTGCACCCTACATGGCAACATTTGCCAGCGCCAGAGCGAGCGTGGGCCAGGCTGAGGCAAATGTCACCCGAGCCGAGGCTAATTTGGCGCAGGCTACGACCAAACTGAATCGCTACCGCAATTTGGTTGAGTCGAACGCGGTCAGTAAACAAGAATTCGACGATCTGGGTAGTGCACAAAAATTGGCTACGGCGGATGTCAGTGCTGCCCGTGCCGCGGTCGATACTGCGCGCGCGGCGCAAGAAACTGCCAAGCTCAACTTGTCTTGGGCCACGGTGTCGGCACCGATTTCAGGTCGTATCGGTCGCACACTAATAACCGAAGGGGCGCTGGTCACGGCGAATGACCCCAACCCGCTGGCGATCATTCAGCAGCTTGATCCTATCTACGTCACGCTCAGCCAGTCGTCAGTTGAAATGGCGCGCTTGCGTGAGCTGATGGGTCAGTCGGGCAAGAACGGTGTCAAGGCCAAGCTGACGCTGGTTACCGAAGATGGCCGGCCGTATCCGCAGGGTGGACAGTTGCTGTTCTCCGAGGCGGTGGTTGATCCGCAATCCAGCTCGGTGATTTTGCGCGCACAATTTCCTAACCCGCAACGCACGCTGCTGCCCGGGATGTATGTGCGCGTAAGGGTTGAGCAGGGCGTGCGGCCGGGCACGATCACGGTGCCGCAGCAAGCCGTGATGCGCACCGTCGATGGCTCGTTGGTTATGACCGTAGATGCCGAGGGCAAAGTAGCGCCGCGGCCGGTCAAGACTGACGGCGCATACGGCACTCATTGGATTATCAGTTCCGGTTTGAAGCCCGGAGACACGGTGATTGTTGAAGGCTTACAAAAGGTAAAGCCTGGCGCACCCGTCAAGGCGCTGCCTTGGACAGCAGCGGGACCGTCAAGCGCGGCTGGCGCACCCAATGCATCAGGCGCGCCCGCTGCAAGCGCAGCAACAGCGCCAAGTACGCCCGCATCGCCGGCTGCTGCACCTGCAGCCGCACCCAACACAGCGCCTAGCAAAAAATAAGGAGGCCTCGTCATGGCCAAGTTTTTCATTGACCGGCCGGTGTTCGCGTGGGTCATCGCACTGTTCATTCTGCTCGCCGGAATTCTTTCTATCCCCAAGCTGCCGATTTCGCAGTACCCGGTGATCGCGCCGCCCACCATCATCGTGAACGCGATCTATCCCGGTGCCTCCGCACAAACGGTCGATGAAAGTGTCACCAGTCTGATCGAGCAGGAGATGAACGGCGCCGAGAACATGCTGTACATCGAGTCGCAAAGCCAGGCTGATGGTGGTTCGCAGGTCTCTGTCACTTTCAAGACCGGCACCAATCCTGAGTTAGCAGCAGTCGACGTACAAAACCGCCTCAAGCGTATCGAGGCGCGCCTACCGCAAGCGGTAGTGCAGCAAGGTGTGACGATCACGCGCGCGCGCAGTAACTTACTCATGTTCGTCAACCTGCGCGCCACCGATGATCAGATTACCCCGGTTGCGCTGGGTGATTACATTGCACGCAATATTCTCAACGAGATCAAACGTATCCCCGGCGTCGGTGTGGCGCAGTTGTTTGGTACCGAGCGCGCGATGCGGGTGTGGGTCGACCCTGACAAACTGGTCGGCTTCAAGCTCACCCCGAGCGATGTGGTGAGCGCTATCAAAGCACAGAACGCGCAGTTCTCTGCGGGTGTGCTGGGCGATCTTCCGGCGCCGAGTTCGCAGCGTATCGCCACATCAATCGTGATCACGGGTCAGCTTTCGACGCCGGAAGAATTCGGCAATATCGTGCTGCGAGCGCAACCCGGCGGCGCCACCGTGCGGATTCGCGATATTGGTCGCGTGGAGGTAGCAGGTCAGTCTTACGGTTTTTCCGCGCGCCTGAACGGTAAGCCCATCGCCGCGGTTGGCATACAGCTGACACCAACTGCCAACGCACTTGAGACAGCAACGCTGGTCAGGCAAAAAATGGCCGAGCTGTCTAAATTTTTCCCACCCGGTATCGAGTATGTGATCCCCTACGATACCTCGCTGTTTATCAAGATCTCGATTGAAGAAGTCGTCAAGACACTGATCGAGGCAGTGATTCTTGTGTTTCTGGTGATGCTGTTGTTCTTGCAGAGCCTGCGCTACACCATCATTCCTGCGATCGTGGTTCCGGTATCGCTCATGGGTACTTTCGCGACGATGGCGGCGTTCGGCTACTCGATCAATGTACTCACCATGTTCGGTATGGTGCTGGCGATTGGTATTCTGGTTGATGATGCGATCGTGGTAGTTGAGAACGTTGAACGCATCATGAGCGAAGAAGGTCTTTCGCCGCGTGAGGCCACGATCAAGGCAATGGGTCAGATTACCAGTGCCATTGTTGGTATTACGCTAGTGCTGATTGCCGTGTTCGTGCCGATGGCTTTTTTCACCGGCTCGGTGGGTGCGATTTATCGCCAGTTCTCAATGTCGATGGTGTCATCGATGGTGTTCTCGGCCATCATGGCGCTGACGCTGACGCCGGCACTGTGTGCCACGCTACTGAAGCCGATCGCGCCGGGACATCATGAGCGCAAAGGATTTTTTGGCGCGTTCAACAGGCTGTTCCGTCGAACGACTGACGGCTACACCGGCTGGGTATCCCGCGTTCTGAAAGCAAGCGGCCGCTACATGGTGATCTACGGCGTGATCGTCGCCACCGTCGCGTTCCTGGCAGTGCGTATGCCAACCTCGTTTCTGCCACCGGAAGATCAAGGCTACCTGCTGGCGAATGTGCAGCTTCCACCCGGCGCATCGACCGCGCGCACGCTATCGGTCATGGAGCAAGCCGAGCAGTATTTTTTAAGAGAGCCCGGCGTGCAAGGCATCGTCTCGGTGCTAGGTTTTTCGTTTTCGGGTAACGGCCAAAACGGTGGATTGCTGTTCGTGCCACTTAAAGACTGGAAAGAGCGAGAGAAGCCGGAGCTCAGCTCTGAGGCCATCGCCAAAAAAGCCTTGATGCTGATGGGTATCATCCGAGACGCTATTGTCTTTACTGTCAACCCGCCGGCGATTCGTGAGCTTGGTAATGCGACCGGCTTTTCATTGCGTCTACAAGACCGAGCGGGACTAGGCCATGATGCTTTACTCGCTGCCCGTAACCAGCTGCTCGGCATGATGAGCAAGAGCGAAGTGATTAAAAGCGCCCGTCCCGAGGGCATGGAAGACTCGCCGCAACTCAAGCTGGAGATTGATCGCGATAAGGCTAATGCGCTTGGTTTGTCGCTCAATGAAATCAATGCGACGCTGGCTGCCACCTTTGGATCGAGTTATGTGAACGATTTTCCAAACCTTGGAAGACAGCAGCGCGTGATTGTGCAAGCCGTACCTGAAAAAAGATTAATGCCGGAGGATTTGCAGAAAATTTTTGTCCGCAATAACCAAGGCACTATGGTGCCCCTGTCAGCATTCACGAATAGCAAATGGGTCAATGGCCCGGTACAGCTGATCCGTTTCAATGGCTACCCGGCGATGAAGATTCAAGGTGATGCCGCACCAGGAAAATCTTCGGGTGATGCACTGGCTGAAGTTGAACGTTTGGTTGCGCAGCTACCGCAAGGTATAGGCTATGAGTGGGCTGGGCAGTCGCTGGAAGAAAAAGCAGCGGGCTCAACTGCCACCTTGCTATTTGCGTTAGCGTTACTGGCGGTGTTCCTTGTTCTCGCTGCGCTATACGAAAGCACCACGATTCCGATCGCGGTGCTACTGGTGGTGCCGTTAGGCGTGCTGGGGGCAGTGGCCTTTACGATGCTGCGCGGTATGCCGAATGATGTTTACTTCAAGGTCGGGCTCATCGCAATCATCGGCCTGTCCGCAAAGAATGCAATTCTGATTATCGAATTTGCGAAAGACTTACAAGCGACCGGTATGGATCTGGTCGAGGCAACGCTGAAGGCCGTGCGCTTGCGCTTCAGGCCGATCATCATGACCTCGTTTGCTTTCATTCTGGGGGTGCTGCCGCTGGTGATCGCAACTGGCGCAGGCTCGGCGAGCCAGCGCGCCATTGGTACCGGTGTGATGGGTGGCATGATCGCAGCGACAGTACTAGCGGTGTTATTCGTACCGGTGTTTTTCATCGTTGTACGCAGCATATTCAAAGGCAATGAGCGCCAGCGCAAGCTGTATGCCGCGCACATGGCTGAGGCCAGCAAGGAGCCATAAATGAAAAAAACGCTGTCCTACATCAGCCTCTTAGCCGCCGGGCTGGCACTGTCCGGCTGCCAGATTCTGCCAAATTTTCAATCGCCCAAGGCACCGATTCCCGAGAAGTTTGCAACGCCGACCAGTGAGGCACCCGCTGCTATCGATATTGGCTGGCGCGAGTTCTTTCAAAACCCTGAACTACAGCAGGCGATTGAGCAAGCCTTAGCGAATAACCGCGACCTGAAAGCGACCGCGCTTCGAATTGAAGAAGCCAGAGCCTTGTACGGTATACAGCGCGCTGACCAGCTACCCACCGTCAACGCCACCGCCGGCGGCACCCGCACCCGTGCATTGTTGGGAGCCAACCGAGTCGAGTACACCTCGTACCAAGTTGGCTTAGGCATGACTGCGTTCGAGCTGGATTTTTTCGGTCGTGTAAAAAACTTGTCTGAAGCGGCGCTCGCTCAGTTCTTTGCGACCGAACAAGCGCAGCGAGCAGCACAGATAGCATTGGTCGGTGAAGTTGCCAAGGTCTGGTTGAATGAGCGCGCGCTGGCAGAGCAGCTACACATCGCCGAGCGTACGCTGAAAGCGCGGCAAGCCTCTGCTGATTTGGTGCAGCAACGTTTTGACGCCGGAATCTCAAACGCACTCGAGCTGCGGCAGAGCGAAACCCTGGTGCAGTCCGCGTCGGCAGCGGTACTCGCGCTGCGTCGGCAGCACGCGCAAAGTACTAATGCGTTAGCGCTGTTGGTCGGTAGCAGCAGTAAGCTTGCAGAGCAGCGCGCCTTGCTGTCAGAGCAAGCCATCACCGCAGATATCAGCGCTGGGCTTCCATCAGATTTATTGGCGCAACGTCCAGATATTCGGTCGGCTGAGCAAGTATTACGCGCTAACCAAGCGAATATCGCGGCGGCGCGTGCGGCGTTCTTCCCGCGTATGTCACTGACTGCCGGGGTCGGATTAGCAAGCTCGTCGCTGAATAATTTATTTGATAGCGGGTCGGGTATCTGGAACTTCACTCCCTCGTTGTCGCTACCGATTTTTGATAGTGGCCGTAACCAGGCGAATTTGGATCTCGCAACAGTACGCACCAATATCGCTATTGCCAATTACGAGAAGGCGATTCAAGTGGCATTCCGCGAAGTCGCCGATGCGCTGGATGCGCGGGCAACGCTAGCGAGTGAAATCGGCGCGCAGCAGGCGATGCGTGATGCGCAAGCCGCGCGACTGGAATTAGCGCAAGTCCGCTACCGAAATGGTGTTGCCAACTATCTCGAGGTGCTCGACGCCGAGCGTGAGCTCTATAGCGCCGAGCAGACCCTACTCTCGACTCGTCTGCTACGGCTAACGAATGCAGTCGATCTCTACCGATCGCTGGGTGGTGGGCTTAACGAGACAGTGAAGCAGTAATTTCTGCAATTACTCAAACAATAAAGCCGGTTACCTGACCGGCTTTTTTAATGAGACCTGCTCACCCTCTCAACCTTTCTGAACTTGACCAAACGAGCAGTTCCTGAAATTCCACGCGTCATTCATTGGCGCAATCCATCGTTGTTTCATCGTCACCTATGGAGGAATTTCCATGAGCCAGCCACCCGTCAATACTGCTCAACTTAGCCCTACGCCGAATTATTCCACTAGCATCCCGGTCGTTGAGGTCTCCGATCAGCCAGCCATACCTGCACATCAGCCAGCGCCCTATCCACCCTTAATGGTAGCGAATCCCTTGGCATCACAACCGCAGTGGCTCAATGATTGGAGCGTAGCAGGCCAAGCGGATGCAGACCATTCTTCATCCTCATCCTCATCCACGAGCAGCTTACAGGGTAGTTCGTCTGGCGTGGTGCTGGTGTCGAGACAAAAGACCGGGCCATCGCCATCGGCACTCTGCCTGGAATCACTACCGCCAGAGGCACTGTGGTCTATTTTCACTCAGCTACAGCAGCCGCGGCTTTTCAACACCAGCCTGAGCAATTTAGCGAAAACTTCGACCACCATGCATGAGAACGCTGTGGCCTTTCTCAAAAGCAGCCCCAATGGCCGTATGCATCAATGGGCCGAAAATATTCGATTTATTCATGAAAACTGCTGCGATAAAAAGTTCAAGCTGAATAGCAAGTTTGTACTTAAGTTGGCGAATGAGGAACGTGTTGGATCGTTTATCGAAACGCTGGCAATTAAACCAAAAACGATTTGTTTTGATTTTTCAAGCGGTCAGCACTGGGAATTCCTAATGGAAGCTCTCGGCGAAATGACAAATACGGTCATCAAAATTGATGCCTCGGGAATCGGCATGGCAGACTTGATAGCCGAGATTGTTCCTGCCATCGCAAATGCATCAGAGAGCAATATGCTGATACTTGATTTATCGTCCAACGCTCTCTCTGCCGGCAATGCGCTTGATTTACTCAAGCAGATAGACAAGCATAATAAGGTGAATTCAAGGACGAAGTGCAACTTTGATTAATGGGTTGGATGGCTGAGGTGCATTAGTATCAAAGCCTTTTGACCGGCCAGTCGAAGAAGCACATGACCTATACACACCTCAGCCAAACCGAAC
>VGHX01000055.1 GCA_016868055.1 Betaproteobacteria bacterium
CGCCGGCGCGATTCACCACCGGCAGCCGGCGGATTTTCTTGCCACGCATGACGCCCAGCGCTTCGTTCAGGCTGGCGTCTTCCTGCACCGTGGTGACCGGCGAACTCATTAGCTCGGCCGCTGAAAACATTTTCGGGTCAACGTCCAAGGCCAAGGTCTCGACCAGGATATCTCGGTCGGTCACGATTCCGATCGGCACGCGGGCACCATCTTGCTGGTTATCCACCACCACAACGTCACCCACATGGTGCCTGCGCATCAGCGCGGCGACCTCGGCAATCGGGGCATCGGGCTCGCAGCACACGACGTTCAGGTTTGCGTAATCTCTTACTAGCATTGGGTTTGTCTCCTGAGATTGACACCGCGTCGGCGCAAGTACACCATGCCGAAAAGGAGGACGCCATGTCATCAGAATTCAGTTTGGAGCGCATCACACAACTCGTCTCTGATCTTGAGCAGGAGCTACAGGCCGCGCCGCCCGGCTCGGCCAAACTCGATGCATTACGTGATGAGATTGTCGTGCTCAAGCGAACACTTGAGCAGCCCGAGGGTTCTTCAGGCGACCTGAGCGATCATCTCCACGGCGTCCGAAGCCGCCTGAGTGAGGTGCTGGCCAATGTCGAGGGCGAGGCAATGAAAGATACGCCCTATCTGGTTGAATTCGGCCGGATACTTGGCCTCGTCTAGCGCTGAATGCCCACCCCAACCTGCCAACAAACCCAGCGCCAAGTCGTCCGGTTATTTAAGGACACGCAGACCCGACCACCCTGTTATCTGACCAGTCCATCCGACCACTGTCGTGGTCGGGATGGCGTGGCATTACAGGTGAGGTTTACTGCGACGGGTTGTTGTTGCTGGCCGAGTTGCTGACCAAATTGCTGGTTGAGTTGGTGCTTGATGCGCTGCTGTTAGAGAGGTTGGCCAAACCAGTCGCGGCCGTGCTGCTCGGCGCAGAGCGCTCGCCGTCAAACTTCTGTAGTACGGCGCTGGCAAATGTTGGGAACTGCTTGCCCGAGACCTCTTTGATGGTGGCCAGGAACAAGGTGGGAACCGCCAAACCAGCCTCGGTATCATCACCCTTCGCAGCTGTGAGCACCATGCGCGACATGACAAGCTCGTAGGCGAGTCGCTCTCGATGCGTACTGCCCAGCTTCATCTCGACCAGCTTGCTATCCATGGCGCGCCACAGTGCCATCAATTCTGGCGGGAATGTCTCCGCGGGATTGTCGCTCGACACCTTTCCAAATGCA
Organism: Betaproteobacteria bacterium; assembly: GCA_016868055.1. Classification (GTDB taxonomy): domain Bacteria; phylum Pseudomonadota; class Gammaproteobacteria; order Burkholderiales; family Burkholderiaceae_D; genus Pernthalerella. Next base: position 1,251 of record VGHX01000055.1, read on the forward strand.
GCGTCAGCGAAAATGCGTGCCTTGGTTTCTATGTTTTGCACATAGCGTTTTTTGGTACCGGGATCGGCTTCCTCGCGTTTGGCGAGATCGGCCATGGTCAGCGTGGCGTCGCCATAGTCTTGCATCACCGAGCGACGTATGGCGGACAGCTGGTTACCCGCCGGGCTTTTATCGAATGCCGAGCCATACAAGAGGCTGATCAAGGCCGAGTGCGTGATGCTTGCGTCCTTAAAAGAAGCCGGCAGGCGCTTACGCAACTCAGGCGAAAATTGATCTACCGGGATTTTCACGGGCTGGCTAAGAAATAGCTGTGCGTCGGAGGCACGCATGCCCTTGCTGGTCGAGCCGGACGCCTGAATCGCCCGAACCACATGCCCCGCGATTTCATCGCTCAGCGCAATAAGCTCGCTATCCGACTTTTTGCCTGATGCCTGGACGTCAGCACCATGGGTGCTTGGCTTGATCGAGGGATCACTGGCCGATACTGAGCCTTTACGCGTTGTTGATGGCGCTGAAGCGCTACCCTTCCCCTCCGACGCGGACTGCAGTGGCAACATCGTCCGCAACGACACTTTCAGACGTTTCGACTTGGTGGGACTGGAGCGCGGTGAATCATCGCTGGTAGCGTCACCCGTAAGTAAGCTCAGCGGCAGTGATGGCACATGAGACTTGGCTGATGAACGCGGCGTGAGCGTTGGCGATGCGGTGGGTGTCGTCGGCGCCGTAATGGGCAGTTTAGTGGGCGATGCTGGTGCTGCCGCAACCGAAAACGACGTTGAATGCGTACTCAGTCGCGCTGGTGATGATCCACTACGCTCGCGGCTTTGATGAGCCGAGTCCATCGCAAATTCCCGCAATGAGCGCGGTGAGCGTGGCACGACTCGAGGCGGTGGTTGAAATTTTTTGGTCGGACTGGATGTGCCGGAATTATTCGGTGTGGTGGGTGGCGTTTTTTGGTCAACATTGCCGACATAGGGAGTGCCACTGATAGCGGTAGAGTTGGGCAGACTCATTACTAACTTCCTTTCTTGGTGAGTAAACGCTGATTAGGATTGTTTGAATTGCTGAAAAAATGCGTCCCAGGATGTCAAGGTTGATTGACGGACTGCATCCGCAAACGAGGTCTCTGGCAGGCTTGGTTGAGTCCCCTCTGCACCAATGCAGACTGGGTAGATCAGCCGTGTAACGATCAAATCAAAGCCAAGTGCAGAGCGCATCTTGTCTAGATCTTCATCCGATAACCTCAGGTCTTTCTTTGCCCAATCAACCAGTTTTTGATCAAATTGCTTCCAGAGTTTTATCAATGCGGGCGGAAAGCCGGATTGGGAAAGTTTGCCTCCAAGAAGGCTCATTGTTATTTTCTGGGCATGCGGCCCAAAGAGTGCCGTCAGGCGATTTTTTTCAGCCTTCAGTGCCGGTTGATTGCTTGAAACATCTGCTGTTGGAGAAGACCCTGCCGATCGCAAGGCTTGTTGTCGGCCATTACTGATGATCTCCCCTGCTTCGCTTGATCGGAATTCCTGAACGAACAATAGCTTCAGTAATTCAGCATGGCTGATACTTACCGCATCATCAGGCAAAGATTTGAGACTCTTTATTTTTTCACGCAGTGCTTTAGGGACACTCTCCAGGGGTATGGAAAACTTGTCACGGCCTGCAGTGATGATTTCTTTGACCGGATCTCTTCTCAGCACCAAGCCTTTGTCAGTTTTTCTAAAAATGAGCGGCTGAATGGTGCTAATGAGAAGATCAGGATAGGCCGTGATCAAGGCATTCCGTTCCTGCTCAGTCAAGCCCTTTGGCTGATCGCCAAATCTGACCGGCGTGACGTCCGCCGTTTTCATGCGACGGTGTTGTGAAGGCTTGTGTGTGATGGACGATGCGGGTGATGCGGGTGATGCGGGTGATATGGGTGATGCGGGTGATGCTGGCGATTTTGGTGAGGTTGTTGTTGAACTTGAGCTCACCTTGAATTTTGTTGGCGACCCTACTGGTGATAGCGAGGGTAATGGCAACGGTAAATCAGAAGGTAGGGTGGCCCTACCTTTTGGGTTCAATGGAAGGTGACTTGATAAGCGAGTGGCTCTTTCAATTGATAGCTTTTCTCCGCTTACCTCTATTGCTGTGAGTTTTGAAAGAAGCTCTACTTCAAGTAATTCGTTGTCGAGTACTAATTGCTCATTCTCAGCCTCGGCGACTTCCTTCATCATGCGCTCGAGGGTATCGACTAAAGCGCTTTCGGCGTCACTCTCCTTCAGGATGCCTAGCCATGACTGATACAGAGTAAGCTCAGAGATTAAGTTTTTAGAGGTTGCAAACTCATTGTTGAATGTTTTTATTTTTGCGAGTATCTCTTTCGGGATTTTCTGGTTTTCCACAGCGAGTAGCGTAGCAAGTTTTTTCAGCATTTGTTGTAATTCAATTCTTCGCTGACGGCTCGGGCTAGGGGTTACGCTCAGCATCGATCGAGGAGTCGATAGCAATGGCTGCGGTGATTGCTTATTTTTGTAGATTTGTTGAGTGTTTTGGGTTTGTGGCGCTTTTTCGGGCGAACTTTCCAGTCGATTGACCCTTGGCTGAAAATTCGTGGTACGGCGCTTTTTCACCAAATTTTGGACATCCTCAGGCGCTGATTTAAGAGACTGCGAGAGTAGCGCAGGCGAAGAGATGGCGAAAGCACCATCAAGTGCCGAGATGATTTGGCTGACGACTTGGTCAGCCGCTAACGTTCCTCGAATCGGGAAAAATTCTTTTTGTACTAAAGGTACTAGAAAGGCATCAATCAGGACCTTGGCTAACCACTCTTTACGCAAACGAAGAAAATTATCCTGACTCATGGCGATGCCCTTGTCATCAGATAACAGCATTCGGATCTGGCGGTAGTCAATCTCTGCAAGAAAAAATTGCAGACTCTCCGGAAGTCTATTTTTTGATTCACTGCCTGAAATGTTAAAAAACGCACCAGCAAAACCCGAGGCTAGTATGCTTAACATGCCAGCTACTTCTTTTTGTTTTTCAGGGGCTATAAAACCCGACGCATCTAAAACCTGAAAATAATTGATACGAATTTTATCGATGATGTCGCGCGCTATAGTCCATGCCTCTGTTTTTTTAAGATCCCCTGAAAATAGCTGATACATCAAGCTTTCTAAAAGAATTTTTCCATCATCATTTTTGGGAAATTGTCGCTGCAAATTGATAGTGGCTTGGTTGAGATCGACCAGGTCATCCAGCCTTCCCTTCTTCCGCAGCAACACCTTTTCCATCAGATCGGCCAAGTCACTCGCCAGCTGCTGCTGCAGTGTCAGCACCTTGGTTTTTGCTTTTGGCGATTTATCCGTCAGCTTAGGTAAAGATGAGATTTCAGGTGGCTTGACTTGAGCTTGAGTACTCGAAGGTATCGGGCGATGAATCACCGGGCTGGATACACTGCGGTGGCGCTGCATTAGCTTTTGGCGCACAGGCTGCGGTTTTAATGTAGGCGTTTTTGCTTTTTTTTGTTGTGATGGTTGCTGATCGAATTTTGAGTCATTCGATGAACGTGCCTGACTCTGTGAATCCGAACAATCATTACTTTTCTTATGGTTTGAATCAGTTAGCGCAGAGCCTTCCTGCTCACTAGTTTGTTGTGGTGGTATTTCTGGAATCTTGACTAAAGGCGGCGTAGTATTTAGAGACATGAATGCTCCGGTTCTGACAGTAGAGAAAACCGGGCAATGGATAACTCAGTATTGGGGGTAGTTCGACATAAAGATGCGTTGAGTAAGTTAAATTTTCTGAAACCATTAAATGTTCGATCATCGGCTACTTTTAACAAAAATTTCGACTCGATGTTTGCAAGCGACCGAGTAAATCACTCAGATCAACTAACCGTTTAGCGATCAAATGATTCACGCTATTGTCTGTTTGCCAAATGCCATACACCGCAAGCAGCGATGATTGCAATAACTCGCGGCGTTGCTGTTCGATCAATGCAGGCCAAACAATCACGTTCACTGTGCCTGTCTCATCTTCCAGGGTAACGAATACCGTGCCCTTCGCAGTGGCAGGCCTTTGTCGTACCGTGACAATGCCGCAGGCACGCGCGATCTGTCCATGCTTGAAGGTAGCGAGTGTGTTCGCGGGTAGTAGGCGACGCTTGAGTAAATGGGTGCGTAACAATGCCAGCGGGTGACGTCCTAATGTCAAACCGATTGATCGATAATCAGCAATTATCTGCTGCGCCTCGCTAGGTGCAGGCAGCTGTATAGGCTCTATCGCTGTTGAAGCGGTTTTCAGTAAACCTTTGCCGGGCGCGGCAGCCACTGCGTGCCATAGCGCCTCACGTCGATGGCCTGCGATGGACTGCAAGGCATTGGCGGCAGCTAAATTTTGTAAATCAGTGGCTGATAGACCAGCACGCAGCGCGAGGTCATTCAGATCACTGAAGTCTTTAACAGCGCGTGCCTCTTCAATACGCCAGCCCGCCATGTGCGTCAGGCCATGTACCCTGTTTAATCCGAGTCGTACTACGGGTGCCTGGCTATCGCCGGGTTCAAGCGTGGCTTCCCAGTCGCTATGCATGACATCAACCGGCTTGACCTCAACACCATGACGCCGCGCATCTTGTACCAGCTGCGAAGCAGAGTAAAAGCCCATCGGCTGACTATTCAGCAGCGCTGCTAAAAATGCCGCGGGGTGATGGCACTTCATCCATGCGCTGGCATAGGCCAGCAAGGCAAAGCTGGCTGCATGGCTTTCCGGGAAGCCGTACTCAGCAAAGCCTTCGATCTGACTAAATAAAGCCTCGGCAAATTCAGGCTGATAGCCACGCGCAAGCATCCCGTTAATCAGCTTGTCATGAAATTTTTCCAGGCCACCTTTACGCTTCCAGGCTGCCATCGCACGCCTTAGCTGATCGGCTTCACCCGCGCTGAAGCCGGCAGCCAGCATCGCCAGCTGCATCACCTGCTCCTGAAAAATCGGTACACCCAGCGTGCGCGATAGCGCAGCCTTCACATCCTCACTGGGATAGGTAATCGCTTCCCTGCCCTGCCGCCGGCGTAAATACGGATGAATCATGCCGCCTTGTATCGGCCCGGGGCGGATGATGGCAACCTCAATCACCAAGTCGTAAAAAGTACGCGGCCTAAGGCGCGGCAGCATACTCATTTGCGCACGGCTCTCGATCTGAAACACGCCAACGGTGTCCGCACGACTGATCATGTCGTAAGTGGCCGAGTCTTCTGCCGGAATATCGGCTAACTCGAAAGGCTCGCCCTGCTGCTGTGTAATGAATTCCAGACCGCGCCGTAGCGCCGAGAGCATGCCAAGTGCGAGGATGTCGATTTTTAGCAGACCAAGGGTATCAAGATCATCTTTATCCCACTGCACTACGCTACGTGCTTGCATCGCCGCTTTTTCAATCGGTACCAAGCGCGAGAGCTTGTCGCGCGCAATCACAAAGCCGCCCGGGTGCTGCGACAGATGGCGCGGAAAGCCCATCAGCTCAAGCGCGATCTGATGCCAGTGCTGTGCAATCACCGAATCGGGGTCAAGCCCGCATTCAGTAAAGCGCTCGCGTAGATTTTCTTTTTTATCCCACCAGCGTTGTGATTTGGCGAGCTGATCGATAATCTGCAGATCAATGCCCAGCGCCTTACCGCTATCACGGATCGCGCTACGCGGCCGGTAGCTGATCACGACACCGGTCAGTGCGGCGCGCTCGCGGCCGTATTTATCGTAGATATATTGAATCACTTCTTCACGCCGCTGATGCTCGAAATCGACATCGATATCCGGCGGCTCGTTACGCTCTTTCGAAATAAAACGCTCGAACAGTAAATTGCCGCGCGCCGGATCGACCTCGGTAATGCCCAGGCAGTAGCAGACCGCAGAGTTGGCCGCCGAGCCACGGCCCTGACACAGAATATGACGACTACGCGCAAACGAAACAATGTCATACACCGTCAGGAAGTAGGGCTCGTACTGCATCTCGGCGATGAGTTGTAGCTCATGGGTGAGCTGCTGCTGTACCTCGGGCGGTATGCCCTGCGTAAAACGCCGCTGCGCGCCGAGCCAGGTTTGTTCGCGCAAATAACTGGCTGGCGTATACCCTGCAGGGACTAGCTCATCGGGATATTCATAGCGCAGCTGATCCAATGAAAAATCACACTGCGCTGCAATCGCCAGCGATTCCGCCAAGGTCTCTGGCGGGTATAGATTGGCTAATCGGAGTCGCGAGCGCAGATGCTGCTCGGCATTGACGAACAAACCACGTCCGCACTGTGATACGGGTTTACCAAATTGGATCGCACTTAATACATCTTGCAGCCGTTTACGCGAGCGCAGGTGCATGCACACATCACCGGTTGCGACGACTTGCACGCCCTGCTCGGCAGCGATCTGCAGCACGTTACGCTTGTGCTGCTCATCCTGCCCCCGGTAGAGCAGTGTTAATGCCAGCCGGGCGCGTGATCCGAATACCTGCTTCATCCAAGCCAACTGCTGCCGCAATACATTTGGCGCAATGCAGTAGCTGGGTGCCAGCAGCATGATGCAATTCGGCAGGCCACGCAAATGCGTTAGCGGCGCTGCAGGCTGCGTAAAGTCATGGATGTGCAGCAGATAATCGCCTTTATCAACGCGGCTTCGTGCGAGTGTGATCAGCTCGCATAAATTACCGTAGCCATCCCGGTTCATCGCCAGCGCGATCAGACGCAATGCTGTGCCGTTGTCATCAACAATCCGAAACTGGCTACCAATAATCAGCGATAGACCTTGGCGCTTGGCTTCGCTATGCGCGCGTACGACACCTGCAACCGAACATTCATCGGTGATGGCGATCGCGCTGTAGCCGAGTTCTGCTGCGCGTGCGACTAACTGCTCCGGGTGTGAGGCGCCTCGCAGAAAGCTGAAGTTGGATACGCACTGTAGTTCGGCGTAACCGGGAAGAAGGGAGGACATTACGCGAACAAGCCGTGTAAAAACCAGCGCGCGCTACTTGCATCACGCTCGCGATAAATCCAGTAGCACGCGCCCTCCTCCCCTTGCGCCACAAAGTAATCACGCAAAGCGAGCGCACCATCCCACCATCCGGCTTCGATGCGCTCCGGGCCCGATAACAATCGGAGTGACGATCCATAAAACGGGCGATGCTGCCGAACCATCAGCGGCAACGGCTGCTCCAATAACCAGAACGGGCGTGCTGCTGTTGGCATCTCTGCTTGTTCAACCGCGCTTGCCTGATGCGCGACCTGCCACTGGTTTGCCTGTTCAGGACGATGGTCTGCGCATGGCGCGGGTAAACGCAGCGCATCCGCGCCAAGGCGTGCCACCAGTAACTCGAGCAATCGGTGGTAATCCTGTACCTTGCTGGCCGGGCTTGCGAATAGCTGCCCACTCGGTGCAAGCCACGCGCTGAGCTGGCTGGCTTCGAGACGTAAAGCGATCACCGGCGCTACCAATTGCAGCTGCCCGAATCGTTCTTTCAACAGGCGTAGTAAGTACGCCTCTTCGCAACTAGGCTCGGATAGCATTACTTCCAGCGCGGTCGGCGTCACACTCGCACGCCCTTTTTCATGCACCAGCCACAGCAGGAAACAACGAACGGCTTGCTGCCGCGCGGCTAACCATCCACTCATTTGCGCCAGTAGATGCTGCGCAGCGAATAACAGCATAGGTGCCTGATCGATGCGATACGGTAGCTCGATCGTCGCCTGAAAACTTGCCGGTGCCTGAAGCCATTCGAATAATTCAGGTGCTTCGCCATAGGCACGATCAAGCGCTTCCAGCAACCGAGTATGCGTGCGGCGCTTTAGTCCACTGCGCGGTAGTCGGCGTATATCGGCCAGCGTGCGGCAGCCGATTCCTTCCAACCACTCCTGATGGTGTACGGCCTCGGGCAGACAAGTAAAACTCAGCCCATCCAGACGGCGACGCATAGCGCCAAGTTTTATCACGCGTCGCTGTAAAAAGTGATGCGTTGATGGCTGATGCGTTGATGCTTGGTGGTTTGATGGGTTTAATGCTTGGTGGTTTGATGCTTGGTGGTTTGATGCTTGGTGGTTTGATGTTTGGTGGTTTGATGGGTTTGATGCTTGATATTGAGTTCTACGATGCTTTCGCTGCTGTGCACAATCCTGCGCGAATAACCACGCCGCCTGCGCCGTCGGTGCCATAGCCGTCGGTGCCATACCCAGCGCCAACGAAAAACCCAGCGTCTGTACGCTGCTGTATATGCATCGTGATAGTCGACGATAGCCACCAAACAGTGACAAGCTGGCGCTGACATCCAGCACCAGGCTCTGATGATCAATCGCTGCGATCTCCGGGGTGTACTGCATCAGTGCAAGCGCGACAGCGTCGAATGATCGCTGCTCGCGCAGCAGATCACGCGGCTGCAGCATCACCTGCGGCGCGATGCCATGCACACTCGCGCTGCGCATGCCGATGCGAACCCCCTGCGCGGCTGCCGTGCTGCTGAGCGCGATCACCTGTGCACCCTCCGTCATGGCGATCGGCAGCGACTCAGACCACCGCGGGTACAGGGCCTGTAACGGTAATCGGGTCAGGATGACGGCGATCCAGCAGCGCATCGCTCACCTCGTTCGTAGAATGTTTTGCCGCAGCGGCGTGTGCATCGCGACCGCACCAGAAAACGTCAATAGGCGACGCGCACGGCGGTCCGCGCCGTTTCAGTATCTCGAGCTGCACACCACCCGCAAGGGGCCGCAGCGCGATACGCAGCGACGCAGGCGATGCGCTATCGGTCGCCGATAGCGGGCGCAATAACCAGCACAAAGTATCCGAGGCCTGCGCGGCCAGCTGCAAACGACGCAAAGATTCATGCCGCAACGTTTGCTGCCAGAACAGCAGCGCGCCGCAGCTGCCATTGCGCAGCACTTGCTCAGCACTCCACAGTGCATCGGCTTGGCGCTGGGTGCGTATCCAGAGCAATCGCTGCGGGCTTAAGCCCCAGTCGCTCCAGGCGGCGATATGCGGTACATGCGGCGGCTGTAGAAGAGCGATGCGTTGCTCACCGAGTGCGTGCAGCGCTGGTTGCAACAAGCGCAGCTCACCAATACCGCTTTGCTGTAGCAGCAGCTCGATCAGGCCGCCGTGTGGCCAGCCCTGGTTGGGTAATTCACGATCAAGCGCTGCGTGTCCGGTAGCGGTGACATGAGCACGCGCGAGCCCCATCTGGCCAGCACGCCAGACATGCGCATGCAGCGGTAAAAAAGAAGACAGCGGCTGCAATAACGGCGGCGACAGTGTGGCAGCCGTCACCGTGGGTGTGGAGACGTTCATCAGCAAACCTTTCAGGCTTAAGTACTGTATAAATATACAGCATTTAGGAAAGCGCTGATGAAATAAATCAGGGAGATTTTACTTTAGGTTAAATCTTCAACCTATTGTATTTAATGAATATACAAATGCAAATCGGGTTGATCCATCGATCAACCCGAGTTTTTGCAAACCCTGTAAGAGGTGCTAAACCACCACTTGCATCAATGGGGCTCAGGCATGCAGTTGAAAACTACCTGCCGCCATACCCGGCAGTGGCGGCGCCTCGCCGGCATCCGCTTTGCCGACGTACTGGGTCCAGGAGCGTGCGATCGTGAGGAAGCGCTGAATTTCTTGCTGTAGATCTTGCAGGGTCAAGCTTGCGATGCAGACATCAGTGCTGATGATGAGCGCGCCCTGCGGTCCGGCTAAACCGATTTTTACGCCGCCACTGTCACGCCACATCAAGTTGTAGCACAGCATGGTTTCATAGACGGTGCGCTGCTGTGCCTCGGCGGCTGCACCCAGCTCCGTCGAGATTACGATGCGTGATGGGTCATCGGCCGGTTCGAGAATGATGATGGCCTCATCAGAGAACTGTATCGCCCAGCTTGGGTCTTCGGTTTGAACAATGGCATCGATGTCCGGCATCGCAGGACCAAGTTCTTTAACGAGGTGTTCTATCTGTTCAATGGTTGTCATGGTTTCTTGTCTCGGATTGGTGGAGATTTGGTTATTGCTATTGAATCTCGGGGTGGGCTGCCTTCACGTGAACTTGTGCCGGCTGTAGTAGTTGCTGCATGCGCTGTAATGTGTTGGCCAAACCTTCCGCTGCACCCGGCGAGCCGTACAGCGTCTTGATGCCGGCCTGAGTTGTTTGGGCGGCGGGTTGATTGGATGCTACCGGGGTAGAGACAGCAGCCTGAGCGGCTGCGCTACCGATACCGTTGACTGACATAGGCTCTCCTTTCTATGGGTGGGGGTAAATTCAGGCGCCAAGGTGCAGCATGTCGGTCGGGCTTGGAAGCTGGCCGGCGGGCTCGTCTCCCTCTCCCGTCACGTACACGCTCCACACTTGCGAGATACTGACAAAATTAATCAGCACGGTTTGTAGCTCGTTGCGGTTCAGGTTGGACGCAAATAATTCGTACAGCAATACCAACTCACCCCCGGGCCCGGATAGCGCCATCTTGACGCCGCCGGTATCCTTCCAGAGCAGGTTGTAGCAAAGCAAGGTTTCATATACCGAGAGCTGCATCGATTCCGAAGGCACGCCCAGCATCGCGGTCAGCACCACACGGTCCGGGCTTTCAGCCCACTCCAGCATCACGATCGACTGGTCTTCGAATTGGATTGCCCAGTTTTTTTCTTCACTCTGGATCACGGCTTCGATCTCGGGCATAGCGGGTCCGATTTCTTCCATCATGATCTGCATGTGTTCCAGGTTTGTTGCCATGCGTCTACTCCTTGAGGTTGGCACGAGCCGGCGGGAAATTTTGGAGATCTGTGAAAGAAAGCAACAGATAGTTCCGAGCAATGACCCAAAACCATAGGCGCAATAGTCAAGGCGACCAAAATTGCCCCACGCGATTAATCCCCTGCTGGCGATCAGTACCGAGGCTTGATCCTGCTACCAGCCCTCAACCGAACTGACGACTGACTGCACTGTCCACTGCTCTGTTGTCTTCATATTCCTCAGGGGGCGCAGCCGATGGGCAGCATCGAGACAGAGTTAGGTACGGGACAACAGCAGGATTTCATGCGCAACTTGCTTGTCTTTACGCGCGAGCACAAAAGTAGCTTCTGGTCAGGCACGCTGGCGCAATTTCTGGCGCAGATCGTCACCCGGGATGCCCACGGCGTAGCGCGTAGCGCGCACCAGTATGTCTGGGACATGATCCGCTGGACCCGACCGCAGGGCAGCGAGACAGCAGCAGGCAGCGGGCTGTTTGCCGACGAATTATTCGGCATGCAGGAGCCGATCGAACGCGTAGTCGATTACTTCAAGGCAGCAGCAGCGGGTTCAGAGGTCGGGCGTCGTCTGCTCTTGTTACTTGGCCCACCGTCGGGCGGCAAGTCAACGCTTGTGATTCTGCTCAAGCGCGGGCTGGAGGAGTACAGCCACACCGAGGCCGGTGCGATCTACGGGATTCAGGGTTGCCCGGTACATGAATCGCCGCTGCACCTGATACCTCACACCCTGCGTGCAGAATTCCGCGAGACGTATCAGGTCGAGATCCGTGGCGAGCTATGCCCGCACTGCCGCATGCGCGTCGAGCAGCAGCTAAACGGCGATTTTCTGCAAATGCCGGTCGAGCGTATTTTCATATCCGAGGCGGGACGCAGCGGTATCGGCACCTACGCGCCGCATGACCCGACCACCGCTGATCTGGCGGACCTGATCGGCTCGGTCGATTTATCCAAAGTCGCGGATTACGGCGATGAAGGTGATCCGCGCGCCTGGTCATGGTCGGGTGCGGTGTACGCTGCAAGCCGCGGCATGCTGGAGATGATCGAGATCCTCAAGGTTAAGCGTGAGTTTCTGTACCTGTTGCTGACGCTGACGCAGGAAAAAAACGTCAAGGTCTCGCGCTTCCCTCTGATTTACCTGGATGAGACCATCGTCGCGCACACCAATTTGGCAGAGTTTCGCAAGTTCTTGCAGGAGAGCGAGAACGAGGCCCTGCTTGATCGTATGGTGATTGTGCAAGTACCGTACACGCTGAACTTTCACGACGAGGCGCGGATTTATCGCAAGCTGATTTCTTCTGCAGCACCTGCATTTCGAGAGGTGCATCTTGATCCGCATGTGCTGAGTGCGGCTGCAGTATTCGCCATCCTGACACGGCTGCAGGAAGTTGACGACAAAGAGCAAGAACTTGCAAAGCGTGTGCGGCTGTATGCGCGCGAGGATGTCGAAGGCTTGCATGCCTCTGATGCAGATCGCATTAGACAAAAACAACCCGAGGAAGGACTAGGCGGCGTCTCCCCGCGTTTCGTCATCAATGCGCTATCAAGCGCGATTATTCAATCCAATACCCGTAGCCTGACTACCATGGACGTACTACTGGCGCTGAAGGATGCGATAGAAAATGATGCGCGTATCGACCCCAAGAAAAAACGTAAGTGGGTTGATTATCTGGTACTCGCACGTAAGCATTTCTATAACCGCTGGGTAAAAGAAGACGTGCACCGGGCGTTATTTGTTTCATTTGAACAGGAAGCCCAAGACCTGCTCGACAAATATCTGGATGAGGTCGAGGCTACGCTCGATAACCGTCAGATTCGTGACCCAATCACCAGCGAAGAGCGCAAGCCTGATGAGCGATTCTTGCGCTCGGTTGAAGAGAAAATTCATATCTCGGATTCGGGTAAACAATCGTTTCGACAAGAAGTCGTCAGAAAAGCGATGCGCGCGTTCAAGCGCGGCGAGAAATTTACGCTCGATAGCCATGCGCAGCTGCATGAGGCAGTGCAGCAGTATTTTTTCGAGCAGCGGCGTGATGTGCTGAGGCTGGTCAGCTCGAGTCACCGGCCAGACCCGGAAGCGCGGCAAAAAATATCCATCGTCGAGCAGCGGCTGGTAGACGAGTACGGTTACGACGCCCACAGCGCACGCGAGGCACTGAACTATGTCACGACCCTATTGGCACAGGAATAAGCTGGGTTAAGCATGAACCCACACAGCACGGTTTCGACAGGATCGCCTTGGTACGGCTTGTTCTCGCGCGGCGCGCGCGACTGGTTACGCCATAACCAAAAAATTCGTGACAGCGTGCAGCAGCAGCTACCTGATCTGGTGGCGGGAGCCGATCTAATCACAGGATCCGAGCAGCGCACTGTTCATCTGCCGGTGCACATACTCGAACATGCCCGCTTCCGCTTGGCTGATAACCCGATCGAAAGTTTTCGGCGTGCGGGCCAGGGTCGTGGTGAGCCGGGCGATTTGATCCGGCCAGCAGGCCAACACCCACCCACCGACGAGCCTGATATATCGTACGCAGGCGATCAAGGCGAAGGCCAGCTGCAGCTGCTGCTTGAGTTCTCCGTTGATGAGCTGGTGGACTGGCTATGGGAGACCATGAATCTTCCTGAGCTACGTCCCAAACCCAAGACCCGGCTGGCTGAGCAGACGCTGGTACGCGAGGGCTGGGATAAACACGGCGCACGCGCGCGCCTGGATCGACGCCGCACCATCAAGGAAGCGGTAAAACGCCGCGCGATACAAGCCAACCCGGTGGCGTTCTGTAATGATGATTTACGCTTTCGGCCGCTGGTGCATCGACCGCAACCGGTGACGCACGCAGTGGTGTTGTTTGCGTTGGATGTCTCGGCAAGCATGACGCAGGCCGAGCGTAAGCTGGCCAAAACATTCTTCTTTTTCGCGCTGCAAGGGCTGCGCCGCAGGTATGGCAAGGTCGAGACCCGCTTTATCGCGCACACTACCCAAGCTTGGGAATTTTCGGAGTCGGAATTTTTTCAGGTAACCGGTACCGGCGGCACCGGTGCCTCATCAGCGTTTGCACTGGTCAAGCAGCTACTCAGCACCGAGTATCCTGCAGCACAATTCAATAGCTATTTATTTTATGCGTCGGACGGTGAAAACTTTACCGAGGATCGCAAAGCAGCCACCAGCCTGCTGCACACGCTAACCGGTATGCTGAATTATGTCGGCTACGTCGAAACCGTTCCGGGGGCGTCACGTACCATAGAAACCGAGATGTCAGCAATTTGTCGACAGCTGCAACAGAACAGCGTCGCGCTCGGCTGTTGCATTCTTAATCAACCGGACGATGTCTGGAAAGCTATCCGACAATTTTTTGCTGCAGATCCCATGCAGACAAACCACGCATGACACAGCATGCGCTGCTTGCCGACTATACCCGCCATCTTGAAATGCTGGCGGCAGAGCAAGGCCTGGATTATTACCCGATTGATTTTGAAGTAGTACCCGCTAATTTCATGACCGAGGTAGCGGTCTACGGTCTACCCATACGCATGCCGCACTGGTCGTTTGGTGTCCGCTATATTCATCAGCTGATTCGGCAAAGTATGGGGCACTCGCGTATTTTCGAGGTTATGTTTCTGGGTAATCCCTGTCACGCCTACTTAGTCAGTGATAACAGCATCGCGGAAAATACATTGGTGGTGGCACACGTGATCGGCCATGCCGATTTCGCCAAGCGCAATAGCTTATTCGAGCGCTTTATGGCAATGGCCGGTGGTCGAATCCTGGAACAGGCAGCTGAACGGGCGCGTGCCATCGAGCGCGCGCTGATCGAATATGGTCAGGACAAAGTTGAACAGGTACTTGATGCAGCGCTGGCTCTGGAGCCACATATCGATATTCACCAAGCCTTGTATCGGTCTGCATAAAATGAATCATCGCCATCTGAAGCACACCGAGAATACGATCTGCTCTGGTTCATCGCCCGTCACGCACCCGATTTACAGGGGTGGCAGCGCGATATATTTTTAGCCGTACGTGAAGAATCATTCTTCTTTTATCCGGTCTTTGCCTGTCAGATCATGAACGAAGGATGGGCGTCGTACTGGCACGCTCGCCTACTGCGTCAGGCTGATTTTTTACCGCCATCACACTACCTTGCAGCTATCAAGGCGCACTCGGATGTAGTGCGTCCGTTCGCAGCAGATCATCAGCTAGCGCTATCGATCAACCCCTATCACCTGGGTTTCTCGATGTGGGAAGACATCATTGAACGCCACGGTATCGACACCGCGCGCCAGATTTGTCATGAGGAAGATGACTTTGGGTTTATTCGGAATCATTTGACGCAAGCCCTGGCAGATCAACTGAATCTATTTGTTTACCAGGCAGATCACGATGGCAGCATACGGTTAGCTGACAAAAATATTCATGCGATACGTGAGGCGATTCTTTCTGCAAAATTCAACTATGGCGCACCACGCGTCGCTGTCAAAGCAGTACATGGCGATGGTAGCCTCGAGCTAGCTCACGATGTCAGCGAAGATGGCCGTGGGCTTGACCTTGTGCGAGCCGAGCGCGTGCTCAACTATATCGCGCGGGTCTGGCAACGCCCGGTCAGCTTGCACACGGTGGGCGTTAATGGACAACCGAGAGTACTAAGCGCATCACTTAATAAGTAAGCACGACGCTGACCGGCAGATAATAACTTCCAACAGAAACATTCTGCCGCGCTGGTATACGGCCGTACACCGGTATCGACAGCGTCATCGGGACTATTAACGGCATGCTCATTTGAATGTCGTTCAGCGCATCGATCGGTTGTGAGCGCGCCGGGTCTCTGTACACCGAAAAATTCAGCGATTCACCAGTCTCTACATGCCGCATTTTCAGCAGACCCGGATCAATGCCGCTCAGGTGTACCCGTAAATTCAATGCCTCGCCGCGATACGCGGGTATGCAGTGAATTTGAAACACGGTTTGAATATCGTGATGCTCACGGGTGTGCGGATCGTACGCGCCGAACACCAGTATCGGCGCACTTTCGCCCATGCACATCATTGCCTTGCTTGGTACCGACACGAGACTCATCAAACCAAGCACAATGATCTGCAGATATTTGATCTGCTGGTATTTGATGTGCTGGTATTTGATCTGCAGGTGTTTGATCAGCTGATGGATCATCGAGAGACCTCGCGCGTATGTGTTCGCTGACAGGGATACTGACCCAGATAGGGCACGCTACCCGCCTCTGGCTGGAAATGAATTTTTGCGATGCACTCGCCGCCCGGCCAATACGCGCGCACGGCGTTTTCGGTGCCGAGGCCAGATAAATACACCAAGCCCTCATGCCCCACGCCAAAGCTCTCAGCCGCGGCGCTCTGATCATTAAGCAGATCGACGCTGGCACCTGCAGGTATCGGTTTGCCGTCATCCAGCATCAGATTGAACGTCGCCGCCGCTACTCTGCGGACGGGTATATCAATCAGCACGCCCGAGCGCCACGCCGGTACGGGTTGCAGCTTGAGCTGACCTATCTCGGTATCCAACGGTAAATCCAGCGGCTCGAGCGTGACATGATTACGCATATAGGGGTGTAAGCGAGGCAGCAAGGCGTAGCCGTCTTGATTGGTACGTGCCGCCAGTTGGTTGTCAACATAAATGCGAACCTTGGCATGACCCGGTACGCGCGCCACCCCAAAGCTGCTGTTGATACGCCGGGATAAAAACCACTGCCCATTCAGCGTAGCGATGGCGCCGCTTAAGCCGAATCGCTCACGAACCTGGCCGTTCAACTCAGCGGCTTCCAAACGGATGCGTCCATAGTCGTTTTGTCCGTATAGCGCCACCCGTTGCGCTGCCTGGTTTGCTAGCTGTAGACGGTAGCCCAGCCATCTCCCGGTGGCAGACTTTTTTGTACCTGCACCAGCTGCCGTGACGGTACGCTGCTGGTGTCTGCGTGTTGTGCGCTAATGCTGGTACCGGCACCGAGCTGGTACGACCAAAACACATTGAACG
>VGHX01000056.1 GCA_016868055.1 Betaproteobacteria bacterium
GGGTCACCGAGAGCCGCTCTTGCTCGATGCGGGCGGCGTCCTGAATCTGATCAATCACGCGCGCCTTGGCCTTGTCGATCGCGTGCTGGGTCAGCTGCAGCTCGGCCCGCAGCTGCTCACGGCGCTCGATTCTTTCGGCCAGATCGCGCAGTGCTTCGGTGATCCCATGCCACGGGCCGTCGCTGTCTCCGACGCCCTGATCCAATTGGGTGAATAGCTGGCTAAGGCTGTCGCCCAGCTCGGCCAGCGTCTCGGCAGGGCTGCTTTGGCCGGGCTCGGCGCTGATCGACGAAATGGCACGATCAACCAGCAGGTTGGTCTCGCTCAGCTGGCGTGCCAGATCACCAAAGCCGGCCGGTAGCCTTCCTAGGCCAAGGTCTTCGCCCATGCTCGCGCCGGCGTCCAGGCGCGAGCTGCTCGGCGTGGCGCTGCGCGGTGGCGGCGAGGCGGGGCCATGAAACGCGCGCCCGAACGGGTTGCCGCTGCTGCGGCCGCGCGCATCCAGCGGCGCAGCGCCTTCCCACGCATCGCTTGGCCCGCCCTGCGGCGGCTGCGGTGGCTTTTGCATCGGCTTGATTGCTCCTTTGGCTACGCCTACCAATCACACTAAAGTATAATACAGCGCATATCTGGCGGGAAACATGCTGATGCGAAATTTTATTCGGCCACAGCAGTGGAGCAGAACGCACGCGGGCCAACAGTGCCGCGCCGGCTGTCATGGCTGAGTTGCTTGCGGTGCTGAATACCATGCCGCTGGCCTTGGCAGTGCTGCTATGCGGCCTGGTGCTGATGACGCTGGCGTGCTGGATGCTGATACGCGGCCTGCGCGAGCAGCGCAGCCGACGCCGTATCGACGACATGCTGCAGGATCTGGCTGCGCAGCGACTCTCTCTGCGCGATATCGAGGTTGATCGTTCACGCTTCCTGGCATCGTTTAGCCATGATCTGAAACAGCCGATGCAGGCGATCAATCTTTACCTGGGCAGTGTAGAGCGCAGCCTGGCTCATGCCTCACTCGATAGCACTGAGCGCGCCCGCGCAACTGAAAGCCTGCTGCGACTTCGACAAAGCATGGGCTATATGAATGACGTGTTCGATAGCATGCTCGACGTGAGCCGGCTTGATAGCGGCGCGATAGAGGTGTCGATGGAGTATGTCAATGCGCGTGAATTTTGCGAGCAGATAGTGGCGCAACATCGGCGTATTGCAGAAGACCTCGGTCTCACGCTGACGCTGCGCGCATCAGCCCAAGAAGATCTTTTTTTACAGACTGATCCGCGCGTGCTTGAGCGTATCTTGCGTAACTTTATTAGTAATGCGATGCGCTACACGCAGCGCGGCGGCGTGCGGCTACGACTAATACGACGCACCGATCGCTGCCGGATCGCAGTGGTCGATACGGGCGCGGGTATTGCGGTCGCTCTTCGAAAAAAAATATTTGATGAGTTTACGCGGGGTGACACCGCAGCAATGACAACGCAAGGTGTTGGACTGGGCCTTGCGATTGCGCGTCGGCTGGCCGCACGCATTGGTGCGCGGATCTCGCTACGCAGTCATGTCGGCATTGGCTCAGTATTTGCGATCGACCTGCCGCTGGCGAACAGCCCCACGCTGGGTAGTGAGCAGTTGGCGCTGGCCGAAACCTATCTGATTGAACGCTTAATACCGCAGGTACTGTTCGAGCCACCTGAAAACACGTTGCTGGTGAGTGTCGATGCTGATCCTGATGTCGGCAACGCGCTGCGGCTATTGGCGCCGGGCATCGGCATATCGGTGATTGTGGCAGGTAGCAGCGATGAAGCGATACGTCAGCTGGCGGCGCAGGGCGGCGTTCCTAGTTTATTGATGGTCGACGCGCAGATGCAGTCGGAGCCCGCTGCTCAGGTGATCGCGCGTATCAATGATGAATTCAACAGCACTATTCCGGTACTGCTGTGCAGCGATGAGACACTATTTAGCGATCTGCAGCGTCAGGTGGGTTCAAAGGTAACTTTGCTACAGCGACCGTTCAGTACCGAAAAGCTGCGTGCAGCGATCAATGCTGCTTTGTTTTCTGAGCCCGACTAGAACCTGTCTGGTGAGGCCACGAGCGTTATTGGCGCCAATCAGTTAATGGTTATTGGCGAACAGCCCCAGCTTCTGCGCTACCAGTACCGCCTGCGTACGGCTCGCCACATGAAGCTCTCGGAAAATTCCACCAACATGTGACTTCGCGGTGATCTCGGTAATGCCAAGTTGATCGGCGATCTCGCGATTGCTCATGCCCTGACAGATCATCGACAGCACCTGTATTTGTCGCTCAGTGAGTTCGATACGGTTAAGCGCAGAGCTATCGGCCAAGCCACGCGCCGATAACCAGGTACCTTTAATCAGTGCGCCTTCTACTGCTTGTGCCACGATCGTGATTGCATCTTCGGTCGGTGCTGCTTTGCTGATGAAAGCGGCTGCACCTGCACCAAAGCAGGCACCCACCTGCAGCGCATCATCATTACCTGAGATGGCGATCACCTGCACCCCATCGCTGAGCGCGCGCAATTGCGTGATAGCCGCGAGGCCACTCAACCCGGGTAGGCCAAGATCAATCAGCACGCACCAGGGCTGCGCTTTACGCTTTTTGAGTTCTTGCTTCAGCAAGAAGATGCCGGACTCGGCATCGCCAACGGCTTCCAGCCGTAGCCGCGGGAAACGTTTGCGTAACGCATCAGCGAGCGCAGCGCGGATGATCGGATGATCATCAATGATCAGCAGGGAGGGGAGTGCGTGCATACACCCGATTGTAATTGAGGCGAATGAATCAGCGTAGCAAGCGCAAGCCAATAATCAATCCGGCCAGCAGCAGAGCAAGAATTAATGCCAGCAGCATGGGTGAGCCGGTGCGACGCTGCTGCGACGGCGGTAGCGGATCAATACCGCGCACTGACGATAAAACTTTGAGCGACGCCACCGGCAGATGTCCCCACATGGCGCGGCTAATTGCGTCGCTGGGTGTCGGCTCGGGGGGTGCCGCGCGCTGCTCGGCAGGCAGATTATCTGTTTGCAGAAAATACGTGTCGGGCAGACCCATCGCGATCGCGATACGGCGCGCGCAATCAACCCGATGCGCCTCATCAACGAACGCATGCGACGCGCCTTCCTCAATGGCACGAATCTGAGCATCACTTAATCCTGCGAGCATCGCCAGGGTCACTGTACTCAAGTGATGCTCTCGCCGAACACGCTCGATCATCTTGCCGAGTACCGTGGTGTGTAGCTGCGGTTCCTGCTTCAAGAGATTCATCATCGGGCCTCGCGGGCGCCGGCATACAAGCCGTCATGAGTGGGGCGCGTTGCATCATCAACCAGCGTCATTTGTACGCGGTAGAACAGTTTGTAGTCGGGTGTCTTCATTTTTCTGAGCGACACCGACAAACCACCGCCACGGCGCAGAAGCAGCCAGCCATGCGCCTCGTTGGCGGTAGCGATGCCGTTCTCCAGGTGTGATATCTCGCTATCGTTATCAGAGAGCAGCCGAAGCTTGTCCCAGAACACGCCGGCGCCGGCGTAGCGATCGATAGGATCGAGTAATCGGAACCAGCCGTCGGCCATCGCCGCGATCGCAAAGTGATGATCGAGTAATCCGCTGGCCTCGTGCGGCGCGTCGTTACGCGTATCGACCAGCAGGCTACGCAAGATATCAAAGTCAAACGGCAGCTTGTCGAGTTGCAGTAGGTGGTACGACTGGCCGCCGCACTCGACGCCGATCATGCGGATCAGTACCAGCTCGGCCTGTCGATCGGGTCGCTCGAACAAGGCACGCACTTGCTGCTGCCCGATCGGCTGCACTGCAATGAATAAGTCTTCCAGCAAGCGATCGGTCGTATCCGGATACGACAGCTGCCGCCGCGCCTGCGCGCTTGCGAACAAGATCCTTCCATCATCAGCAGTGACCAGCATCGCGGCAGGTAGCTGATAAAACGCTTGCGACACCACCAGCAGATCGTTGGTGCTGGCGTTGGCCGTGTCGACCAGTTGCCGGCCTACCCGATCCAGCCACGCGCTGTGCTTCGCACTGCGCAGCGCGAGTAGCGCGCTGATCAGCAGCAGCTTTAGCAATAGCCAGCCGCTGGCTGCAGCATGGGAGAGTGCGCGGGCATCGGCGAGTTCGTCTGTGTTGGGCGGCAAGCCCAGCGCGAGTAAAAGCATCAGTATTTGCAACAACGCACCCGCACCGCACAGCAGCGCGAGCAGGATGACGATGCGCTGCGAGTGCGGGTGTGTGCGCGCGTGTCGCATGCACTCAGCGGTGGCTCCTGCCATTGCCACACACAGCAACAGCGTCGCCATCAATGACCCAGTGACACCAGCGCCGCGTGTGGGCAGCAGCTGAACACCAACCCCGAGCGAGATCACCACCAAAACGAGCAGCGGTAAAAACCACTTCCCGCCGGGCGCGCGGCCTGCCGCAGCGCTGGCAATCGCAGATGCGGCAATCAGATCAAAGGCCAGCAACGGCCTCAGATCTGCCGCAACCGAAAACTGCTCAGAGAGCAGTAACGCGAGCGGGTGCGCCAGCATCGCCAGCGCGGCGACCCAGATGGCGTAATCGCGTGGTCGAGGCGCGATTGGATAGCGTGCCACATCGAGCGCGAGAAGCGCCACACTGCTCAGCAAGAAAAAAAGCAGCAGGTCGCTCGACAGGTTCATTGATCTGACACTCCCGATGGCTCGGCAGAGTCTGCGGGCGGCAGCTTGATGGCGTCGTTGCCGCTTTCCTTAGCGGGCATGAACACTGGCGTGCCGGCCAAGCTGCCAGCAGGCGCGATGACTGAGGGCGGACGCACCAGCAGCTGAGCCAGCTCATCAGCACTGGGCCACAGCGCCGGTCCGGCGACTAACGCCAGCATTAGGCTGCCGGAGGCCACCAAACCGATACCCGCCGAGCGCACCCGCCGTTGGGGAACAGTGCGCTGAATCGCGCGCTTAGTCGCGTGCTTATTCACGTGCTGACTCACACCCCTAGGCATGTCCTTCCGCATGTCCTTACGCATGTCCTTTATCAAGCGCTTGCGTGGTGTTTCATCAGCGGCCTCGCCGGGCGCTTCATCGAGGTACCAGCGCGCGACTCTTGGTCCTACTGCGGTGAGTTTTGCCTCGCAGCTGCCGGGGCTACCCGTGAACAGTGTCACCACCCGCAGCGCGCTGTGGCCGGTGCCGCGCATCAGGCGCAGCAGTTGCCCTAACTCGTTTGTGGATAGGTTTTGCGCATCAGGGATGAACACCAGGCATGCGCGCGGTAAAGGGCTGGCCTCGGTTGCAACATGGCCAGCCAGCGACTGCAACGCGCCGTCAAAGCGCGCCAGCACCAGATCTGCCAGCAAGGTTTCAAGGCGGCTGGCGTCATACTTTTCGACCTGCCAACCGCCTTGCTTGGCCAAGCCGGTGGCGATCTCCGCAGCGTAAAGCAATAGCTGATCACGGTCGTGACCAATCATGGCCAAGTCAAGGCCATCCTGCGCCAGTGACGCCCGGACCCGAGAGAGCTGCTCCCTGTCCGCTGCAGGTACCAGGGGTGACATACAGCGGATTATACTAAAGTATTAGGTAATAAAACCGCTGCCAGCCACCCAAGTTGCGTGGGTGGCTTGATGAGAGTGCTGACGCTCAGTGTTTGCTGCCTGAGCGCCAGTTATCCAGCTGACTGAAGGTTTGCCGCATTACCAGCAGCAGCGCGATAAAAATCAGCGCAAAAATTGCGTAGACCATGCTTATTCCTCCACGAGTTGAAACCCTAACTAGTCGTCAACGGCTCAGGCCAGACTCATCATCAGCCAGATCGCCAGACTCAGTAGCACCATGACAGCGCCGCTGATGAGATAGGTTAGCCGAACAAATTCCTTTGGCGGCATCAGAAAGCGCTCAGTGCCATGAGCTGACGCAGCCTCGTGATCCATACCCTTTGGCTCGCCGGGATCAGCGGCAGGTGCAGCGTTCGCTTGATTCTCCATCATGTGCATCCTCCAAATAGGTTCGCACGCTTTGGGACAGGTATTACCGGGGCGCTACGCGGTTGGGTAAGCAGCTTGCTACACAGACGCACGATCACCCTGAGAAAGTCTAACCGCGCTCGGCGTGTCTTCAAAATAAAAAATACGTGCTTTTTTATTAATAAAAATAACGTGTGTTTGTCGGATGTTTGCCCCGGCCGGAGTATAAGTCGGACGTATGCGGATAATGTGGGCGCTGAGATTTACAGTGCGGATGGCCAAAATGCTTGGATATTCAGAGAAGCCTGTGATAGTTTCCGCTTATCAAAGTCATTCTGCGTTCGCCGCTGCGGTGTGCGGCGCGGCTCCCGACCGGTGGGAGGTAAATGGGCGTGCCCTCAAAATTTTTTATTGATTTAGAGCGCGGCGAGTTGTGCGCGCTAGACCGCTTTCTGGAGCGCTCGGGTTCATTTCTGAATGCCGCCGTGCTTCAGACGTCGTCACCACTGCTCTCCAGCGCGCTTCAATCCATGCAGCAAAATGTGCGACATGCGGTGAAGCAGCTCGAGCAAGACGCGCTGATGAATGAGGTGAGCGTTGCCATGCAACTGCTTCAGGAACAAGCCGACGCAGCCGCGCAAGCATTTCGCAAGCTCACCGTGTCAGAGCTGGACCTCATGCTGGAAGACGAAGAAGTCTCGAACGACGCGTCGCTCGCGCTTTGGAAGATTCTTGACGTGATTGGCCCAGTCGAAGTTCGCCTCTAAGGGCCTTCATCAACACGCTACTGTTGTTGTGAGTGCCATCTCTACGGATGGCTCTACCTGCACTCAATCTCCACCTGCAATCGCCGGCATTTTTACAGCGTACTGTTACGCTGAATCGCGCTAGTAGTATTCATAGCGCTTCACCCCCGATTCCGTGCTTCGATTGACCTTGACTAGCGCTCGACGATATCAGCCCGCAGCGAGGCGACCTTCGCCATGATGGTGTCAATATCGGCCTGCTCGACGTTCGCGGCCACCAAGGTGTCTGACAGTAACTGTGCCGCAAGCTCAAACGAGGTGCCGGTGATTCCCAAACCCTGATGCGCCGCTTTCATGCTGCGGCCAACATACTCGTGCGGGGTCTTACCCATGACCATCGATACAAACGCAATTTGATGATGAATGACCGCTTCCAGCGACACGTTCACGAAATACCGGCGCAAGTTAGGACGTCGCATCAGGCGCTTGTCAAAGTCCCGAACGATCTCGGTGACGACCGGGACGCCGCCGTATTTATCGAACAGAGTTTGTGCCACGATCAGTAATTGGATAGGGAGCTGGAGCGGGGTGGAGAAAAAAATAACTGTTTGATTCTACGCGAAAAAGGCCCTATTCACCGTTCAGCTAATTGCTCGGCCAAATGCGGTCGATATTGATCAATCGAGGGCCGCAATCTGGTGCAAAAAACATAACGACTATCGGTGTTTAAGGTCGGGGTTTAAGGTGGGGGTTTAAGGCCGGGGTTTAAGGTCGGGGTTTAACCCCTGACTATAGTTGGACATCTATACTGATTGAGCTGTACTACGCTTACTATGCGCACTTAATTAGTGCGCTGCAAATAAGGGCTCGGCCCTCGTTGACAGGTACCGTGCGGGTACTCATTCGCGAGGCAAGAGCCAATAAATAGAAAGTAAGGCTATGGGATATTGGGGTCGCCGGTTTATCCGGTGGTGTTGGTTCACGCTAGCGCTGTCGCTGCCGGTGATAGCGAGTGCTGTCACTTTGAATAAATCCGAGGTCGATAGTTTTTTATCGAACCAGTATCAAGTGGGTGAGATCAACCCAAGCGTTCCGGTTTGGCCTTTATTCTCGCGTGAACCGGTCGCTGAAAACGAAAAGCCGCGATTGATCGGCTACGCGTTCGAGTCGATTGATTTTGAGCCGGTGCGCGGCTACGGCGGAAAACCGATCAATATTTTGGTCGCTATCGATACCGAAGGAAAATTCCTGCTCTCGCGCTTGCTTGATCACCGAGAACCACTATTCCGTTCAGAAGCCGGTATTACAAAGCTGACGGATTTTGCGCATCAGTATGTGGGTATCACAGTAAGGCATGAAACCCATATTCTGGATTTTCGTGCGCGCACCTCCTTTGATGAGAAGCGTGCCACGTTTCACGGGGTGCAGGCCGGCACGGTGACTGTGAAGGCGATGGATAGAACCATCATGCAATCGGCGGCGTCAGTGGCACGTGCACATCTCGACGCTGCCAGTAAAGGCAGCATCCTTGGCGAAGGCAATGCAGTCTCTTTGACGCGCGGCGATCTACTCACGCAAGAGATTCGACCACTCAGCTGGGATCAGCTGCTGTCGGGGCGCATGGTGGAGCCAACATCGCTGACGCGCGCTCAAATCGAAAAAGCATTTACTGGAACTCGCGCTGCCGGCGCTGACAAAATCGCGGCGACTAAACCCAATGAGCTTGCGTTGCAATTTCATGTGGCGCTAGCGAGTCTGCCATCTGTCGGACGCAACTTGCTGGGCGAGGAGGGCTGGCGTTTACTGGTGGCGAACATGCGCGATAGCCAAGCGATCGTCGTGACAGAAAACGGGCCGCTGCACACCATGATGTACGAGAGCCAGCGCATTGATGATCCGCTGCCGTTTGTACTGAAGCAGGGCGGTAAGGTGATCAATCTGCGATCGATCGCCTACGATAAATCGATGGCCTTGCCGGGCTACCCGAACGGGGCGCGTGCGCATGTGCTGATCGTTGATAGCGCAACGCCATTGAACCCGGAGCAGCCTTTCGATTTGCGTTTCCGGTTAGGGCGTCGCTTCGGCACCTTTCCTAATCAGGTGGCCTATACCGAATTTGAGCTTCCGTATGCGTTTCACGGCTGGCGCGCGACGGTGTCGTCTTGGATGAATGCGCCTTGGGTTGAGGCTTGGGAGCGCCGTAGTATTGATATCGGCGTGCTGCTGAGTGGTCTGGTTGTTTTATCAATTGCCCTCCTCCGACAACGAGCCACTGCGGCGAGTCACCGACGCTTGCGGGCTTTCCGTACGGCTTATTTGCTGTTCACGCTCGGTTTTATCGGGTGGTATGCGCAGGGTCAGCTGAGTATTGTGAATATAACGGCGTCGATTGACGCGCTCACCACCGGCAATAACTTGAGCTTTTTGTTGGTAGACCCGATGACAGTGATTTTGTGGATTTTTGTCGGATTCACTTTATTGATCTGGGGGCGTGGCACATTTTGCGGCTGGCTGTGTCCTTTCGGCGCATTACAAGAATTGATCAGCATGATCACGCGGCGGGTGGGTATTAAACCGAAGCGCTTGCGGGTGAGTATCGATCGACGTCTCAAATGGTTGAAGTACGTTGTGCTGGCAGCCGTGATTGCGTCGCTGTGGGCGGCGCCGAATATTACCGAGCTGGCGATCGAGCTTGAGCCGTTCAAGACGGCCATTAGCCTGTACTTCGTGCGTGACTGGCCGTACTTGGTGTGGGCTATCGCTTTGCTGGCGCTAAGCGTGGTGGTCTACCGCGGTTACTGCCGCTATCTCTGCCCACTGGGTGCCGCGCTGGCGATACTTGAACCCCTCCGTCGTTGGGGCTGGATCGCGCGGCGCGAGGCGTGCGGCACGCCTTGCCAAACCTGCCGTCATCGCTGTGACTATCAGTCGATTTCAACCACTGGCAAGGTGAGCTACAGCGAGTGTTTTCAGTGCCTGGATTGCGTCGCGATCTACCAAGACAATAACCGCTGCTTACCGCTGATTCAAGAAAAGCGGCGTAGCGTCATACCTATCGTGGCGCACTAGCGCGTCATTTTTTTCCGACCTACGCATCTGCATGGGTGAGGCAAGTGCCGCTGACACGGTGCACGCCTCCTCAATCAGGCAGGCGTTTGAACTTTTGCACCCGCTTGCCTGAATCGACTTCGCCGGTATAAATGTTTCCTTTCGAGTCGGCGGCGATGCCGTGCACCCAATGAAACTGACCGGCCTGTCGCCCGCTGCGACCGAACGCGCTTAAACGCTCGCCGGTACTACGCAGCAAAATATGAATCTCGCTGTTGGTGCCGTCGGCCACATACATATAGCGCTGCTCTTTATCTTCAGAGAATGCAATATCCCATACCGAACCCACATGCCGCGTCTTCGGTTCGAGCAGATACTCTTTCACGAAACTACCGTCACGCTGAAATACTTGTATTCGATTATTTAATCGGTCGCACACATAGACCAGACCATCATGTGCGATACGCACGCAATGCACAGTGGCACGAAACTGTTTTGCGCGAGGCGCTGCAGGGTCGTAGTTGCCAAGATCGGTATCGTCTGGTCGGTTGCCGTAAGCGCCCCAGTGGCGTTTATACGCACCGGTGGTGGCGTCGAGCACCAGCACGCGTCGGTTACCGTAGCCATCCGCGATATACAGCTCGCCGGTGGCAATATCTGAAATCGCCAGTGCGGGTCGACCAAGATCGGTGGGGCTATTGCTGCCTGAGGTCCGGCCCGCGCGCCCGAACTGCTGCACAAACTTACCGTCACGCGTGAACTTCAGTACTTGCGCGTCGGTTTTTGCGTTACCTGCAATCCAGACATGATCATTGGCATCTACAAAAATACCGTGCTCACGCTCTGGCCATTCAAAACCGGCGCCCGGGCCGCCCCAGGCCGATAGCAGATTACCTTCAGCGTCAAACTCCAACACAGGCGGCGCCGGGCGGCAGCATTTTGATGAAGGCGGATCATGCGCAGCGCCACGCTCATCGTCGGTCAGCGAGCGTGGTCTTTGATAGACCCAGATATGGTCGCGAGCATCAACCGCGATGCCACCGATTTCGCCCAGTACCCACTGATTCGGCAGCGGCTTCGGCCAGTTGATATCCACCGCGAAGCGCGGCACCCCGGCCGCACTCACGCTGCCACAAGACCCGATCAGCATAATGCTCAAGGCCAGGCCGAGCGCCCTCAGCCAGCGCTCGCATGTTGGGGCTTGGTTGCGGCGAGTGTTCATTCTGATAATCATGGGGTGCTCCTTTCCGCTTGATACGCTACTCGAACGGCTGCATGCTACAGTGAACCGGTAAGCGCGGTAAGCGTATTTTGTTTTGTTATACCGGCGCTGTTACTGGCTCACTGTACCGACACACACGAACCATGAAACGACTTTGGTGTTTATGTTTGCTGCTGCCATTGGGCGCCGCATGCGCGCAGGCGATTGATAATGCGTTCGTGCGCGCCACCCGTGCTGCTACCACCTGCGCCTCGGGCAAAACCCCCGGATGCATCGATCGCATCATCGTGGTGCTTGCCGCGACCGAGATTCATGTTGGCAGCGCCCAGCGCAGCCTGACACGCGGCGAGCTTGCGGTATTTGGTCCGGGCGACAGCTACACGGTCAATGGGAGCGACTTTATTGAAGTGGTGATCAAGCCGGATCATCCTGCATCAAGCGCACCGGGCGAGATGATCGCCGCCGAAAAAAACACGGTCTTGTTTGATGCGAATGATTTTTTTGTGTTTGAGGAAAAGCTGTCGCCCGGTGATACACGAGCGCGTCACAGCCATAGCCAGCGGGTCGTCATTCAATTAAATCGCACCACACTCAGGCAGTGGCCCGACAACAAACCCGAGCTGATTATGGAAATCATGCCGGATGCGATCGGCTTCAGCGCTCCTGTCATTCATGTGGTCGAGAATATCGGTGCCATGCCCTTGCGCGGCGTGATTATCGAGTTCAAACCCGGTCGCGCAGGACGCAATCGATGAACGTAGGCGCCGTATTGCTTGCAGCCGGGGCGGCCTCGCGCATGGGTGGTCGGCCCAAGTGTCTGCTGCAGTTGGATGGCGTGCCACTGCTGCTGCGTCAGTTGAACGCGTTGTCCGCGGCCGGTGTGCAAGATATCGTGGTGGTGGTGGGGCATTACGCTGAGCAGATCGAGTCTGTACTACCGACGCAGGGCTTGGCACGCGTGCGTAATCCGGCGCCCGATGATGGGCAGGCATCGTCGGTGCGTCTCGGGTTGCAGGCGCTACCGGCGAGCGTTGACGCAGTGATCCTTGCGCTGGCCGATCAGCCTCTGATCACGTCGCAGGATGTCACGGCACTGCTCAACGCGTTTTATCAACGTGGTGAAAAATCGATGCTGGTGCCGCGTGTCAAATTAAGCGACGGTACCTCGGTACCTGGTAATCCGGTGATCTTGAGCGCTGCGTTACGGCAGCTATGGCTGGCAGGCGAAGATGACCGAATGTGCCGCAGTTGGCGACAGCAGCATCCCGATCAGATCGCCTGGATGAACACAGAGAACCGTCACTACGCTACCGATCTCGATACCCCGGAAGATCTGCAGCAGTTCGAGCGTGATACGGGTCAGGTCTTGCGTTGGCCATCGACGACGACAATGATTACCGATCACGGTTGAATTGCGCGGCAACTGCCTGTTTACAGTTGTCTAAAAAGTTGCCAGAATGCACCTCCCTGACAGGATCACGTGCCGCTGGCCATGGGTATTTCTTCGATTCGTCTGATTGCTGCGGCGCTGCTGCTTACTGGCTTATGTAGCTGTGCGAGCCAATCGGAATTGACCGCAATCCGGCTTGACCGGGACAACCCCAAGTTCAAGACCCGCGGCTGCCAAGATACTCTTGCAGCGGCTGAGGCGCACAAAGAGCTCAAGACCACGCGCATGGTCGCCTCACCGATTCTGCTGTTTTTCTCCGGTGGTTTGCTGCTGCCCGTGGTAGCGGCCAATGCGGGCTTCGATACGGTTGATCAGGTCGACGCCGCCAAGCTGGCTGAAAACTGCGGCGGCAAGCCGAAAACCAATTCGGCAATTGCCTCGGACGTCGCAGTGGGCGCAGCGGTGGGGGTAGCCACCAGCACCCTGACAGTCAACGGTCTCACCGCCAAGTAAATAGCACCGTGCCGATGG
Organism: Betaproteobacteria bacterium; assembly: GCA_016868055.1. Lineage (GTDB taxonomy): Bacteria > Pseudomonadota > Gammaproteobacteria > Burkholderiales > Burkholderiaceae_D > Pernthalerella. The sequence goes on from VGHX01000056.1 coordinate 12,901, forward strand.
TACGCTAGCGTTAACCCGGCGCGCGGATATCAGTGCTGTTCGATTCAGGTTCGGCGGGATCAACACGCACCGCACGGCGGGCAACATGACCGATGGTGAGGCCCTGCATCAGAATCGAGAACACCACAATGCCGTAGGTAAGCGTGAGCACTACATCGCGCGCGGGGCCTTGCGGCAATGACAGCGCCAACGCTACCGAGATACCACCACGCAGGCCACCCCAAGTTAGCACGACGCCGGCGCCACGCGGCAAATTGAAATAACCGGGCGCTATTTTGACAGGCAGCCACACCGTTAGTCCGCGCGCGATCAGCGTCATCACCACCATCACCAAGGCCGCGAGTATCAGGTTGAATGAAAACGCAATCACCAATACCTCCATGCCAATCAGTACGAACAGCACGGCATTGAGAATATCGTCGATCATCTCCCAGAACATATCGACATATTGACGCGTCGTGTGTGACATCGCGAACTCGCGCCCATGATTGCCAACGACAAGTCCAGCGACCACCATGGCCAAAGGACCTGATACATGCAATTTACTCGCTAACAAATAGCCGCCCATGACTGCCGCTAGCGTCAGCATCACCTCGACCTGATAGTTGTCGATACTCGCCAGCAGCCGAAAAGTAACGTAGCCAAGGATCAGCCCGTATAACAAACCACCACCCGCCTCGCGCGTGAGCAAGCCGAGGCCCTCGTCGAAGCTCGGCACTTTCCCCATCATCAGCATACCCATCAGAATCGAAAAAATCACCACACCAACGCCGTCATTAAAGAGCGATTCGCCCGCAATGACTAATTCAAGATTTTTAGGAATACCGGCAGACTTCAAAATACCCATCACCGCAATCGGATCGGTAGGTGAGATCAGCGCACCAAACAGCAGACAGTAAATCAGAGGGAGCTGTATACCAAGCAGCGGCAGCGCCACATAAGCGGCCAGGCCCACAATAAAGGTAGAGAGCAGCGTAGAGAAAAATGCCAAACCAAGTACCTGCCAGCGATACGCTTTTAGTTCCGACAAATCGATGTGCAGCGCGCCCGCAAACAGCAATAATGACAGCATGCCTTGCATCAGCACATTGGAAAAGTCGATCGCTTTGAGCATAGTCTCCATCTGCTGCTGCAAGCCAAAATCGATGCCCGCAAATCCCAATGCGACGATCAGCAAAGATAATCCTAGCGAGGTCGCCATCACACCAATGGTGATCGGCAATCCGATATAACGAAAATTCAAGTAAGCCAGTAGAGAAGTGATGACCAGGCAGGTCGCAGAAATTTCCAGCATGTTGGCAGCTTCTTGTCAGTTGTGTGGTGGTCAGCGAGGTGCCCGGCATGATCAGAGACGCACTGATCAAAGCGAATTCAAGCGATAGCTTTCAGGATAGTGAGTGAGCTTGGCAGGGTGGACTGGGCAGCGGAATTTGGACTAGCAGTAATACTGCCTTGCCGAGCCCAATATGTAAATGCTGGCCGGTGCTCAGACACCTAATTGCGCGGCTAAATCATGCAGATCGTTAGCAGAATACGTAAAACGGGTTAAATCCCCATATTTAATAAGGATATCCGGGCCATATTCACTCTCACGTCGAACAAATGCGGTCTGCAAGCCGCAGGCTTTTGCCGCGTCCAGATCATCTTCGTGCGCAGCGACCAGCATCACCTGTTCGGGCGCCAGATCGAATATGTCGGCAACGCCGAGATATGTTTCAGGATCAGGTTTGTAGTGCCTGAATACTTCGGCCGACAAAATCAAGTCCCACGGTAAATCCGCGTGTTTCGCCATATTGGCCAGCAGGCCGAGATTGCCGTTCGAGAGCGTGGTGAGCATGAACCGGGATTTAAGCCGACGCATACCTTCCACCGTATCTGGCCATGGCGCAAGCCGATGCCATGCGCAGTTGAGTGTGCGTCGGCGTTGCTCATCAAGCGCAATATCAAAATCTGCCAAGATACGATCGAGAATAATCCGGTGCAGGTCGTCAATCTTTGTCCAACCACGCTGACCCGAACGTACCTCATCCATCGCCGGCTTGTACCCGGCACGCCAAGCAGAGGCAAAGCGATTACCGTCGATACCCGGGATGAGGGCCTCTGCCTCGCGCCAGATCGAGCCGTGCCAGTCAACTACGGTGCCGAATACATCAAACGCGAGTACCTTGGGTGGGGCGATGTTCATGTGATTCACGTCTGCTTATGATTAGCGTTGGGGCGCCACCGGAATCAGAATTTCATTTCTTCTTCGCCATGGCAGTGTGAATGGATCGTTATAGCGCGCAACCTGCGCAGGCCCGGCAGGCTCGAGCTGTTTGCTGCTTATCCAATGACGTAGCTTGTTGGTTTGTTCTTGAACTGCGGCCTGCGTAGTAAACCCACTGAAGCGAATCGCCGCCACCGCATGCTCTGGTACCTGACGCAGTTTCACATCCGGATTATTCGGCTTGGGCAGGCTGGACAGCGACTCGGCACTGGGCATCACAAAATGCAAGCGCCAGCCCTGATCTTTTGGCTCAACGGTGACGGGCGCGGTCATCTTTATTTTTCGGTTGCCGCCGCTTGGCGCTTGATTATCTCCGAATATATACCCCGCAACCCGTCTGAAGCCGCTGCGGCTCGCTGCGTCGAAATCGCCTACAACGTCGGTCTCTGCGACCACAAAACCCGTGTACAGCCGATGCTCGAACGGCGGTTCGGATTGCAGCACGCGAAACGGAGGCTCTTCAATTGCCATGGCATGACCACTCCAAAAAAAAGTACAGCAGGAAAGACTGATCGTTGTGATGATCGCGCGCATGGTAGTCGAGAAGGGTAAGGGAATGAGCAAACGCATCGTGGTTGGGAATGGCGACAGGATGAGCGAGCGCCGCATGTTCCTGTCGATCGTGTGGCTGGGTGGCGTGTGACGATCGGGCTCATCCAAGCCAGCGCAATCGCTATGGTAGATCTTTTAGTCAACTCCGGCGGTAATTCCAAATCCAGGTTTCGCGAATAATCCCCTGCGCCGTTTGGGGTTTATGTGTCCCCCAAGATTATTTCCGCTTGTCCCTGATGGTTGTCGATTTGATCAATTCAATGCGGGAATCCGTAACGTGGCGGATATCGATTGCCGCCATGCTTTGCGAAATCTGTTTCATGTGTTCAAATAGGTTTCGCGAGACATTGCTTGATAATCAATTAAATAAACGATCATCTTATTAGCGGATTGGCACTCCGTCATGCTCTCGTCAGCTTGCGCTCGCCGGCGTAAATCCCGCAGCAAGCAAGTAGCACACGTAACTCTCGACAAGCTGTGCACGCCTGATGTCAGTGCGTGAGCGAAATTGTCGACTAAAAAAGCTGGCTCAGTAATGAGAAATATTCGAGATGAATAAACAGAACGCGAATAAACAATATGAAGCCAACACTACAACTCTTGCTGGTCATCGGTACCCGACCGGAGGCGATCAAAATGGCGCCGCTGGTCAGCGCGCTGAAATCGGATCCCGATATGCAACTCAGCGTATGCGTCACGGCGCAGCACCGCGAGATGCTGGATCAGATTCTCGACATATTTGATATTCGTCCCGACTTTGATCTTAATCTCATGCGCAAGGGCCAAGACCTTGCGGAGCTTACCAGCAACATCATGCTAGGGGTCAAACAGGTACTCAGCCAGAAAAAATTTGATTTGGTACTCGTTCATGGCGACACAACCACCACGCTTGGTGCAGGCCTTGCGGCTTTTTACGAGCGCGTACCGGTGGGGCATGTGGAAGCGGGACTGCGCACCTGGGACATCAGCTCACCTTGGCCGGAGGAGCTGAACCGATCGGTCGTCGCAAAACTCGCCAAGCTGCACTTTGCGCCTTCCGAACGCGCCAGACAAAACTTACTGAATGAGCATATCCCCGCCAAGCAGATTCACGTTACCGGAAACACGGTAGTCGACGCGCTTTTTTTCATACGTGATCGGCTTAGCCGCAACGCATTGTTGCAGCAGACCTTGAAAGCAAAATTTCGCGATCAGATTAACGAAAAAAAACTCATTCTGGTCACTGCCCACCGACGCGAAAATATCGGCTCCGGTATCGGCGCGGTGTGCGAAGCCATCGAGCTTTTGGCGCAACGGCCGGATGTGGAGATTGTGTTTCCGGTACACCGCAACCCAAGCGTACATGATCAAGTTCACGCGCGGCTCGAGCACACGCCCAATGTGCATTTGATCGAGCCGCAAGACTATCTCAGCTTCGTGTACTTGATGATGCACGCTGCGCTGATCATTACAGATTCCGGCGGTATTCAGGAGGAGGCACCCAGCCTCGGCGTACCGGTGCTGGTGGCACGTAACATCACGGAGCGACCCGAGATGACGGACTTGGGCATGGTGCGTCTGGTAGACAGCGATGCCGATCGCATTGTCGAACTCGCTAGCCGCGTGCTGGACAACAAGCCCGGCAATGTCGTCACGCGCTGCGCCAAAAATCCCTATGGTGATGGCATGGCTGCCGAACGCATTCGCGACATTATTCGCGAGTCGCACGGCTTGGTAAGTCGTGATCTGGCGCCGAATACGGCCTATCTCAATCAAGCAGCTGGATGAGAATCGCGCTCGTCGCCAACGATTTTTCTGCGTGCCGTGTAAAAATCTGGCGACTTGCATGCCAGATGTTCGGCGTCGCCGCAGTCGACT
>VGHX01000057.1 GCA_016868055.1 Betaproteobacteria bacterium
TGCCTCATCAGACGCCTTGTTCAATTTGGGCTTCGCCATCGCAGCAGCCCAACTGAGTGGCTCGGGCGTATTTGTCGCGATGAACGCCCAAGTATTTGCATGGGACAGCGTCCGGAAAAATAAAGCAGCAGGTGTTTTCGAGCGTAATGAATAACGCTTTTGTTAGTGCGCCGGCACTAGCACCCTGAGTCGTTGACGCTGCCATCCGGCATGATGGTATTGCACAGTTTGGCGCCTTCAAATTTAGTGCCGGCAGTTGTCGCGCCTTTTAAATTGGCGCCTTTTAAATTTGCCGCAGCAAATTCCGCGTTGGATAAGTCTGCACCCTGCAGGTTAGTCTCGCGCAGGAATGCGCCCTGAAAATTTGCGCCCGTCAGCTTGGCATCGGTCAGGTTGGCTTTCTTGAGATTGGCGCTTTCGAAATTCGTCGATAGCGTTCTTTTTTCCATGGGGCGTTGCGATAAATCGGCTTTCGATAAGTTTGCGCCCACCAGATTCGCGTTTTGAAAATCTGCGCCTCGCAAATCTGCACCGGACAGTGCAGCATCGCTAAGGTCACAATACTTGCAAGCGTTAGTCACGCGCAGCGTTTCAAGTTTGCTTGCATCGGCAGCCAATGCAAGTGGCGCTGTCACGAACAAGCTGCTCACGGCAATAATCGTGGTTGCCAAACGGCTTGACACAATAAGGCCTCCTTCCGCCGATGAGTTCTGTCAGTTAATTTGAGCATCATACTTCATCAGAATTGCCCTACTTGCCGATACAAAATCGGCTGAAGATGGCGCCAAGCAGATCGTCAGAGGTGAACGTGCCAGTAATGGTGCTTAACTGTTGCTGCGCCAGGCGCAACTCTTCGGCAAACAAGTCGAGCGAGCGATCATCGTTGCCAGCATATTGCTCGGCAATGGTGAGGTGCTCATGTGCGGCACGCAGCGCCAGCAAATGACGCTCGCGCGCGAGAAAAATCGATTGATCTGTTTGCTGCCAGCCACCGACTTGCAGCAGCGCAGACCGTAGCAGCTCAATGCCGCCGCCGGTGGCAGCTGACAGGTAAATATGGGTGGCATCTCCCTGGCGCTCGAGCGCCGGCTTATGTCCGGAAATATCGATCTTGTTCCAGATCCGCAGCAGCGGTAAGCGCGCGGGAAGTCGTTCGACCAAGAACTCGTCTGCGCGCGTGGGCCCCCGGCTCGCATCAAGAATATGCAGCACCACATCGGCCTGCTCTACTGCAGCCCAGGTGCGCGCTATACCGATGCGCTCGACCTCGTCGCTGGCCTCCTCATCATCTCGAATACCTGCCGTGTCGATCACATGGATAGGAATGCCTTCGATTTGTATAGTTTCGGTCACCTTATCGCGCGTCGTGCCGGCAATAGCTGTCACGATCGCCACTTCTGCCCCAGCCAGCGCGTTCAGTAATGAGCTCTTGCCAACGTTGGGCAAGCCGGCTAGCACAACCTTGAGGCCGCTGCGCAGGAGCGCGCCTTGGCCAGCTTGCGCCAGCACCGTCTCGAGGGTATCGCGGATGCCGCGCAAACGGCCGCGCGCGTTTGACGACGCTAAAAACTCGATTTCTTCTTCGGGAAAATCCAGCGTGGCTTCGACCAGCAGACGCAGATGCGTGACCTGCTCGACCAGCTCGGAAACAACGCTCGAGAAAGCGCCGCTTAACGATCGCGTTGCCAGCCGCGCGGCGGCTTCAGTCGACGCCTCGATCAAATCCGCCACGGCTTCGGCCTGTGCGAGGTCAAGTTTGTCGTTCTGAAACGCGCGGAAAGTAAATTCACCAGGCTGCGCATGCCGCAGGCCGATGTCCGCGCCGGCCTCCAGGCATCGATTCAGCAGCATTTGCAGCACCACCGGACCGCCGTGTCCTTGCAGCTCGAGCACATCCTCGCCGGTGTATGAATGCGGCGCCTCGAACCAGATCGCCAGCCCGCGGTCAATCACGCTGCCGTCTGCTGCAACGAAGCCAACGTAGTGTGCGTGCCGCGCTTGCAGCGCGCCCGGCTGCAACCCGCACACAGCGGTGGCAATCGACATCAAGCCACGACCAGAAAGCCGAACCACGCCGATACCGCCGCGACCGGGCGCGGTGGCGATCGCGGCAATCGGAGATGCGTCAGGGAACATGCGACGATTCTAGTCGCCGCAGTTATGCCTTGCCAGCCTCGGATTGTTTGGTGATCACCCATTGCTGAGCGATCGACAAGATGTTGTTCACAACCCAGTACAGCACTAAGCCCGAGGGGAAGTAGAAGAACATGAACGAGAACACCAGCGGCATGATCATCATGACTTTGGCCTGAACCGGATCAGGCGGCGTCGGGTTCAATTTGGTTTGCACGTACATCGACACTGCCATGATGATGGGCAGCAGTCCGATCGGCATGTCGATTCCCGGTAGCGTGCCAAACAACGTGTCTGGTGCGGACAAATCATGGATCCAGCCTAGCCATGGCGCGTGGCGCATCTCGACGCTGGCCAGCAGCACCCAGTAAAGCGCAATAAAGACAGGAATCTGCACCAGGATAGGCAAGCAGCCGCCGAGAGGATTGATTTTCTCGGTCTTGTATAGCTCCATCATCGCGGCATTCATTTTTTGCGGATCACCTTGATGCCGCTCGCGTATGGCGGTCATCTTCGGTGTTACCAGCTTCATCTTTGCCATGCTGCGGTAGCTCGCTGCAGATAATGGAAAAAACGCGAGCTTGATCAGAATCGTCAGGAAGATAATGGTCCAGCCCCAGTTGCCAAGCAAGGCGTGCAATTGCGTCATCAACCAGAAAATCGGTTTGGCAATCAGTGTCAGCCAGCCGTAGTCCTTCACCAGGTCGAAGTCGGTAGCAAATTTTTCCAGCATGACTGATTCTTGCGGACCAGCGTAGAACTTGCCTTCGTGGGCGGCGCTCGCGTTGGCCGCGATTTGTCCTATCGGCATGATCGCGCCTACTGCATAGAGCCGCGGCCCTACTTTGCGAGTGAACAACTCATGGTCACCTTTAGAGAGCGGCGCAAAGGCGGCAACAAAGTAATGCTGAACCATTGCCACCCAGCCATCCGGTGTGCGCGCGGCGACCGGGTTCTTGCCTTTCTCGATATCTTCGAAGCTGACCTTGCGATATTTTTCTGCATCGGTGTAAATCGCCGGCCCGGTGAAGGTGCTGTAAAAATAAGAGTCTCCGCCCAGCTTGCTGTCATCGCGTACCAGCTGCGCGTAAAGTGATGGCGTGATCGCGGCAGCGCCGCGGTTTTCGACAGTGTGCTTGATGCCGATGTCGTATTCACCGCGTTTCAGGGTATAGGTCTTGGTGACTTTCACTCCGCCCTGCTCGCTATCGAGCACCAGCTGCAGCGTATCGCTAGAGCCAAGACTTCGCACACCATCGCGTGCGACAAACAGCGAGCGGTGGTTAGGAAAATCGCCACCTATCAAGCCGCTCTGCGCAACACAGGTGAGATGATCATTTTTTTGCAATAGCACCACTGGCTGACCAGAGGCTTTGTCATCTTTGTGCTGCAGCAACTCAACGCGCGTGATGTCGCCGCCCAAGGTATTGATCTCGAGCTTCAACAGGTCGGTACTCAGGCTAATGAGTTGACCCGAGCCCGAAGACGGTCCGGTAGCCGGCAGCTCACTGCTTGGTGCTGCTACCGGCGCCGGTGTTGTGGCCTGCGGGACTGCCACGTCCTTGGCGGCGGTTGCGGTTGAGCTGGCTGTTTCAGCCGACGCGGGCGGTGGCGGGTTGCTGTAACGATTCCAGTTTTCCCAGAGCATCAGCAACGAGAGCGAGAACACCACCAACAACACAGTACGTTTGATATCCATTGATTTTTTGAAAGTGAGAGATTCAGTGATGCGCTTCCGAAGCAGTCGCGTGCGAGGGCTTGGCGGTGCGGTCGGTACCCGGTACCGGGTCACAGCCGCCGACATGCCAAGGGTGGCATTTGCATAGCCGCCGCCCGGCCATAACACTGCCTATAATCGGCCCGTGCACGGCAATTGCGTCGCGAGCGTATTCCGAGCAGCTTGGGAAAAATCGGCAGTTCTGGCCGAGGAACGGGCTGATACACAGCTGGTAAAAGCGCAGCAGTGTGAGCAGGATAGATTTCATGCGTGTCGCGCCACGATCGCTGAAAACAGCCCGCGCAACTCGGCGCTCAATACGACCCGCAGTGCGCGCGGCGCCGCTGACGATTCACGCCGTACAGGCGATCGGGAGAGTCTCACAATACAGTCGAATGAGCCGAGGGGTGATTTTCGGAACACCTCGCGCACCAGGCGCTTGATGGCATTGCGGGTCACGGCGCGCGGCGCAAGCCGCTTTGCCACTACCACGCCCAGCCTGGCATGACCGAGCAGATTAGGACGGAGATACAGCACGAAATTGTCGGATCGCTGCATAGGCTGCAAACGAAAAACGGATGAGAAATCATCCGTTTTTACGATACGAAGGTGCCTGCCGTAGCCCTCCGGAAAACCGGGCATGCAACGACGCGGCTTAAGCCGTGCTAACGCTCTAAACCGCCAGACGCTTGCGGCCTTTGGCGCGGCGCGCATTCAGCACTGCGCGACCAGCGCGGGTTGCCATGCGAGCACGAAAGCCATGAGTGCGCTTACGGCGAACGACAGAAGGTTGAAAGGTACGTTTCATAATGGTCTCGCGTAGTTGTGAGGGGCGCCATGTGGCGTAAGCCGTAGCCAGGCCGGTAATCGCAGCGACGACCAGTTTGGCTCGCTGCATTTATGCCTGAGCGCAATGCGCAGAACCGTGAATTAGACACCAGAAAGTGTATATCTGTCAATCACTTAAGACGCCCATCGGAACCCCTTGATACACAAGCAGAAACCCTCTGACGCCCAAGCCAAGCGCCCAGCGTCAGCGGTACAAATTCACCGATCAGCCTGTGGATAACTTGCGCCGGCGGCGGTAAAATGGCGGTTGATTTTGCCGTTGCGAGATAGTTCCCGTCGTTCTCGCTCGGCGTCTTAATGATCTGATTAACCAATAATTGAAGCGCAGTCGCTGCAGCTTCTGTTTGGACGTTTAAATGGAAGATTTTTGGCAGACCTGCGCAGAGCGGTTGCAGCAAGAGCTGACGCCGCAGCAATACAGCGCCTGGATCAAGCCTTTGGCGCCGCTGGACTACGAAGAGGGTCGGCTTCGGATAGCAGCGCCGAACCGCTTCAAGCTGGATTGGGTCAAAACCCAGTTCGCGGCGCGCATCACTAGTCTGGCCGCAGAGTTCTGGCAGTCGCCGGTGGACGTTCAATTTGTTCTGGATCCGCGCGGTGCCACCAGCAAGCGTCCGCCGGGCGCGGTGCCGCCAACCTCGGCCTTGTCGAAGGTAGCCGAGGAAGCGCCCGAGCTCGCCGCCGATGGCGTCATCCAGCGCGACCAAAGCAAGATCAATCCTGCCCTCACCTTCGACAGCTTCGTGACCGGAAAGGCCAACCAGCTGGCGCGCGCGGCGGCGATTCAGGTGGCGAGCAACCCGGGCAGCTCCTATAACCCCCTGTTTCTGTACGGCGGTGTCGGGCTGGGCAAAACCCATTTGATCCACGCCATCGGCAACCAAGTCATCGCTGATAACCCTGGCGCGCGGCTTCGCTATATCCATGCCGAGCAGTACGTGCGCGACGTGGTCACCGCATATCAGCGCAAAGGCTTTGATGATTTCAAGCGCTACTACCACTCGCTCGATTTGCTGCTGATTGATGACATCCAATTTTTTGGTGGTAAGAGTCGCACGCAGGAAGAGTTTTTTTATGCTTTCGAGGCGCTGATCGCTGCGAAAAAGCAAATCATCATTACCAGTGACACCTACCCGAAAGAGATCACGGGCATGGACGACCGCTTGATCTCGCGGTTTGACTCTGGCCTCACGGTGGCGGTAGAACCGCCCGAGCTGGAAATGCGGGTGGCGATTTTGCTGAAAAAAGCCCAGCAAGAAGGCGTCAAGCTGAATGACGATGTCGCCTTCTTTGTCGCCAAGCATTTGCGCTCGAATGTGCGTGAGCTCGAGGGCGCGCTGCGCAAGATCCTCGCCTACTCGCACTTTCATGGTCGCGAGATCACGATTGATGTAGTGAAAGAAGCGCTGAAAGATTTGTTATCGGTTCAAAACCGTCAAATCTCGGTGGAGAACATTCAGAAGACAGTGGCAGACTTTTTTAACATCAAAGTTGCTGACATGTATTCGAAAAAGCGCCCAGCCAATATTGCACGCCCACGCCAGATTGCGATGTATCTGGCAAAAGAGCTAACACAAAAAAGTCTGCCTGAAATTGGAGAGCTGTTCGGCGGCCGTGATCACACGACGGTGCTGCATGCAGTACGAAAGATAGCGGCAGACAGGAGTAAAAACCCTGAAATCAATCATGAACTGCACGTGCTCGAGCAGACCTTGAAGGGCTAACCCGGGACCTTGCGATGATCAAACCAATAGAAGCACCAGGCATTTCTTGCGAAAGGAAAACACCATGCAGCTGGTAAAGACTCAACGAGATGCGCTGCTCAGGCCGCTGCAAATCGTGAGCGGTATTGTCGAGCGTCGGCATACGCTGCCGATTCTGGCCAATATCCTCATCCGTAAAGACGGCAACAGGGTGAGCTTGTTATCTACCGATATCGAGGTGCAGATTAGTACGCACGCCGACATCGGCTCGGGCAATGATGCAGCTGCTACAACGGTCGCGGCGCGCAAGTTACTCGACATCCTGCGTGCCCTGCCCGATGCCGAGGTGACTCTTTCGGTATCGAACAAGCGCATGACGCTGCAGTGTGGCAAGTCGCGCTTTGCGCTGCAGACGCTGTCGGCAGAAGAATTTCCGACGGTGGCGCAAGCCGAGCAATATGGCGCTCAATTCAGCCTGCCGCAGAAAACATTGAAGCACCTGCTTAACATGGTGCACTTCTCGATGGCGCAACAAGATATCCGTTATTACCTGAACGGCCTATTGCTGGTAGTTGAAGGCAAAAACGTGATCGCAGTTGCCACCGACGGGCATCGTCTAGCCTTTAGTCAGATCGTCACCGAGCAAGAGTTCGCCCGACAGGAAGTGATCATTCCTCGCAAAACAATTATCGAGTTGCAGCGGCTGCTGGAAGAGACCGATGACCCAGTCAAGCTGGCAATTGCCACCAACCAGGTGAAGTTTGATTTTTCAAACATCGAGCTGATCTCGAAACTGGTGGAAGGCAAGTTCCCCGATTACACCCGTGTGATTCCCAAGGCCTACAAAAACAATTTTGCGCTCGATCGCGAAGCGCTGCTGCGCTCACTGCAGCGCGCAGCGATTATGACCTCCGATAAGTTCAAAGGCGTTCGCTGCCTGATTGAGCCGGGCAGCTTGAAAATCAGCTCAACCAACGCTGACCAGGAAGAGGCGGTCGAAGAGCTTGAAATCGATTACGCCGGCGATGCCATCGACATTGGTTTCAATGTGACGTACCTGCTCGATGTACTGAATAATTTGAAGTGCGACAGCATCAGCATTTCTCTTGGGGACGCCAATTCATCTGCGTTGGTAACTATCCCCGATGACCCCAATTTCAAATATGTCGTCATGCCGATGCGTATTTAAGGCTAGACCCAAGCGGCAAACTGAGGGGGCCATCGGGCCCCTTCGTGCCGTTTTAGAAACCCGCTAGCCAACGTTTTGCTTGATCAGGAACACCATGTCAGCCACACCCGCAGAAAATCCTTACGCTTCAAATCAATACGGTGCTTCGTCGATTCAAATCCTCGAGGGCTTGGAGGCGGTGCGTAAGCGACCCGGTATGTACATCGGCGATACTTCCGACGGCACCGGCTTGCACCATCTGGTGTTCGAGGTGCTTGATAACTCGATCGATGAGGCCCTGGCCGGACATTGTTCAGAAATTCACGTCACGATTCACGCTGATAACTCGATCTCGATTACCGATAACGGCCGCGGCATTCCGACCGGCATTAAATGGGATGACAAACACGAGCCCAAGCGTAGCGCCGCAGAAATCGTGATGACCGAGCTGCACGCGGGCGGCAAGTTTGATCAGAACGCCTACAAAGTGTCGGGTGGCTTGCACGGCGTCGGCGTTTCTTGTGTCAATGCACTTTCCAAGCGCTTGAAGCTCACTATTCGCCGCGATGGCAAAAAACACTTCATGGAGTTCGCTCGCGGCGTGCCGCAAAATCGAGAGATCGAGCAACAAGAAGGCGTGGCGGTATCACCGATCAAGGTTATTGGTGACACAGAAAAGCGTGGCACCGAAGTGCACTTCTGGGCAGACGAAGAGATTTTCTCGCAGGTGGAATTTCATTACGACATACTCGCCAAGCGTATCCGTGAGTTGTCATTCCTGAATAACGGTGTGCATATCAAATTAACAGATCAGCGCACCGGCAAAGAAGAGAGCTTTGCGTTCGAGGGTGGGACGCGCGGCTTTGTCGAGTACATCAATAAAAACAAAAACGTGCTGCACCCAACGGTATTCCAGGCGACCGGCGAGCGCGTCTCCGAGCATGGCACGACGATATCGGTCGACGTCTCGATGCAGTGGAATGATGCCTTTAATGAGCAAGTGCTCTGCTTCACCAACAATATCCCTCAGCGTGATGGCGGAACACATCTAACGGGTTTGCGTGCCGCGATGACCCGCGTGATCAACAAGTACATAGAAGAACACGAGTTCGCGAAAAAAGCCAAAGTGGAAGTTGGTGGTGACGATATGCGCGAAGGCTTGACTTGCGTCCTGTCTGTCAAAGTGCCAGAGCCAAAATTCAGCTCGCAAACCAAAGACAAGCTGGTGTCGTCGGAGGTGCGCGGCCCGGTGGAAGAGGTGGTCGCCAAGACGCTGACCGATTTTCTAATGGAAAAGCCCAACGACGCCAAGATCATTTGCGGCAAGATCGTTGAGGCAGCGCGTGCCCGCGAAGCGGCGCGCAAGGCGCGCGAACTTACGCGCCGTAAAGGCGTGATGGATGGGTTGGGTTTGTCGGCCAAGTTGGCAGACTGCCAGGAAAAAGACCCCGCTTTGTGCGAGCTTTATATTGTCGAGGGCGATTCCGCTGGTGGTTCAGCCAAGCAAGGCCGTGATCGCAAGTTTCAGGCGATTTTGCCCTTGCGCGGCAAAGTGCTGAATGTTGAAAAAGCGCGTTTCGAGAAAATGCTGTCGTCCGAGCAGATCACGACCCTGATCGCGACCTTGGGTACGTCGATTGGTGCGGACGAGTTCAATATCGAGAAGTTGCGCTATCACCGCATCATCATCATGACCGATGCCGACGTCGACGGTGCGCATATTCGTACCCTGCTGCTAACGCTGCTGTATCGGCAAATGCCACAACTTGTCGAGCGTGGCCATGTGTATATCGCGCAGCCGCCGCTGTACAAAGTGAAGCATGGCAAAGATGAGCGCTATCTGAAAGATGACCTGGAAGAGACCAGCTACATGATGCAGATCGCGCTGCAAGATGCCGCGCTGCTGCCGACTGACGGTGCTGCACCAATTGCGGGTGAAGCGCTGAATGAGTTAGTCAGAAAGTACAACACCGCCAACGCGATTGTTCAGCGCTTGTCGAGAGTGATTGATGATGCAGCGCTTGCCGCCATCATGAACGGCGTGACATTGGATCTGTCGAGCGAAGAAGCTGCAGAAAACAGCGCACAAGCCTTGGCTGCTGCGATTCATGATCCGCTGGTACGTGTGAGCGTTAACACAGACGCGTTGTCGTCCGCGCTACGCTTGCGTATAGAACGCCAGCACCACGGCAATCTTCGACTCAGCATCATTGATGCGGACTTTGTTGACAGTCCGGACTACGGTTTGTTGTTTGAAGCTGCCGCTACTTTCAAGGGTCTGATCGGGCCGGGAGCCTTGATCCGCCGTGGCAGCGGAGAAAAAATGCGTGAGCATGCGATCGGCGATTTCCGGCAAGCCATGGCCTGGCTGCGTGACGAGGCGGAGCGCGGCGTGAGTAAACAGCGCTACAAGGGTCTGGGCGAGATGAATCCAGACCAGCTGTGGGAAACCACCATGGATCCTGCGGTGCGGCGCTTGCTCAGGGTGCAAATTGAAGACGCGATTGCCGCCGATCAGATTTTTGCCACGTTGATGGGTGACGAGGTCGAACCGCGCCGAGCGTTCATCGAAACCAATGCGCTCGCTGCAGGCAACATCGACGTTTAATCGTATTCGCGCGGTATGTCTCTCCAAGCTATTTTATTTGACGCTTACGGCACGCTGTTCGACGTCTATGCCATTTCTGCCGAGGCCGAGCGCCAGTTTCCCGGGCAGGGCACTACCTTGGCCAACCTCTGGCGCGACAAGCAGATCGAGTACACACGATTACGCACCTTGTCCGGCACCTACCAGCCGTTTGACCAAGTCACTCGAGACGCTCTGCAATTCGCCTGCAGCAAGCTCGGTCTCACGCTGGATCAGTCTGTCCAGGAGCGGCTGATGGCGCAGTACAACCAATTGACGCCTTTCCCCGAAAACCTGAGCGTGCTGCATGAGCTGAAGCGCGAGGGTATGGCGCTCGCGATTCTGTCAAACGGCAATCCGGACATGCTTGATCCCGTGGTGAAGGCAGCGGGAATGGAAGGCGTGTTTACTCACGTGATCTCGGCGCATCGTGTTAAAAAATTCAAGACCGCGCCCGAGGTTTATCAATTAGGCTTAGACCTACTTGGTGTTGCTGTATATAACAGTCTGTTTGTCTCTAGTAATGGCTGGGATATTTGCGGCGCTGCCTGGTTTGGTTACCGCACTTTCTGGGTCAATCGCGCAGCGGCGCCACGCGAGGTGCTCGGCGTGAGCCCAGACGGTGAGGGCCGCTCGCTACATGACTTGCTTCAGTTTGTGCGACAGCGTGAAGAACACTAAGACTCGTAGATTCATCCAATACGAATAACCTATCAACTCATCGAGGAATCACAAATGACAGCACGCACCGCTTGCCACGGTTTGCAGGTGGATACCATCCTGTACCGCTTCATCGAGGACAAGGTCCTGCCGGGTACCGGCATCGACAGCGACCATTGGTGGCGTGGCTTCGCGCAAATCGTCCATGATTTGTCGCCGAGGAATGCGCAGCTGCTGACCGAGCGCGATCGTTTGCAGAGCGAGCTGGATGCCTGGCATGGTGCGCACCCCGGGCCGGTTCGAGACATACCAGCCTATCGCAAGTTTTTGGAAACCATCGGTTATCTTTTGCCGGTACCTAAAGATGTAAAAGTCACCACCGACCATGTCGATGCAGAGCTATCGACCACAGCCGGTCCGCAGCTGGTGGTGCCGATTCTGAATGCGCGCTATGTATTAAATGCGGCTAATGCGCGCTGGGGCTCGCTGTATGACGCGCTCTACGGCACCGATGCCATCCCCGAGGCTGATGGTGCAACACGCGACGGCGGCTACAACCCGGTTCGTGGCGCGAAGGTGATTGCGTTCGCCCGCGGTTTTCTGGATCAAGTGGTGCCATTAGAAGTTGGCTCGCACGCAGATGTCGTTACCTACGCGGTAGACGGCAAACGCCTCAAAGCAGTCATGCAAGACGGTAGTGCGACGGGACTTGCCGATGCCGCCCAGTTTGTCGGCTATCAAGGCGACGCGTCAGCCCCGACAGTCGTGCTGCTGAAGAATAACGGTCTGCACATCGAGCTTCGCATTAATCGTCATAGCACCATAGGCAAACAAGATCTTGCTGGCGTGGCAGACATCGTCGTTGAGTCAGCCTTGTCGACGATTCTTGATCTCGAAGACTCGGTGGCCGTTGTAGATGGCACTGACAAGGTTGCCGCGTACGAGAACTGGCTTGGTATTTTGAAAGGCACGCTGTCAGAGACGGTGAAAAAAGGTGACAAGACTTTCCAGCGCACGCTGAATCCCGATCGTGAGTACACCGGCGCTGATGGCAAGACGCTGAAGCTGCACGGGCGCTCATTGCTGTTCTTGCGCAATGTGGGTCACCTGATGACGAATCCAGCGATTCTTATCGGTGATGGCAAAGAAATACCCGAAGGTATTCTTGATGCTGTTGTTACCACCACCATCGCTCTGCATGATTTGCATCGCCCGGCGTCACAAGCGATCTGCAATACCCGGGCTGGTTCGGTATACATCGTCAAGCCGAAGATGCATGGCCCGAAAGAGGTGGCGTTTGCTGTCGAATTGTTTGCTCGCGTTGAGGCCTTGCTCGGCTTGAAAGAAAACACGGTCAAGCTCGGCATCATGGACGAAGAGCGCCGCACCTCGACTAACCTGAAGGCCTGCTTGCAAGAAGCGGCAGCACGGGTTGCTTTCATTAACACCGGCTTCCTTGACCGCACCGGTGACGAGATTCACTCATCACTGCTCGGTGGGCCGATGCTGCGCAAAGGCCACATGAAAACCTCAACATGGTTGGCGGCTTACGAGCGCAGCAATGTGCTGACGGGCTTGAGTTGCGGATTTCGCGGCCGCGCGCAGATCGGTAAGGGCATGTGGGCGATGCCGGATCTGATGGCTGCGATGTTGGATCAAAAAATTGGTCATCCAAAATCTGGTGCCAATACCGCATGGGTACCTTCGCCAACGGCTGCAGTGCTACATGCCCTGCACTATCACCAAGTGGATGTGTTCGATACCCAGCGCGAACTGGAGCAGCAAGATAACACCGCAGAGCTACAAGAGCTACGCGATCAATTGCTGTCGGTACCGATTGTGGATGCACCTAACTGGTCGGCCAAAGAGATTCAAGAAGAGCTCGACAACAATACGCAGGGCATACTCGGTTATGTGGTGCGCTGGGTGGAGCAAGGGATTGGTTGCTCCAAGGTGCCCGATATCCATAACGTCGCGTTGATGGAAGATCGCGCTACGTTGCGTATCTCCAGCCAGCATATTGCGAACTGGTTGCGCCATGGCGTGATCACTGAAGCCCAAGTTAAAGAGACTTTGGCGCGCATGGCAAAAATCGTCGACCAACAAAACGCCGGCGACCCGTTCTACCGACCCATGGCGCCTCACCTCGACAAATCACACGCGTTTCTGGCGGCGAGTGACCTGGTGTTCAAGGGTTCGGTACAGCCGTCTGGCTACACCGAGCCACTGCTGCATGCATGGCGACTGAAGTTCAAGCAAGAGGTGGCGGGCGTTTGACCACCGCTTTGCGATAGCACTTGCCTATGGCCAGCTACCATTCGATAGCTGGCAAGGCTCTCATATTTCCGAATCGATCTTCTCGAAAGACCCAGTATTTTTGGGAACCATTTTTCCGCTATACTCGGGCGCGAACCGGAATTCCGGCAGACGATTTGGCAGTACGCTTGTTGTTCTCGAGATCTGGAGGATCCATGAAAAGGTTTTTGACGTTTTTGATGGTTGCCGTGTTGGGCAGCGCCATGTTGGTGAGCAGTGCGCACGCAAAACGCCTTGGCGGCGGCGGGTCAATCGGTAAGTCCTCTCCGACGTACAGCCGGCAGGCCACCCCGCCCGCCAATCAAGCGGCTGCGGCGCCGCGCCCTAAGCAACCTGCGGCGCCCGCACCTGCGGCAAGCCCTCGGCGCGGCATTCTTGGTGGCGCGCTGCTCGGCTTGGGGCTAGGCGCGTTGTTGTCGCACTTTGGTCTTGGCGAGGCAGCGGCAGGCATGCTCGGCACGATGCTGATGATTGGTCTGCTGATCGCGGCCGCGCTGTTTGTTTTCCGGATGCTTAGCCGCAAGTCTCAGCCAGCGCCACTACAACCGGCCTATGGCGGGCCGATGCAGCGCGAGGCCTTCAACGACACCCGCACACCAGAGATTGGTTCTGGCCTGGGTAGCGCGGCGGCGTCCACCTGGCAGCCCGCGCAAGCGACGGTGCCGGCTGATTTTGATGCAGAGGGATTCCTGCGCCACGCGAAAACCAACTTCATTCGCATGCAAGCGGCTTGGGATCGTGCCGATGTGAACGATATCCGGGAGTTCACCACCCCTGAGATGTTCGCGGAGCTAAAGATGCAGCTGACCGAACGCGGCGGTTCCGCTAACAACACCGACGTTGTGAGCATTGACGCCGAGATCTTGGGCGTTGAATCGAACACGGTTGAGCATATTGCCAGTGTTCGCTTCCACGGCATGATTCGTGAAGATCTGCATGCCCCCGCTGAGCATTTCAGTGAGATCTGGGTGTTAACCAAGTCCGTAGTGGGTCAGCAAGGATGGTTGTTGGCCGGGATACAGCAGTCATCGTAAATCCCGGCGATTCGTATCGCCAAGACCGGGCCGTAGCTACGGCTCGGCTGCCTGCGGATATTGATGATGTAAGGCCGCTCACGATCGAGCGGCTTTTTAATTGAAGCGTAAGTTCTCGGCGACCGGCATCATGAATTCACCCAGCGCAAAGAATTTCGTAAAACCGGCATCAATGGCACTTGCTGCCTTGGGCTTGTTGGTGGTCTTGCATGCCGGACTGATTGCGGCGCTGTACGCCGGATTGCTCGTTTATGCGCTGGTACATCTGCTGGCGCCCACGTTGGCCTATTTTATTGGCGGGCACTCAGCGCGTTGGGTGGCGGTCGCTGCGCTCAGCACGATCATCGTCGTACTGCTCAGTCTGGGTGTATGGATGCTCGCGTCCTTCTTGTTTTCAGAGGCGGGTAGCTTGCCGGTTTTGCTGAAGAAGCTGGTTGATCTGATTGAAGAGGCGCGCGGGCAAATTCCTACTTGGCTTGGCGCCTTGCTGCCGCAAAGTGCCGAGGCGTTGCAGCAGTTTCTAACGCAATGGATTCGGGATCACGCCACACAAGCAACCCAAATCGGCCAACAGACAGGGCGAGTGTTCGTACAAATCCTGATCGGACTGGTGATTGGTGCCATGGCTGCCTTGTACGACACCACGCAGATTCCGCGCTTCAGGCCGCTCGCTGCAGCGCTTCATGAGCGGGTATCGCAACTACACCGCTCGTTCAAGCAGGTCGTTTTTGCTCAAGTACGCATTGCCGCCATCAACGCGCTGTTCACAGCGATGTACCTGGAGGTCGTGCTACCGCTGGCGGGTGTCAAGTTGCCATTGGTGAAGACCATGATTCTGGTGACATTTATCGCCGGACTGCTACCTGTCGTCGGTAATCTCATATCCTATACAGTGATTGTCGTGGTGAGCATGTCTTATTCGATTGGCGTGGCCGCGGTGTCGTTGCTGTTTCTGGTCACCATACACAAGCTGGAATACTTTCTGAATGCAAAGATCATCGGTGTGCAAATCAATGCGCGCCCTTGGGAGTTGTTGGCCGCCATGCTGGTCATGGAGGCATTGTTTGGCATAAGCGGAGTGATCGCCGCGCCGGTGTTTTACGCCTACATCAAGCATGAGCTGCAAGCAGCTCAGCTGGTTTGACATTGACCAGATCGGGATAGCGCCCATGCCCATACTAGCCCACTACCACGCGCCGAAGGTTCAGGGGCGATCCCGGTTTGAGCTTTCTGACATTGACGCTATCAATGCGGCAGGACGTGTAGACCGTGCGCGTAACCGCATATTGATCATTTCAACGATCACCGCAAATGCCATTGCGCTGTAGATATACCCTTTGGGCACATGGGTGCCGAAGCCTTCTGCAATTAGCACTACACCAATTGCCACCAAAAACGCTAAAGCAAGAACCTTGAACGTTGGATGCGCGGAGACGAATCGACCAATGGCGCTAGCGAACAACATCATCAGACCGACTGAGACGATCACCGCGGCGACCATGATCTCGATGCGGTCCACCATGCCCACCGCGGTAATGATGGAGTCTAATGAAAACACCAGATCAATCACCATGATCTGCAGGATGACTGCGCCGAATGCTGCGTGGGCAATGCTCGCTTGTTGTTCATGTGAGCCTTCCAGCATTTGGTGTATCTCGCCGACGCTCTTCCAAAGCAGGAATAGACCACCAAACAGAAGCACCAGGTCTCTGCCTGAGAAATCATTCCCCAGTACGTCGAACAATGGTGAGGTCATACCGACAATCCAGCTCAGCATCAAAAGCAAACCAAGCCGCATGAACATTGCGGCAAACAGACCTACCTTGCGCGCAAGCTCGCGCTGATGAGGAGGTAACTTGTCGACCAGGATGGAAATGAAAATGACATTATCGATGCCGAGCACGAGCTCTAGTGCGGTGAGTGTCGCAAATGCAAACCAAGTGTGCGGGTCAGCAAGCAGTTCCAGCATTGGGGGTCCGATCAGTGTGATGAATGCAAGAATTTTAACGAGATATCAGCAGCAGCGCTGTGCAGCGGCGTATTTATAAAGCAATCATAATCAGATCAGTTGTTCGAAAAAGCGAGACACAACGTGAGCCTTAATTTCCGACATTTGCATTATTTCTGGGTGGTCGCCAAAGAAGGCAGTATCACGCGTGGCGCAGATCGGTTGGGCCTTGCGATCCAAACTGTCAGCGCCCAGCTATCACTGCTCGAGCAAGCGGTTGGTAAGGCGCTGTTCAAACCGCAGGGTCGACGCTTGGTATTGACCGAGGCGGGGCAAGTGGCATTGCGCTATGCCGACCAGATTTTTTTACTGGGTGAGCAGTTGCAGGAAGCATTGGCTGACGTGGGCACCGAGCCTATCATGCGCCTTACCGTTGGTATTTCTGATTCCCTGCCCAAGCTGATCGCGTCGCGTATGCTCGACGCTGCGCTCGCGTTGCCGCAAAGAGTGCGTCTAATCTGCTATGAAGAACAATTTGAATCTTTGCTAGGCAAGCTGTCCGTTCACAAGCTCGATGTCATGCTGACTGACCGCGCAGTACCACCCGGTTCATCCTTGCGGGTGTTTAGTCACTTGTTGGGTGAGACCCAGATCAGCTTATACGCAGTGCCTGCATTGGCAGAACGCTACCGGAAGGGGTTTCCGAAAAGTCTGACAGGCGCGCCGATGCTGCTGCCCACTCGTAACAATGCCATCAGAGCCCGCATCGATCACTGGCTTGAATTGAATGAAATACAACCAGACCTGATTGGCGAGTTTGATGACAACGCGCTGCTGCATACCTTTGGTCGTGCTGGTCGCGGCTTGTTTCCGGCGCCCACCGTTTTGGCGCAAGATGTGAAGTCGCAGTTTGGTGCTGTTGAGGTCGGCGTCATGACGCAAGTACGAGAGCAGATTTACGCTATTTCCAATGAACGAAAAATTCAGCACCCTGCGATCGAGGCTATATTGAATGCGATTCATAGCGATGTATTTTGATGCTAACGATAAAAGGTGAATTCAAGGACGAAGTGCAACTTTGATTAATGGGTTGGATGGCTGAGGTGCATTAGTATCAAAGCCTTTTGACCGGCCAGTCGAAGAAGCACATGACCTATACACACCTCAGCCAAACCGAAC
>VGHX01000058.1 GCA_016868055.1 Betaproteobacteria bacterium
AGCCGCGCATTGCGCGCGGGGTCACTCCGTAGCTTGTCGACACGTACCTGTATCGCCTTCAGATAACGCGGAAAATGGGCGAGCTGTGCATGGTCGGTATCGCTGACAAATCGTTTATGCACCAACATCTGCAGCTGCGCGCTGATATCGGCATGAGCCCCCGGGTGTACTTTGATACCCTGCAGCTTCTTCGGTAAGCCGTGATACTCCGACAAAATTTGTCCCACCAGACGTGCAATCTCATTGACCAGCAGGTTCAGCCGCGACTTACCTTCATCACGTCGGATCGTGAACTCGCTCTGATTCTTCGGCAGCGGTACTTGCAGACAGGCACGCGCCAAACCCGCTTGAATAATCTGATCTCGCAACTCTTCTTGCGACCCCAAACCAACGAATTGCATGCCCATCTGCTGAAGACCGGGGATATTTTTTTCCAGATATTTCAGCTGCTCTTTCAGTTGGATGGCAAATAACCGACGCAGGCCTTTGAGATGAAGACTGGCAGCCTCGGTCGGGTCATCAAATACTTCGATATCGCAATAACTCAATTTATCGACCAGCGCAGGAAATCCGATCAGCTTCTGACGCCCTTGAGGAATCTCCAGCAACTCGGGTAACTCGCCAAACGACCAGGTGGTCAGGTTTTGGTAGGTGGCCCCGGTGGCAGAGGCTGAAGAAGAAGTACCTTGAGCTGCTTCCGCGCTGAAGCCACTTGATGTCGATAGCGTGACAGCCGCCGAACTTGCTAACGCGTTTTTTGCTGAATTCGCTTTTGAACTCTCTACCGAACTTGTGGCTGGCCTGCCTGATGATGACGTCAGCGTCGAGCCAGTCTCACTATCACCATCGACTTCGGTCACCGCACCTGCTTGTTCGACGATTTTCTGAAACTGCTCGCGCGCTTGTGAACCGTACTCGCCTTGCAGCGCCGATAGATTACGACCCATATCCAGCTGACGACCATGCTCATCAATCAGCTTGAAGTTCATGAAATGATGCGCAGGCAGCGTTTCTAATTTAAAGTCTGCCAGCTTGACGACGGTGGTGGTTTGCTGCCGCACATCCGCGATCAAAGCATCCAGTAGCGCACCTTGCGCAAATTTTTTAGCCGTATGAATACGATCACAAAATCCTGCCGCATAGTCCGGCAGTGGTACGCACTGTCGCCGCAATTTTTGTGGCAACGATTTCAGCAGGAGGCGGACCTTCTCTTTCAGCATGCCGGGCACCAGCCACTCGCAGCGCGCTGGCGATACCTGGTTCAAGGCATACAGCGGCACCGCCAGCGTCACGCCATCACGCACCGAGCCGGGCTCGAAGTGGTAGGTGAGCGCCATTTCAATACCTGCATGACGCATCAGCTTGGGGAATAAGTCGGTTGTGATACCAGCGGCTTCATGCCGCATCAGATCGTCACGCGACAGATGCAATAGCTTGGCATTATTTACGCTAGCTTTTTTCAGCCACTGCTCAAAGCCAACGGCGGTGCAAACATCGTTCGGAATCAGCTTGTCGTAAAAAGAAGCGATCAGGGTGTCATCCACCAGCACATCTTGTCGTCGCGATTTATGTTCCAGATTTTCAATTTCACGGATCAAGCGCTGGTTATGCGCGAGGAACGACGCGCGCGTCTCAAAATCGCCATTCACCAATGCACTGCGAATAAAAATCTCGCGTGCCTCCTCCGGATTGATCTTGCCGTAATCAATACGGCGCTGGCTGTACACCACCAAGCCGTAGAGCGTGGCGCGCTCATAGGCCGAAACCTGTCCGCTACGCTTCTCCCAGCGCGGATCGCCCCAGGATTTTTTTAGTAAATGTGCCCCGACGCGCTCCAGCCACTGCGGCTGTATTTGCGCCAGGGTGCGTGCGAACAATCGCGATGTTTCTACCAACTCTGCAGCAACAATCCAGCGACCGGCTTTCTTGCCGAGCGAAGAACCTGGCCAGAGATGAAATTTGATACCGCGCGCGCCCAGATAATGGGGCTCATCTTCTTGCTTGAAACCGATGTTACCAAGCAGTCCTGTGAGTAAAGCAAGATGAAGCTGCTCATAGGTGGCTGGTGAATCATTGACGCGCCAACCCTGCTCACGCACTAGTGTGAAGAGCTGCGCATGAACATCACGCCATTCACGCAAACGCAACTGAGAGACAAAGTTTGCGCGGCAATGCTCTTGTAGCTGGCGATTTGATTTTTTGTGTGCAATCGCCTCTTCAAACCAATGCCAGAGTTTTAGATACGTCAGGAACTCGGATTTTTCATCTTCAAATTTTTTATGCGCGCTGTCGGCTGCGCCTTGGGCTTCTTGCGGACGATCACGCGGGTCTTGTACTGATAATGCGGATGCGATGATCAAGAGTTCTCGTAAACACGCATGATCGCGTCCTGCCAGAATCATGCGTCCAACACGCGGGTCAAGCGGCAGCTTGGCCAATTGCTGGCCCAAACTCGTCAGCTGCTTGTTGTCATCAACGGCACCCAGTTCTTGTAGCAGCTGATAACCATCGGCGATGGCACGGCCTAGCGGTGGCTCGATGAACGGAAACTGCTCGACATCGCCAAGCCGTAGTGACTTCATGCGCAGAATGACTGCAGCAAGCGATGAACGCAAGATTTCCGGATCAGTGAATGCCGGCCGCTGTAAAAAATCCTGCTCGTCATACAAGCGTATGCACACACCGGCCGCTACTCGACCACAGCGCCCCGCGCGCTGCTTGGCGGCTGATTGTGATACCGGCTCAATTTGCAGCTGCTCGACTTTATTTCGGTAGCTGTAGCGCTTGACGCGCGCAGTACCGGCATCTACCACATAGCGAATCCCAGGCACCGTCAACGAAGTCTCGGCAACATTCGTCGCCAGCACGATGCGGCGCGCATTAGTTGGCTTGAACACACGCTCTTGCTCCTGCGCCGAGAGTCGTGCAAACAACGGCAGTATGTCGACGTGCGGTGGGTGATGCTTACGCAGCGCCTCGTTGGCGTCGCGAATCTCGCGCTCGCCCGGCAGGAACACCAGAATATCGCCCGGCCCGATGCGTGCCAGCTCGTCGACCGCATCCACAATCGCGTCCATTAAATCGCGCTGCTCTTTGGCTTTTGCAGCCGCAGAAGGCACACTACTACCGGGCATGGACTCTGTCTCGACAGGTCGGTAACGCACCTCGACCGGATACATTCGGCCAGACACTTCGATGACGGGCACTTTCTTCGTTGCCGTCTCAAAATGGCGTGCAAAGCGCTCGGCATCAATCGTTGCTGAGGTGATAATCAGCTTCAGGTCGGGTCGCTTGGGCAGCAGCTGCTTTAAATAACCCAGCAGAAAATCGATATTCAAGCTGCGCTCATGCGCCTCATCAATAATGATCGTGTCGTACTGGCGCAGTAACGGATCACCTTGCGTCTCGGCCAGCAAAATGCCATCGGTCATCAGCTTGATCCAGGCGCCCTCGGACAAGGTATCGTTGAAGCGCACCTTGTAGCCAACGTGCTGACCAGGCGGCGAGCCCAGCTCCTGCGCGATACGTTTAGCGGTGGATGAGGCGGCAATACGACGCGGTTGGGTATGACCGATCAAGCCATTCACGCCACGCCCGATCGACAAACAGATTTTTGGTAGCTGGGTCGTTTTACCCGAGCCGGTTTCACCGCTGACGATCACCACCTGGTTCGACGCAAGCGCAGCCGCGATCTCCTCTCGGCGGGCAGAGACCGGTAATTCATCAGGGAATTCAACGGCGGGGAGCGGATGCCTGACCGGAGCCTTGTGGGAGAGTGGCGCGCTGCGCGTTTTTTTCGGGGGCAAGGCTGCTGACATGTCGGCCGAATTATAATGCCCGCTATGGAAAACTCTGCTCAGTTCGTGGCCTGGTTGCGCTCAGTCGCGCCGTATATCCATGCATTCCGCGGCAAGACCTTCGTAGTGGCCTTCCCTGGCGAATTAGTGATGGCCGGCGCGCTACCGGTGCTGGCGCATGATCTGTCGCTCATGCACGCGCTAGGTATCAAGATCGTGCTGGTGCATGGCTCGCGACCACAAGTAGAAGAACAGCTCGGCCTGCGCAAGGTTGAGACCCGGTTCCATCATGGTTTGCGCATCACTGATGCGGCAGCACTCGAGTGCGCCAAAGAAGCCGCTGGTGAAATTCGCCTCGATATCGAAGGTGCATTCAGCCAAGGCTTGCCGAACACCCCCATGGCGAACGCGGCAGTGCGTGTCATCTCAGGTAACTTCGTGGTGGCGCGCCCCAGAGGCATCATTGATGGTGTTGATCTCGAGCTAACCGGTATCACGCGCAAAATTGCGTATGAAACCATCAACGCCATCCTGGATACTGGCGCCTTGGTACTACTGTCTCCGCTTGGCTTTTCTCCGACGGGCGAAGTGTTTAATCTATCGATGGAAGATGTGGCACTGTCAGCAGCGACCTCGCTGCGCGCTGACAAGCTAATCTTTATTACCGAAACACCAATCATGACCGATGCCGGCGGCGCAGAGATACGCGAGGTATCAGTGCATCAAGCACACGCGGTTCTTGGCTCTGGATGTCTGCGCCCCGATGCCGCGTTTTATTTCGAGCACGCCATCAAGGCCTGCCGCGCCGGCGTGCCGCGCGCGCACATGGTGCCCTTCAGCAGCGATGGCGCTGTACTGCTTGAAGTATTTACTCACGATGGCGTCGGTACCATGATCTCAGGCGCCTCACTTGAGAGCCTGCGCGAAGCCACGATTGAAGACGTCGGTGGCGTACTGCGACTGATCGAACCGCTGGAGGCAAACGGTACGCTGGTCAAGCGTGGACGTGAGTTAATTGAACGCGAGATCGATTACTTCTCGGTGATTGAGCACGATGGTGTGATCTTTGGCTGCGCCGCGCTGTACCCATTCGCCAATGAAAAAATGGCCGAGATGGCGTGCCTTACCGTTAGCCCGGATTCTCAAGGCCAAGGTGATGGCGAGCGTATGCTGCAGCACATAGAGCAGCGCGCACGTTCCGCTGAGTTAAAGCGGCTGTTTGTACTGACAACAACGGCAGCGCACTGGTTCATCAAGCGCGGCTTCGTTCAGAAGAGCTTCGACGATCTGCCGAAAGATCGGCAGAATATGTACAACTGGCAGCGTAAATCGCTGGTCCTGATCAAAAATCTTTAATATCCCCTCGTCTTTCTTATCACTTAGCTGGAGCCTTATATGACCCGAATGGTTCATTGCATCAAACTGAATAAGGAAGCCGAAGGCCTCGACTTTCCACCCTACCCCGGCGATCTGGGCAAAAAAATCTGGGAGAGCGTATCGAAAGAAGCCTGGGGTGCGTGGCTGAAGCATCAGACCATGTTGGTGAACGAAAATCGCCTGAATCTGGCCGATGTGCGCGCCAGAAAATATCTCGCCACGCAGATGGAAAAGCATTTCTTCGGCGAGGGGGCTGATGCTGCGGCAGGATACGTACCGCCCTCAGCTTAGCCAAATTACATGCAAGCCCAAGAGCCCGCTGCGTGCGGGCTTTTTTGTGGCTGCGAACATAGTGCAGCGCCTAGGCAATCGGCTGAAGATCTTGCAACAGCCTGACCGCAACAATCCAAGAAACTATCGGAGAGTACGAATTCTTTGGGGGAGTAGCAATGGATCGTGTAGCGACCAGAGGGATCAACCTGCAAGACTTTTTTGGCCGGATGGAGGCGACTCAAAAAAAACAATGGTCACAGGAACAGCACCTATTCGACACACCCGGCCTGCAAGATTTTTTGGAGCGGGCAATCATCTACCTAAACAAACCAGAAAATCAGGATAACGCTGAGGCCGTAGCTCATTTCCTGATGGGCATCGAGCATGAGCCTCCTGATGGGCTATCACAAGATGATTTAAAGCTCAGCCAAAAGAATAAATCGGAATTACATGACTTGCTACGCACGCATCGCTACAGCTTCTTCGGCACAGAAGAAGATGCCACCAAGACTATCTCAAAACTCGATGTACTAAAGAAAAACATCATTGAACATAATTCATCCAGCCAAATTGAAAATAATGTGGCGGGTGAGAATGAGAGAAAAAGAGGACTCGCACCGGGCGGCTTCCTGATCAACATCAATTACGTCCCGATGGTTCAGTCTTCTCCGGCAATTAATACCACCGGTAGCACGACACCTACGCCCGAGCAGTCGCTCGAGAAAATATTGGACACCGCGCCACCTTCTTTCAAATCACATCCAAATTTTCCTCAGCTTAAGGAAGTCGCGCAACAGTATCTTGCCTGCATGGAACCATTTCAGAGCGAGAATTTTGCTGCAATTCTTGCAAAGCCAGGATTAACGCTTTTAGATCTGATCGGCTCAATGAGAGCCTATAGCAGTACAGACCTTGATCCTGTCACTGTCAAAGAAAAATGCTTGGAAAGAGATTTGGTGAATATGCAGATGAAGCGAGACTGGGTAGAAACTGCGTGGGTACAAGTCGGTAAAGCTGAGGATAAAACTGGCTTGGATTTCACGAAGGAAGTCCTTGGTGTTGATCAAAGCTACACTGAGAGAGCTGATGCCAACCTGGCACCTGGTAGCCAAGTTTCTCTGGCAATGGATACGCAGATGCGACGCGAAGATGGAACAATAAAGAGAATAAAAACGCTGACGGTGACTATGCCAGCATTGGACAATGCGGCCCAGCCAGAGTTCAAGACCTATACCGACGGCTCTACAACACTGGGGAAGGCGTCGCTTAAAGCAGACGAGTTCAAGGCTGCCACTGAAACGATCAAGAACCAAATTCTCGATTGGGTTAAAGATAACAAGCCCTGCAAGCGTGTTGTTCTATCGGCGATTGGTGCTGGCGAATTTCTCAGAATGTTAAGCAACGAATCAAAAGAAAATGCCAGAGATATCATTGCATTTGCACTCGCAGAGGTAACTCAGTAACTCGCCAGCGAACGCATCGAGGTTGGATTCAGTGACGTCAATGATGCATTTTGTCAGCGAATACAAAGCAAGTTACCACAGGGTGTATCAATTAAATTTCTTGGATCATTGCCGCGAGATCCCGACAAGATAGACCAACCTAATGATTGGATTGAGGAGGGAGACCTGCTGCTTATTCCCGGCGATGCCTCTTCGCTAGTCGGCAATGGGCTCAAATTCGATACATCATTCGAGGGCTTCACCGGTCGAAACTCTTTGATGAGCCTCCAACACACACTTGCCATCACCGCGAGTCGACTTGGCTTAGGGTGAGGGCCCGTGAATCTTTACGGGTAGATAAAATCAATACGTGATAGTGCGTACGCCCTGCTCGGTACCGAGCAAACACACCGCTGCGCCTTTCAAGGCAAACAAACCAACGCTCACTACACCGGGTAACTGATTGATCTGCTGCTCAAGCGTCTTGGGGTCCCGAATCTGCAAACCGTTCAGGTCAAGAATATAGCCATGGTTATCGGTGACATAGGGCACGCCGTCCTTCATACGCAGTACCGGCTCAGCATCGAGCGCGCGTAGCGACCGCATTACCGAACTCGTTGCCATCGGAATCACTTCAACCGGTAACGGGTATTTGCCCAGCGTATCGACCAGCTTTGACTGATCGGCGATACAGATAAATTTTTCTGCGACCGACGCCACGATTTTTTCGCGCGTCAGTGCGCCACCACCGCCTTTGATCATGGCACCGCTATGATCAATCTCGTCGGCACCATCGATATACACAGGTATCTGATCGATCTGGTTCAGGTCGAAGACCGTCACACCTCGCGCTGCCAAGCGCGCGGCAGTCGCCTCGGAGGAAGCTACGGCTCCCTTGATGCGATGTCGAATTTCACCCAGCGCGTCGATAAAAAAATTGGCAGTAGAGCCGGTACCGACGCCCACAACCTCGCCATCCACCACATAGCGAATGGCGGCGTGTGCCACCGCTTGCTTAAGTTTGTCTTGGGTCATCTGATAACGCCTTATCTGAAGCGTGCATTGTATCGGATGGATAATCGACCACAGCGCTCAAGACCTGGAACCTACCGGTGCGCGGTGGCGCAGGTGTTACGCGGGAACCTGATTAGCGGCCAGATACTGGGCCAATGCGCCTTTGTTGTGCAGATCAAGCTTGCGGTACAGATGGGCTAGCTGATTGCGCACCGTGTGATGCGAGACGCCCAGCTCACGCGCGATCTGTTTATGGCTCATGCCTGCGGCGAAGCGACGTGCCACCACAAATTCTCGCGGCGATAACACCTCCATCACATTAATCGGGCGGATACGGCACAGCAGCGAGTCAGCCTGCCGCATTGACGATATCTCGATCTTCGGCCCCGAAAAATTTTGCCTTCATTCAGAAGCTGTAGTGCATTCTCGGGCATGAAATCAGGTGCGAGTTCAGGCCACTCTCGTGCCAGTAAATCGAAGAAGCGCTGATCAGCGAGCTCAACCCGGCCATCGCCGTGCACTAATCCGGTTACGCTCAGGTTGTCGTGCCGAGCGCCGGGCTTGGAGAGTCGCTCCAAGGTACGGCTACGGTTAATCGCCAGTGCGCGCGAAAGGTGAATCCACAAGCCATGCAAACAGGCCGCATCGGTCTCGGCGAATCGCACATCCTGCTGCCGGTACAGCACGATCCAGCGCGCAGGCTGTACTTTTTTTGGATCGTCGCCATGGAACATTAAATGACACAGCCCCAGCTCATCCATCAACGAGCGTGATCCACCTCGCGTGAGTGGCTGCTCTTTCTTGCCAGACCGCCGCTTGCGATATAGCTCTCGGATACCGCCACGCGAGGGTGACATAGGCGCATTCCGAATGCCCCTTGCGACCGGGTCATCTTGCTGCGCTTCGCGTGCCAGTACGGTCTCCGGCACGGTGGCCTCGTGCTTACTTTCAGCGGCAATCAATCGGGTCACTGCTTGGGGATTCGATTTCTCTCCGGTACCAAAAATCGCCCCGTCAAAACGTATCCACATCTGAAGCAAACTAATTGCACGCTCCAGAAATTGCTCTGGTGCAGCGTATTCCGCCAATGCGTAGAGATCTCTGACCGTGGTCGAGAAAGCCTGCATGTCGCGCTCCTTTGCCCGGCTGGGCGGCTTTGGGTTGTTCGAATATCGGATTGCTTTTTTAGAAACGTACCGAAATTTTGTATGTTTGACAACACAAAAATGAGCGATATGCGAGTCGTTTTGCCGTCTAACGAACAGCTAGGGTCATTTTTCCCCCTGAAATTTCCCGGTGGTAACAGAATGACCATGGCGACACGACGAAGCACTTTGATGCGGTTATCATCCGCTTCACCTGAAACAGTGACGCAGCACCAAGCGCCGGACTACACCGGCATCCCCCATGAGCAAGCCAAGCCCGACCTCCCCGACGGATTCACCTGATTCGACTTGCTCGACCGAGTTAGCGGCCTTGGCCAGCCACGCAGCAAAAGCATGCGAGTGGCGTCTTACCGATTTGTTTCAACAAGATGCAAGCCGCGTATCGCGCTTCACGCTAGAAGCGGCAGGCTTGTGCCTCGATGTCTCCAAGAATCACGTTAATGATGAAACCATCCGGCTACTGACAGCCTTTGCGCAGACGCGCGGCATCGAGCGCTGGCGCGATGCGATATTCCAAGGTGAACGCATCAATCAAACAGAGCAGCGCGCCGCGCTGCACACCGCCCTGCGTTTGCCGGCCAGTGCCACGCTTACCGTTGAAGGTGAAGAGCTGGTAGCCAAACACCAACGCGAGTTGGACCGTATGCAAGCATTCGCCGAACGCGTACGAGAAGGCGATTGGAAAGGTTATAGCGGTGAGCAAATCACAGATATCGTAAACATCGGCATCGGCGGCTCTGACCTTGGGCCGATGATGACCGTTGCCGCTTTACGCGCTTACGCGCATCCGCAGCTGCGGTTTCATTTTTTATCGAACGTGGATGGCCACGCCACCGTCGCCACATTAGGCCAGCTGAACCCGGCAACCACGCTATTTATCGTCGCCTCAAAATCTTTTACCACGCAAGAAACCATGCTCAACGCGCACGCAGCGCGGCGCTGGTTTTTGCAGCATGCTGAAGAAAAATATCTGTCACAGCATTTTGTTGCAGTATCGACCAACACCGCAGTGGTCCAGGCATTCGGTATTGCGACCGACAACATGTTTCCTTTCCGCGATTGGGTGGGCGGAAGATTTTCGATCTGGTCATCGATCGGGCTAGCGTTGATGGTAGCGATTGGCAGTACTCATTTCCGCGCGTTTTTGTCGGGTGGCTATGCGATGGATGAACACTTCCGGCATGCACCACTGAACACTAATATGCCAGTAATATTAGGTCTGGTCGCGTTTTGGTACCGTGAATTTTTCAAGACCAGCTCGCAGCTGATTGCGCCCTACCACGAAGATTTGCGTCACTTCCCTGCATATCTTCAGCAACTGGAAATGGAGAGCAATGGCAAGTGCGTCACGCGTGATGGCAAGCCCGCGTCAATGAAAACCTCCCCGGTGATTTGGGGCAGCTCAGGGACTAATAATCAGCATGCTTATTTTCAGATGCTGCATCAGGGTAGTGATCTTATCCCGGTCGATTTTCTTGGAGTGCTCAAACCACAGCATCATCTCATCGACCAGCAACGTGCGCTGCTCGCCAATTGCTTCGCTCAGGCTGAGGCTTTAATGAACGGCGTACAAGATGCATCACTGCCACCGCACCGGATTTTTCCCGGCAATCGACCGAGCAGTATGCTGCTGATGGATCAACTGACACCTGCTTCGCTGGGCGCATTAATCGCACTTTATGAGCACAAAACATTCGTACTCGGCGTGCTGTGGGATATTAATAGTTTTGATCAGTGGGGCGTTGAGCTCGGGAAGACATTAGCTTTGCGTATTCTGGCTGAGCTTGAGGATGTAGAAGAGACCCATCAGCAGCATGACAGCTCAACCAATGCACTGATCGCACGCGCACGCGCCGCTCTAAAGAACTCATGACGCTCGTTATACATCGCGTCGCTGAATAGACAGGAATAATCAATCACCTGGCAATTTTTCTACTTTCCATTTTCGCTATTTGCTTCCTTTATTCTCTTTGCTGTCTTTGATCTTTTTACCTTCTTCGTATCACTCATGAACCAACTCGAACAACTCAAGCAATACACGACCGTAGTCGCTGATACGGGCGACTTCCATACCATGCAAAGTTTTCAGCCACAGGATGCGACCACCAATCCCTCGCTGATCCTGAAGGCAGTTCAAAAGCCTGAATATCTTCCGCTGCTGGAGCAGACTGTACAAGCGCATCGCGGAAAATCGAGCAGCGAGATCATCGATCACCTACTCGTCGCTTTTGGCCTGAAAATACTCGCCATCATTCCCGGACGGGTTTCGACCGAAACCGACGCACGACTGTCTTTCGACACCGAGGGCACCATCACCAAAGCGCGGCAGCTGATTACCTTATACGAAGCAGCGGGTATCTCCAGAGAACGAGTACTGATAAAAATTGCTTCAACATGGGAAGGCATCTGCGCAGCGAAGGTACTGCAGCAAGAAGGTATACGCTGCAATATGACCCTGCTGTTCTCGTTCCCGCAAGCGCTCGCCTGCGCAGAAGCGGGCGCGCAACTGATCTCGCCATTTGTCGGCCGCATCTACGACTGGTACAAGAAGGCCACTGGCACCGACTACAGCGGCGCAGATGATCCCGGTGTGCAGTCGGTACAACGCATTTACACCTATTACAAAAAATTTGGGTACAGCACTGAAGTGATGGGCGCGAGCTTTAGAAACACTTCGCAGATTCTGGAGCTCGCTGGATGTGACCTGCTCACGATTAGCCCGGAACTACTGCAGAAACTAAACGACACGACCGCGCCGCCGGTACAGCGCAAGCTATCACCCGCGCAGGCTGCTCAGGCTAGCCTGCAAAAAATCAGCCTGGATGAAAAGGCGTTCAGGCTAGCGCTGAACGAGGATGCGATGGCAACCGAGAAGCTCGCCGAAGGCATACGGCTGTTTTGTGCGGATTCGGTCAAGCTGGAAGCTTTGGTAAAACAATTCGGTTAGATTTTTCAAGTTTCTACAAGACCTCGCTTGGTTGCCTGATCCAGAAGGTACAGTGATGCATATAGTCGGTCGGTATCAACCTCAACACCCTTGGGCATGTGTTCTACTTGCTCAGTGAATCCCTTCGCGAAGGCAAGGCATTCCGGTTTGAAGTAGTTCGATGTCTCGGGCAGTGCATAGATCACATTATTACTGCGCTTTGTATATCCGGTAACGTAGGTTTCGAATAGCTTTCCGCCTTCTATTACCCCCAAATCTTTCAATTCAGCGAGTGATGGAATACGAATTTTTTTCTGCGCCGCAGCCGATGACTTGACAGGTAGTACCTCTTTCAGCTTTTTGTCTAGCGCATCAGAGACGTTGCCAATGACGTTTTTCAGACTTTCGAAAAACGCCTTCTCAGACTCATCAAATACCAATCCTCCGTCGCCTTTCAATTTGTCTACCAATAACTTCGCGAGCTCGAGTGATTCAAGTACATTACTCGCCTGCCGGTTTGCTTCAGCATCGTAATTCAATATCTGGTCGATGGCGGGTGTACTACCCACATCGCGTGGAGCAGGCGCTCCGGTCTCCGAGGCCATCTTGGCGATTGCACGAAGGCCATCCATCGCTTTGCGGACCTGATCTTCTTGCATACTTAAGACGCCAGCGATCCTGCTTATGTGCTGGGCGTCCCATTGCTTCATGTTTGAAAGCATGGAAATCCAACGCGGTACGGGACGCGGTGGCGCTGGTGTTTCATCCACGCCCGTCGCTTTTGATGAATCAAGCGTTAGATGCTCTGTCATTGCCTCAGTCGGTATTGAAGTCTGTCTCTCCACCTCTTCCAAGCTGACGAACTGACGTGCCTGCTCCATGCGCTGCATTGAGCGTTGAGGATCTTCACGCCAGCATGTGAGATACCGAAGCGCTGATTGCTGATCAGCCGAAAAATTGTTTGAATTCGCTCGACCATATTCGAGACAAGCGTCTTGAAGGTATTTGCTACCGTCGTAGATCACGAACCGGGTATTTTCTGTCCGGTGTTGCTCGAATGCGGCAAAGAACTCCTCAAAGTCTGCCTGCCCCGGCTGCTTTCTTGCTGCCTCCTCAGCTAGGCGAGCGCGCTCGGCTTCTCGCACCCTCTTTTGTTCTTCTTCGTTTATACGCTTTTTACAGTCAGCGTTAGCAGACTTAAGTTCTTTCGCTGCCTCATAGATTAATTTTTCCTGCTCAGATAGTCTGTAGTCTGGAGTACTTTGTAATGTGAATAATGGTTGGAAAATATGCTCAGCATATTGGACGCATTCCTCATCGAATGCGTACTCCAGCATATCGACTGCCTGACCTCTGGCAGCCACATATGCCTCGAATTTTTTTTGGCCAGCGGGTATCTCTGCTAGCGGTGACTTTACCTCGGCGACTTCTTCAGTCTCCTCCGCAGCGATAGGCGTCGACGAAGGCGCGGTGACAGGTATCCCACCAAGGATACCCTTTCGCTCGCCTGGTATTTCTTCGTTTTTAGTGCTTTCTGGGAGAGGGAAATAAATATTAGGCTGTGACAGCTTTTGCGCAGCGCCGGAAGGTTCTGTTTGCGAAGGTGGTGGCGATTCTTTAATGTGCATCGTCGCTACGTCCGTATGTGATTCCGCACCCTTTCCCGAAAAAAATCGCGCGACAGTATCGGGCCGCATTGCTCACCCCGCGCCATAAGGCAGTCAATTTATCGCTAACCGACCTAAAAAAACCTGAGATTGATTGCCCCCAACGGACGTACCAGACCTTGGGCTCGGACAGTGACGAGCCGCGATGAGCGTTAGTGTCTTGCCCATGACCGGTCACATCGGCTTCCGACAGAGCTTCGCCTTTGAGATGCCACGGAGCTGGCTGAGTTGCTTGAGATGTGTTGGCTACGTGATGCGCTTTACCAGTGGAGGGCACGATTAAATCCTCGACAACACGAAACAATGAATGTCCGTATTTGATTCGAGGACGAGGGTTCGTTCAAAACCGGCTGCTGATACACCGATAATGCAAACAGTGGATGCACTGCCTCGGGATTACAACACCCCGTCGTTTCGTAGCGCTGCGATTTGATCGTCGCTGTAGCCGAGTGTCGCTAGTACCTGATGGGTATGTTCACCCAGCTCTGGTCCAATCCATCGCGTACCGCCCGGCGTCTCGGATAGTTTGGGCGTGACCGCCGGCAGCTTGACCGGCGTGCCGTCTTTGAAGAGGTGCTGCTCGAACATCTGACGCGCAAGAAACTGCGGGTCTTGTAGCATGTCGCGCACTGAGTAGATTTTGGAAACCGGCACATCTGCTGCCTGCAGCGCAGCCAATGCAGCATCGATGCGCTGAGTGCTGCACCAAGCCTGAATGGCCTCGTCAATTTCTTGAGTGCGAGGAACGCGGCCGGCATTATCCGCGATTTGTGGATCATTGGCCAAATCCTCACGACGAATCGCGATCATCAGTCGCTTGAAGATAGCGTCGCCATTGCCCGCAATGACGATGTTCTCACCTTCTGCCGTGGTGTAGGTATTGGAAGGCACAATACCCGGCAAAGCACCACCAGTACGTTCGCGCACAACGCCGGCATGGTCATACTCGGGTACAAGCGACTCCATCATGTTGAATACCGCTTCATACAACGCGACATCTACCATCTGACCCTGCCCTGCCTTGCAGGCCTCGCCGGTGTGTCCATTCCAACGCCCTCCGGTGACATCACGATGACGTAGCGCCATCAATGCCCCCATCGCACCATGCAATGAAGCGATTGAATCACCAATCGAAATACCAATACGGACCGGCGGGCGATCAGGGTGGCCGGAGACATAACGAATACCACCCATCGACTCACCAATCGCACCAAAGCCCGGCGCATCCCGCATCGGCCCGGTTTGCCCATAGCCGCTTAGTCGCACCATGATTAGCGCCGGGTTGATCGCCTTTAACTGCTCGTAGCCCAGACCCCATTTTTCCAAAACACCGGGGCGGTAGTTCTCGATGACGATATCTGCGTCAAGTGCGAGACGGCGCGCGATCTCCTGCGCGCGACTATCTTTCATGTTGAGTGTGATGCTTTTCTTGTTGCGGCTCTGGACCGACCACCAGAGCGAATTACCGTCTTTCAGCACGCGCCACTGACGAATCGGGTCGCCACCTTGCGGCGATTCAATCTTGATGACCTCAGCACCAAACTCACCCAGCATGCGTGCGCAAAACGGGCCGGCAATCAAGGTACCGAGTTCGAGCACCTTGATACCCGCCAGTGGGCCGGTTGGTTTTTTATCTGCTTGCATCACCAAGAAAGTGTTTACTTAGGTCGCGCGACGATCCAGCATCGCACGCGCAATGGTACCGGCATCGACATATTCCAGCTCGCCGCCCACCGGCACACCGCGCGCAAGACGAGAGACTTTCAAACCGCGTGCCTTGAGTGTTTCGCTGATGTAGTGCGCAGTCGCCTCGCCTTCATTCGTAAAATTAGTCGCGAGTACGACCTCGCTGACGACGCCATCGGTAGCGCGCGCGATAAGTTTATCCAACTGCAAGTCCTTAGGGCCGATGCCATCCAGTGGCGAGAGATGGCCCATCAACACAAAGTACAAGCCTTTGTAGGTGAGCGTTTGCTCGATCATCAGCTGATCGGCTGGCGTTTCAACGACGCAAAGCAGGGCTGAATCGCGCGTGGTGTCACGGCAGGTGTCACATTGATCATGCTCGGTGAACGTGTGACAGCGGGCGCAATGCTTCAGGCGCTCTATCGCATGAGACATCGCACGTGCAATTTGCACTGCACCGTCACGATCGTGTTGCATCAGGTGGTACGCCATCCGTTGCGCAGATTTTGGGCCTACACCGGGTAGACGGCGCAAGGCCTCGGTCAGTATCTCGAGGCTGGACGGTGTTTTCACTTCGTATTAAATACTGACATCAGAACGGCAGCTTGAATCCCGGTGGCAGCGGCAGGCCGGCGGTCAGACCCGCCATTTTTTCTTGTGACGTTGCCTCGGCCTTACGCACCGCATCGTTAAATGCTGCAGCAACCAGGTCTTCCAGCATGTCTTTGTCATCGCCGAGCAGTGACGGGTCGATGGTGACGCGCTTGACATCGTTTTTGCACGTCATAATCACCTTGACCATACCAGCGCCAGCTTGACCTTCAACCTCGACACTGGCTAACTGCTCCTGCATCTTCTTCATGTTGTCTTGCATCGCCTGTGCCTGCTTCATCAGGCCGGCCA
The DNA here is from genome assembly GCA_016868055.1 of Betaproteobacteria bacterium. Classification (GTDB taxonomy): domain Bacteria; phylum Pseudomonadota; class Gammaproteobacteria; order Burkholderiales; family Burkholderiaceae_D; genus Pernthalerella. Next base: position 16,252 of record VGHX01000058.1, read on the forward strand.
GTTGGCCTTTCATCATCTCGCGCTCCTGGGAAAAGAAATACGGTTTAGCTGCGCATCACTGCCAAGTTATACGTGCATCACTACTGCGGCCTCACCGAGCCCGGTACGATGGTAGCGCCAAACTCTTTCATCAGTGTCTGCACAAATGGGTCCTCTTGCAGTGTCTGTTCGGCATGTCGCTGACGCTCTGCCTCACCGGCCACATCAGCGGCATGGGCGGTCTGGGTAGTGGCGCCAATTTCTGTCTCGAGAAGTACGGCCTTGCCAAGATTTTCGGACAGTGCCGCAGTGAGTTTTTCTTTGCTGCCTGCTGATAACAGTGTATCGACCGGTATACGAATACGGATCGAGATGCCCTGACCCGTATCTTCATAAAGCAGTAGTTCACTTTGCATTGCAAGCTGCCGTGCGACACCGCGTAGTGTGAGCTGCTTGACTAATACTGGCCAATCTATACTTATCAAATTCTGCTCGGTCACATTCGATGGCGCGGTATTTATGCCGTTTGATACTGCCGGCGCTGGCGCTGCTGCCGTCGATACGCTTATAGTCGTGTCTGTCATCTCCGATACTGCTGTCGCCGGTTTACTCATCGGCGGTGCTGCTGTCGTCGACTTAATTGTTGTTGTTGGTGCTGTTGTTGTTGGTGCTGTTGTTGTTGGTGCTGTTGTCGCCGGTACTGTGGTCGTC
>VGHX01000059.1 GCA_016868055.1 Betaproteobacteria bacterium
ACCCAAAACAAGCGGACGATCATCCACGCGGTAACGTCCTTCAAATAAATCATTACCCAGAAATAGTTTGCGCAGGTATTCGCTCTGCATCCGGTAGGGCATACGGGTGGCATCTGCGTTCCATGCCATCAAATCATTGATCTGGGCGCGCTGGCCAAGCAGGTAGTGATTCACCACGCGTGACCAAATCAAATCGCGCGATCGCAGTGACTGAAACGCACCTGCCATCTGCCGGTTATCTAGATAACCTTGGCTCCACATCACATCATCGAGATAATCAAGCTGGCTCTCGTCAATAAATAATCGTAGTTCGCCCGATTCAGTGAAGTCGGTTTGCGCAGCCAACAAGGTAATCGATGATAGATCTTCGCGATGCTGCTGCGCTAACCAGCTGGTTAAAATTGCCAGCAAAGTACCGCCAAGACAATAGCCAACCGCCTGAACCCGCTCGTCAGGCTCACGCTGGCGTATCGCATCGAGCGCTGCCAACACGCCCCGACGAAGATAGTCATCCATACCCAGATCGCGGTCTTCGGCGTCGGGATTACGCCACGAGATCATGTATACCGTATGCCCACGCGATACCAGGTAACGTACCAACGAGTTATGTGGCGATAGGTCGAGGATGTAGTATTTCATGATCCATGCCGGCACAAATAATAGTGGCCGCTGAAATACTTGTTCGGTTTGCGGTGTGTACTGAATCAATTCAATCAAGTGATTACGAAACACTACTTGGCCTGGTGTGTTTGCTACTTCGATGCCGGGTCGAAAGTGCTCGCTTCCGCTGGGCGGATGACCACCCAGCGCGCGCTCCCAATCTTCAAGCCAGTACCGCCAACCACGCCAAAGATTTTGACCAGCCTCACGCCAGGTAGCCTGTAGTACCTCGGGATTGGTTGGTACAAAATTTACCGGTGAGACCATATCGAGTAGCTGCCGTGACACAAACGATGCCAGCTGCTGGTGATGCTCGGACATACCACCAATACCGGTAGTGGCGTTATGCCACCACTGCTGCTGCATCAAAAAACTTTGGTAGATCAGACAGAACGGCCAATGCTGCCACTGCGGTCAAATAAATCGCCTGTCTTGCACCAGCGGCTGAATACAGGACACACTTTCTACATGCGATAAGCCGCGCGAGACATACATCATTAAACGTATCGACTTCCTTACCGCTTTTTCGATCAGTAGCTGCTGCTTGCCAGGTGATGCCGATAAATGCACAAGCCAGTCTATCCAGGCGAGCGCCATGCTCCCCGGTGACAGAAATCCGGTAAAGCGACCCATCAGCGCGTGCACCATGCGATCGGCTGGCGTTGGCTGATCGATTTCTTCAGCACTCAGCCGGCTGATGTCACGCTCATCGACAATTCGATCGACGACGGGCTGATGAGTGCTATCGGCAGAGACTACATTCCCCATACGCTTTCTGTTTTCCGATCAGACAAAGATGATGAGTAATCGCTTGGCGTCGTCAGCGCGATCCGCTTGCCACGTATTGCGCAACTTTTTTCAACCAGCTTAGCCACGGTTGATGATGCTGTTTCAACAGCAACCAACGTGTAAAACGAAAGCGCACATCGGCAGCACACATGCCAAGCACCATGAGTGGTCATAAACCCATTTGCAGCCTTGAGCGATAGATAGTCAGCCGCAATAAAGTGCTCGGCCGAGCGAGTAGCTGTGTCTTATACTGGTACCGGCCCCAAAGTAGATGACACTCACGGGCGCCGGCGTTAATACAATCACACACCGCCCAGAAACAGCACAACATACCAAGACGGTAAGCAGTCAATGAAGGATCTGCCGCAGAAATTAACATCACATAGTTATCGCCTACACGACAAGCCAAAGATCCGCCGTAAACCTTGTCGCCGATCCGCGCAACACCAACCAAGCCCCCCGCTCTGCTGAGCACAAACATGCGCGCGATATCCCGCCGCGATAACTCAGCACGCTTACCGCGCGCGGCCATGCCATCGCGCTTGAAGTTGTGTAATTGTCTGATTAACGAACGCAACTCGTGGCTACGCATCTGATCGGCTTGACGTGCCTCCCAGATGAATTCCGAAAAATCACGCTGCAATCGATTACTGTAGCCCTTGATCGTTTTACGGGTTGATTTACCCAGTGCGGCGCGATAATCATCGACGCTCCTCGGCAGCGAGATGATGTAATTTTCAGAGAAAGCATAAAACTGATGTGCGCCGACCGTTAGCGGCTGCGTCAAGGTGATCGCATTGAATTGGATACCATTGACACCACTAAAACGTGCCAATACTGCGCGACGGAACGCATAGACGATACGGGGCTCAAGACGTATTAGCTCCGTCAGTACGTGTACCTGATCAAAACGCACCAAGAACAGCAAGATAGCGATGATCTCGCCGCACTCATAGCCTATCCACGTGATTGGCGGCTGCGGCAGCGAATCAGCCAAACTCAAGTGAGCGAATGACGCGTACAAGCTGCCGTATAGCTTGTCTAGTGCCTCGACAGCGCGCTCTGGTACTGCGCGATCATGAAACTCACTGACGATACCGACGAGATCATCGCGCAGCGTGACGCTCGAGCTTATCAGTGCCGGATTAACGCTCAGCGACGACACTAGCGACCGATCCGGCATATGCACACTTACACTCCCCGTCATGAAGGGGCAGATTGTCACTACTAATCGTCAGTCGATTCTTGCGAACTGCTAAATAAGCTGATCATCCCTGATGCCGCCCAAGGCCAGCGGCTTTAGTGCTACCGCTTGTATCAAGCAGCAGTACTAAGGTGGTAGTTTCGCTCAATCGATTTCGACGATCATTTCAATCTCGACGCAACTTCCCAGCGGTAACTGTGCGACGCCAAATGCAGAGCGGGCGTGCTTGCCAATATCACCAAACACCTCGCCGATCAGTTCAGAGCAGCCGTTGGTGACGAGGTGATGCTCAGTGAACTCTGGTGTTGAGTTAACTAAACTCATCAGCTTCACGATACGCCGGACTCGCTCCAGGTTACCGTCACAGGCGGCGTTGAGTGTGGCGATCAAATCGATCGCAACCGCACGTGCCGCTTGCTTGCCCTGATCGGTGGTCATATCTCGGCCCAACTGACCGACCCAAGGGGCGCCATCCTTTTTCGCGATGTGGCCGGAGATAAAGACGGTATTCCCGGTTTGCACATACATGACATAGGCTGCGGCGGGCGTGGCCACCGCCGGCAAGGTGATGTTCAGGGACTGTAATTTGGCATTAATCGACATGGGGCGCTCCGGTATAAAAATGGCGGCGCATTTTACCCCGCAGGCCCTTGAATTTTGTGTAGCCGCCCACATTTGCCGGAAAAGGATTGGCTTTTTATCTATTCCATGATGTTTCGCGGCCAGCGCTGGCCGGTCTACTCCCCTGAATGAGGCAAATATGACTGTCGCAGAAAAACAGACCCTGGGCTTCCAGGCTGAGGTCAAGCAGCTATTGCAGCTGATGATTCACTCGCTGTACTCCAATAAAGAAATTTTTCTTCGTGAGCTTATCTCGAACGCGTCCGATGCCTCAGACAAGCTGCGCTTTGAAGCCATCAATAATGACGCCCTGTTCGAGGGCGATAGCGCGCTCGGCATTACGGTTGATTTCGATAAAACGGCACGCACTATCAGCATTACCGACAAAGGTATCGGCTTATCCCAGCAAGAAGCAATTGATCATCTCGGCACGATTGCCAAGTCCGGGACGAGAGAGTTTTTCTCCAAACTCTCGGGTGATCAGCAAAAAGATGCTGCACTGATTGGTCAATTTGGTGTCGGCTTTTACTCCGGGTTTATCGTCGCCGACCGTATCACGGTTGAATCTCGCCGCGCAGGTCTGCCCGCGGATCAGGGCGTGCGCTGGGAGTCTGGCGGCGAGGGCGATTTCACGGTTGAAACCATCGACAAGCCTGATCGCGGCACCACCATCACACTACATCTACGTGAGGGCGAAGATGAGCTGCTGTCAGCCTGGCAGCTGCGTTCGATCATCCGCAAGTACTCCGACCATATCTCGCTTCCCATACAAATGCGGAAGGAAGAATGGGATGAAGAGAAAAAAGAGATGGTGGTCCGTGACGAACTGGAAACCATTAATCAAGCCAGCGCATTATGGGCACGCAGTAAATCTGAGATCACCGATGAACAGTACACAGAGTTTTACAAGCATGTCTCGCATGATTTTGCCGAACCACTGACATGGACGCATAACCGCGTCGAGGGACGCAGCGAATACACCCAGCTGCTGTACATACCGACACGCGCACCTTTTGATTTGTGGGATCGCAACCAGCGTAGTGGCATCAAGTTGTATGTAAAGCGCGTGTTCATCATGGATGACGCGGAACAATTGATGCCGGTCTACCTGCGCTTTGTCAAAGGCGTGATTGATTCGAATGATCTGCCGCTGAACGTATCGCGTGAAATCCTGCAGGAATCACGCGACGTCAAGGTGATTCGTGAAGGATCGACCAAACGCGTGCTGGGAATGCTGGAGGAATTAGCAAACGCGGACGAAGCCGAGAAGAAAGAGAAATATGACAGCTTCTGGAAAGAGTTTGGTCAGGTACTGAAAGAAGGTATCGGCGAAGACAGCGCCAACAAAGACCGCATCGCCAAGCTGCTGCGTTTTGCTAGTACGCAGCTTGATACCGAGTCGCAAATGGTTTCATTCGCAGACTATGTCGCGCGCATGAAAGAGGGCCAAGACAAAATCTACTATGTCACCGCAGATAGCTGGACCGCTGCGCGCAACAGCCCCCATCTGGAAATCTTCCGTAAAAAAGGCGTTGAAGTGTTTCTGCTGACCGATCGCGTCGATGAATGGATGCTGTCTTTCCTCAGCGAGTTCGAGGGCAAGCAAATAGTCTCGGTGGCCAAAGGTGATCTGGATCTCGGCAAGCTGGAAGACGAGTCCGAGAAAAAACAAAAAGAAGAAACACAGGCCGAGTACAAAGAGCTGCTCGAAAAAATGAAACAGTCGCTGGATGCAAAAGCAGCGGATGTGCGCGTCACTTTCCGTCTCACCGACTCACCCGCCTGTTTGGTCGCGGGCGAGCATGAACTGTCCGGCAACCTGCTTCGCATGCTGAAAGCGGCGGGTCAGAAGGCGCCGGATAGCAAACCGATATTGGAGATCAACCCCAATCACCCGCTGGTGCAGCGCCTGAAGTATGAAGACGCCAAGTTCGATGACTGGAGCAGTATCTTGTTTGATCAGGCCCTGTTAGCCGAAGGTGGTCAGTTGACCGACCCGGCGGGCTTCGTCAAAAAACTGAATGACATGCTGTTAGGCATGGCGCTCAAATAAGCGTGAGCTTGAGAACACGGCGCGGAAATTGAATCAGCGACCGCCCGTCACGTCCATCAAGGTGCCCGTCACATAGGAAGGCTGCGCCGAGGCAAGCCAAACAATTGCCTCGGCCACTTCCTCCGCCGTACCACCGCGCTGCATGGGTACGCCGGTCTTTACCCGATCAACCCGCCCGGGATCACCGGCCGAAGCATGAATATCGGTGTAGATCAATCCAGGTCTGACCGCGTTAACGCGAATACCCTCGGTCGCAAGCTCTTTGGCTAAGCCGATGGTCATGGAATCGACCGCCCCCTTGGCAGCGGCGTAATCAATAAACTCGTTCGGCGAACCGAGTCGGGATGCCGCCGAAGACACATTCACAATCGCGCCACCTTGACCGCCATGCCTGGTCGACATCCGCAGAATGGCTTGTTTGGCACACAGAAAACTACCGAACACATTCGCGCTGAACACCCGCTGCCAGCGCCCCACCTCCATCTGATCAAGCCGCATCTGCTGCTCCAGCATGCCCGCGTTATTAATCAGCGCCGACAAGGCGCCCAGCTTTTGCTCAACGGTTTCAAAAAGCCGGATCACATCAGCCTCATTCGACACATCCGCCTGCAGCGCGGTTACATCCGCGCCCAAGGCTTTAGCCTGAGCGATGATTGTGTTCGCGGCCTCAGCGTTCTCTTTGTAGCTGAAGGCGACGCGCCAGCCGCGCGCTGCCGCCAGCAGCACGGTTGCAGCACCAATGCCGCGACTGCCACCCGTCACCAGTATCAAGGGTTGAGTCATGATCCATTGCCTCCGAAACTTGAATAATGGTACTGTCGATTCTACCTTGCCCGATCAGGGTTCGACCTCGAATCAAAAAATCGCCGCACAATACCGAACCGCCGTGTACTTCAACTGGTCTTATGAAATCCGCCACCGCGCATAAAAAGCGAGCGCCGAAATTCGAGCCCATCACATTGTCTGAACAAGACGGTGTGCGGTATTTGCATTTCGGTACCGAGTGGGTACAAGGCGCTATGCGCATACGGCGGCCGTACTCGATAGAGCTGGAGTACGCACAGAAAATGATGGCGTGGATGCTCTTTATTGAAGAGCCGCAGCATATTGTTCAGCTTGGTCTGGGTACAGGAGCCCTGACAAAATTCTGCTACCGCGAATATCCTGAAGCGCAGATTACCGCCGTTGAATTAAACCCGAACGTGATTGAGGTATGCCGCACCATGTTTCGGCTACCTGCCAATGATGATCGTTTAAATGTCATCCAGCAGGATGCCGATTTGTTTGTGCATGATTTATCGCATCGTCGCAGGCTGGATGTTCTGCAAATTGATTTATACGATGCCACTGCGCGTGGCCCGGTGCTGGATACACCCGAGTTTTATCGCGCCAGTGCGCAATGTCTTCGTAGCACGGGTATCGCGACTATCAATTTATTTGGTGATCATCCCAGCTTCAAAAAGAATATCGCCGCCATCCACACCGCATTTGATCATGTGCTGGCACTACCCGAGGTACACCAAGGCAATGTCGTCGTGATTGCCTTCAAGTCCGCGCCCTCTTTTGATTTTTCCTATTTGTACCAGCGCGCAACCACGATACGAGTAACGACCAAGCTACCCGCACATGCCTGGATGAATGACATCAAGACGGCGTTGGAAGCTGGCTGAAAAGCAGTGACAAGGATGCCGGCGATTCTTTGTTCATCTCATTCATCTGCCAGAAAATCAGCATCGCATGTCGATGCCGGCGCTGAGAAGGTAATGCGCCGAAGGTCATGCATGAGCCATGACAAGTAGTGCTAACAACACCAACAACCTGTTGGTACAGGCGTCAGATGCCTGCTAGCTGTTGAAGAAATGATGCTACCGTGGGATGTTTCAAACGAACACCGAGCTCATGCTGCATTCTGTCATTACGCAAACGTCGTGACTCCGACATAAATGACAGCAGCATCGGCGAAACCTGAGACGCCAGCTGTGGCCGTGATACCCGAGGCGGTCGTGCCAAATGAAATGCGTCTGCAACGATATCAAAGTACTCACCCATCTTCATATCCGAAGCATCCACTGTGTGGTACACACGCTGACAGGCGCCACGGCGCAATGTGAGCGCGATGATACGCGCCAGATCATCGGCATGAATATGGTTGGTGTACACATCCTCTTCAGCGGTTAGCGCGGGCGTGCCCTGGCGCAGCCTGTCGAGCGGCAAGCGATCTGCGGCGTAGATGCCCGGCACACGCAGAATCGACAAGCGCGCATGCGCCCGCAGCGCCCACTGGCGCAGTACACGCTCTGCATCCACCCGCCGCACCGCGCGTGAATTCTTTGGTGCCACCGGTCGGGTCTCGTCGAACGAGTCGCCACCACAATCACCGTAGACGCCTGTGGTACTGACATAAACCAATCTGCCGCCACGCGGTAAAATGCCGACTAAATGCCGAGTCCGTTGGTCAGTCGTTCCCTCTGCGGGCGGCGGCGCCAGATGCACGATAGTGTCGGAAAGGCCACGCAGTCGGTGTAGCTGCTCGGGATAATCAAGGTTGGCGACGATACCGAGCGCGCCCTGGTCTCTCAGCTCACTCAGACGCTGTGCCTGACTGGTGACTGCAAAAACCCGGAAGCGGTCCCGGATCATCGGTAGCAGGCGCATGCCAACATCACCGCAACCGATGATTAGAAGACGCGGCTTGCCAAATTTATTCAAAGCTTTCATGCCAGAGATTGTATGACGTTCCAAGTCAGTGTTAACCCAAGTGGTCGGCAATTCAGCTGCGAGGCCGGCGAAACCATCCTCGCGGGCGCAATGCGTGTCGGCGTTCAGCTGCCGTATGGCTGCAAAAATGGTGCATGCGGCAGCTGCAAAGGAAAGTTATTGTCCGGTAGTGTAGAGCTTGGACCGCATCAAGCACGCGCGCTATCTGCCGACGAGCAGGCGGCGGGTCAAACACTGTTCTGCTGCGCTGTGCCGCAATCGGATGTCAGTATCGAGGCCCGTGAAGTGCTCGGCGTCGGCGACTTCCCGATCAAAAAAATTCCGGTTCGGGTTGCCCGTCTGGAGCGCGCCGCTGCTGATGTCATGCTGATGTCGCTGCAACTGCCTGCGACCGAGCGGCTGCAGTACAAAGCCGGCCAGTATGTCGAGTTCCTGCTCAAAGATGGCAAGCGCCGCGCCTACAGCATTGCTACGCCACCGCATGCCGATGAGTTACTGACGCTGCATATCCGGCATATGCCCGGCGGCGTGTTTACCGATCATGTGTTCGGTGCGATGAAAGAGAAAGATATTCTTCGTTTCGAAGGACCTTTGGGTACGTTCTTTCTGCGCGAAGACTCGAATAAGCCGATCGTGCTACTCGCATCAGGCACCGGCTTTGCACCTATCAAGGCGATTGTCGAGCAGTGGGCGCATGCTAAGTCGATGCGACCCGTCACGCTGTACTGGGGTGGTCGGCGACCCTGCGATCTTTATATGAACGCCCTGTGCGAATCATGGGCGCAAAGCCTGCCTAACTTTCGCTACATTCCGGTCGTGTCAGATGCGCTCGCCGAAGACAATTGGACTGGCCGCAACGGCTTTGTACATCGCGCAGTGATGGAAGATTGTCCTGATCTGTCCGCACATCAGGTGTATGCCTGTGGCGCGCCCCTTGTGATTGATGCTGCCCAACAGGATTTCACCAGCCAATGTCAGCTGCCTGTAGAGGAGTTCTACGCAGATGCATTCACCTCTGCCGCTGATCTCGCGGATACTGTCGCTTAAGGCCTGAGCACGCCATGAACAAACCAGAATCCTTGAACCAAGCCTTTGCGCAGTACCCGACCGAGGCGCTGCTCTACATCACCAATCGGCCACCGCTGGTATTCACCGAAGGCAGCGGCATGTGGTTGACCGACCATAACGGCAAGCGCTACCTCGACTGGCTGCAGGGCTGGGCCGTGAACTGCCTCGGGCATTCACCGCAGTGCCTGCAAGATGCCTTAGTGTCGCAGGCAAAAAAAGTCATCAACCCTTCGCCGGCGTTTTTCAACGAGCCATCGATCAAGCTCGCCGCCATGTTGACCGAGCACTCTTGCTTTGATCGGGTGTTCTTCGCCAATAGCGGCGCCGAAACGAATGAAGGTGCGATCAAACTGGCACGAAAATGGGGCAAGATTCACAAGAATGCCGCGGGTGACAACCGCTTCGAGATCATCACCTTCGAGCACAGCTTCCACGGACGTACCCTGGCCACCATGTCCGCCTCCGGCAAGGAAGGCTGGGACACCATGTTCGCGCCGCAAGTCCCGGGCTTCCCAAAGGCCGAGCTGAACAATCTGGCCAGTGTTGAAGCCTTAATCGGTAAGCATACGGTCGCGGTGATGCTGGAGCCGGTGCAAGGCGAAGGTGGTGTCATCCCTGCCACCAAAGAATTTATGCAAGGCTTGCGCGCACTGACCACCAAGCATAACTTGCTGCTGATTGTCGACGAGGTACAGGCCGGCATGGGCCGCACCGGTAAACTGTTTGCGTACCAGCTGTCAGATATCGAACCCGACATCATGACCTTGGGTAAAGGCATCGGTGGCGGTGTGCCACTCTCAGCCCTGCTCTGCAAAGAAGCGTTTGCCGTGTTCGAACCCGGCGATCAAGGTGGCACCTATAACGGCAATCCGCTCATGACTGCAGCCGGCATCGCGGTACTGGAAGAGCTACTCAAGCCCGGCTTTCTGCAATCAGTCGTTGATAAAGGTAACTACCTACGCGACGGCTTGCTGCGTTTATCCGATAAACACGGCTTGGAAAGCGAACGTGGTGAGGGTTTGCTGCGCGCGCTAAAGCTGGGCAAACCCATTGCCGGCAAGATCGTCGAGATCGCACGCGATCTTGAGCCGCAGGGCTTGCTACTCAATTCACCGCGCCCGGATTTGCTGCGCTTTATGTCAGCACTGAATGTGACAACTGAAGAAATTGACCTGATGCTGGCGTTGCTGTCAGGTGTGCTTGATCAGATTGCTGCCTGATGGTTGACTGATAAAGCTATCGTCAAACGCGATCAAGCGACCTTCATCAAGCTTAGATAGGGCCCAACCATCGCTCTCGTCTAGATAGGCGAATCCATTTGATTGCGCTAACGACTGCAGAACGATAGTTCTGCCAGTCTGCAGCAGAAGAATTTAATCAGCGATCATTTGCTGACGCCACAAACTCTTAAGCGCGATTTCTGTGCTGACCATATTCAACTTGTCTGCCATCTCGGGGCCTTTTCCAAATCGAATGTCACGCAGTAATTGATCGCCGTCGATACCTACCCTGCCAGCAACGTCCCTAATAATGCTGTGCAATATCATCACTCCTTCCTGTTTCATCTTTAGCGGCATGAGGGCCATTTTCATTTTTTCAGAAAATGTCGGCTTGCGAAGATGAACCACGAACTCCCCATTATCCAACTTTACGTCGTGGGCATACGTGTCGATCCCATGACCGAATTTGCCAAATTGGTTCGCAAATTCTTACACAGACATTGACGATCGAAATGACGGGCCTTGAGATTTCACGACGTTTCCTCAAAAATACTTAGCGCGGAATCGCGCACCTGCATTGAGTGACGGAGCTCATCAGTGGCCAAACTATCTTTGGTCACGAGAATAATTTTTCGGCATGCCGAAGAACTTGTATTCTTTATTTCATCCAATGCAGCCTTCAGACCGTTCCTCCCCTCAATGAATTTCGGCACTTGTACGACCAAGGTGCCGGGGGCATCTCGATGAGTAAAAAGTGCGTGGAAGAATGCTTTGTACTGTCCAGCCACATCTTGTCTTCGTCTAGGCATCCCGCCATAGATCAGAATCTGTTTCGCCTTGAGTTCGCAGCGAGGAATCTCGACAATCGGCACAATAGGAATGACATGCTCGTCGCCGCGTATTTTTTGGTAATTGGTATATGCGTATTCAATTGTTTTTTCTGCAAGCGAGGCGAAGGCATGCAGCTGCGGACGATGCTCAGCATATCCCCTTCCGTCGACTGCCAGGTCGCCAATATCGAGCAGGCAGGTATCTGCATCAATCATGTTGGGATCACCATGAATCACCTCGATATCGACTTTACCCGCGATATCGGATGTATCAGCGACGATGGATGTATCAGCGGGCGTGAGGTACAGCTCAGTCTCGAAAAGCGAATGATAGATACTGGCCGCGCTTAACTCAGTGCCGTTGTCAGCAAGCGTATGTATATGTCTCAACGCTAACTGCTTGTCTTCATCCGGTCCCAGCACGGTAGTCAGCACTGTGGCGACCCGACGATTACTCTCGATGACTTGTGATCTGTTGATAAATAGCTCGCTGAACCACTCTCTCCATTTTCTCTCGTGAATATCGTGAATGATCTTGCCATTCTCAATCGTATAAGTCACCCGGAAAGGAACTGAGGAAGTCTTACCCCACTCAAGCTTGCGGATCAAGTCAGTAGCACTCTGCTTGTTCATCAAACTGTTAGCTTTCAAGGGCAACATGACGATTCTCTTCTGTAGCGATAGATCTTTACTTTTACCAAAGGAGTATTTTTTTGATGGGTGAAACACCGAGTAGGATCAACAGAGCCAAGCAAACTGATCACGTAGACGAAGGCAGCCACATGATTTCCCGGTAGTCAGCAGTAATGTCACCATCAACTCCCGTCAGTTCGTCCGGCAACATCGATTTAGTACACCAGAAAAACAAAACGGCCCGCAATGCGGGCCGTATCTTCGAGCGATAAGCTGCCTTATTTTTTTGCCGGGATATATAGGTCAGTAATACTGCCCAAGCCCATCTCTGCCGCAAACATCGGCGTCTCTGATAGGGTGGGGTGCGCATGCACGGTTAGTGCAAGGTCTTCCAGGTCAGCACCCATCTCCATCGCGAGGACCGTCTCGGCAAGTAACTCACCGGCATTGACGCCGACGATGCCTGCACCAATGATGCGCTTGGTGGTCGGATCCCAAAGCAATTTAGTCATGCCATCCTCACGACCCATCGCCAGTGCGCGGCCACTTGCGGCCCACGGGAAGTTAGCCTTCTCGAACGGTATGCCCTTGGCTCTTGCCTCAGCCTCGGTGACGCCCATCCAGGCAATTTCAGGATCGGTATAAGCCACTGAAGGAATGGTCATCGCATCGAATGCCACCTTGTGACCAGCGATGACTTCAGCCGCCACTTTGGCTTCGTTAGTCGCTTTGTGCGCGAGCATGGGGTCGCCACAGATGTCGCCGATCGCAAAAATAGTTGGCACGTTGGTACGCTGCTGCCGATCGACCGGAATGAAGCCACGCTCATTCACAATCACGCCGGCTTTGTCTGCTGCAATCTCTTTGCCGTTGGGGCGGCGGCCCACGGCCAGCAGCACCATGTCATACAGCTGCGGCTCTGACGGCGCGTTGTCACCCTCGAACGTAGCGAGTAACCCATTTGCGCGCGCCTCCAGCTTGGTGACCTTGGTCTTCAGCATGATGGCTTCATAGCGCTTCTCAATGCGCTTCTGCAGCGGCTTGACGATATCGCGATCGGCCGCCGGAATCAGCCCGTCGGCAAATTCAACGACCGATACTTTGGCACCCAGCGCGTCATAAACGCAGGCCATCTCCAGGCCGATGATGCCACCACCAATCACCAGCATGCGCTTGGGAATCTGACGCAGCTCGAGCGCGCCAGTGGAATCGACCAGACGTGGATCGTCATACGGGAAGCCCGGTATCTTCACGACCGACGAGCCCGCAGCGATGATGGCGTGTTTGAAGGCGATGGTTTTCACGCCTTCGGCAGTCTCGACGCTCAGCGAGTTGGATGATGTGAACGCACCTTTGCCTTGCACCACCTGCACTTTGCGCGCCTTCGCCAAACCGGAAAGGCCACCGGTCAGTTTCTTGATGACGCTTTCCTTCCAACCACGCAGGGAATTGAGATCAATCTCCGGCTTGCCGAGCTTGATACCGAAGTGCGACATCTCATCGGCTTCCGTGATGACCTTTGCCGCGTGCAGCAAAGCTTTGGAGGGTATGCAGCCCACGTTCAGGCAAACACCCCCCAATGTGGGATAGCGTTCAACCAGAACGACTTTTTGGCCGAGGTCAGCGGCACGAAAAGCAGCGGTGTAGCCACCCGGACCCGCACCCAGTACTAAGGTGTCGCATTCGATATCGGCACTGCCCGAGAAGCTGGCGGCGACGGGTGCTGCTGTAGCTAAGGCTGTAGATGCAGCTGCCAGCGCCGTTGTTGCTGCGGCGGGCGTCTGCGAAGATGTCAACGACGCTGAGGTATTCGTCGGGGTCGATGCTGCTGGTGCGCTCGCACTTGCCACACCTCCCGCAGACTCAAGCACAAGAATCGACGAGCCCTCGGATACCTTGTCACCGATTTTGACGAGCAAGGACTTCACGACACCGGCAGCACTGCAGGGAATTTCCATGCTAGCTTTGTCGGACTCGACGGTGATGAGTGACTGTTCAGGCTGAACCGTATCGCCGGGCTTGACCAGCAGTTCAATCACTTCAACTTCCTTGAAATCACCAATATCCGGCACTTTGATTTCAATGGTGCTCATTATTCACTCCATTATTCTTGATGATGCGTGTCTGGCAGTCGCGGTTGAGGCACACATCTGTTGTGCGATTTCTTTCACCTCAGACAGTGCGTCGTGGTTCAAACGCAATCTCACAGCAGTGTCTTGCGCATATCAGCAAGCACCTCGCCGAGGTAAACCGTGAAGCGTGCACCCAACGCGCCATCGATCACGCGGTGGTCATAGGAGAGTGACATCGGCAGCATCAGCCGTGGCGCGAAAGTCTTGCCATCCCACACCGGCTTGATCTCGGATTTCGATAAACCAAGAATCGCGACTTCGGGCGCATTGATAATCGGCGTGAACGATGTTCCGCCAATACCGCCGAGCGAAGAAATGGTGAAGGTCGCCCCCTGCATATCAGCAGGCTTTAATTTACCTTCGCGCGCTTGTGCCGACAGCTCACCCATTTCTTTGGCAATTTGCGATAAACCTTTTTGGTCGGCGTTTTTAATCACAGGCACCACTAAACCATTCGGCGTATCTGCGGCAAAGCCGATGTTGTAGAAGTGCTTAAGAATGAGGTTCTCACCGCCCGCATCCAACGAGGCATTAAAGGCGGGATATTTCTTCAGCGCGGAGACGCTGGCTTTGATAACAAATGCCAGCATAGTGAGTTTCACGCCGGATTTAGCGAGCGATTCATTCGCGCTCTTGCGGAATTCTTCCAGCTCAGTGATATCTGCCTGATCAAATTGCGTGACATGCGGAATCATTACCCAGTTACGATGCAGATTCGGGCCGCTGATTTTCTTTATGCGCGACAACGGCTCGATCGAGGTTTCACCGAACTTCGAAAAATCAAGCGATGGCCATGGCAATAAGCCGAGCGCGGCGCCCCCACTTGACGTCGCTGATACTCCGGCGCCACCTGCCATCACACCTTTGACAAAACCTTGCACGTCTTCAATCAGAATCCGACCCTTAGGGCCACTACCGGATACGCGCGCCAGATCAACACCGAGCTCGCGCGCAAATTTTCTGACGGAGGGTGATGCGTGCGGCTTTTGTCCGTTGGATTCGCCAGCGTTAGCGATGTTGGCGGGTGCTGTAGTAGCTGGCACTGCAGTCACCGGCACCGCGCTCGCTGTCGAGGCTAGTGTGCTGGCGCTGACTGCTGCCGCAGCACTAGTGCTGACTGCAGGTGCGCTGGCTGGCGCCGAAGCAACCGCTGGCGCTGGTGCTGGCGCTAATGCGGCCGCCCCTTCACTCACTTCGAGCAATAACACCAACGAACCCTCGGCGACTTTATCGCCTAGCTTAACTTTCAACTCCTTCACAATGCCGCTGGCACTGCTGGGGATTTCCATACTGGCTTTGTCCGACTCCACCGTGATCAGCGACTGCTCAGCCTGCACCGTATCGCCCGGCTTGACCAGCAACTCGATCACCTCCACCTCTTTGAAGTCGCCGATATCCGGGACCTTGACTTCGATTTGGCTCATTATTCTTGCTCCGTATTTCTGGTGAGGGCCGCTGCACTACCCATAGCGGCAACAACAGCAGCCTTTGAAGGACGACGACGAGCAATATCTGCTTTTTTACGATCGCCTAGGCTGCCGCTCTGACTAATTTTTCCGCTGAACCTATTTTTTTCGCTGATTACACTGTGGTGGGATTAGGCTTGTTCGGATCGATGCCGTATGTCGCGATCGCTTTTGCCACCAGTGACGCATCGACCTTGCCCTCGTCGGCCAGCGCCTTCAGGGCGGCTACCGCCACATAGTATCGGTTCACCTCAAAAAACTCACGCAACTTGGCACGCGTATCAGAACGACCGAAACCATCTGTGCCCAGCACACGATACAAACGGTCCTTCGGCATGAACGGACGGATCTGCTCTGCATAACTGTGCATGTAATCGGTCGCCGCGATCACAGGCCCTTCGCTGCTACCGAGTTGCTGCGTGACATAAGGAACCTGCGGCTGCTTCGCAGTTGGATTCAGCAAGTTCCAGCGATCTGCATCCTGACCCTCACGCGCCAGCAGCGTGAAAGACGGCGCAGACCAGATATCAGCGGCCACATCCCACTCTTCTTCGAGTAGCTTCGCGCCTTCAATAACTTCGCGCAAAATAGTGCCGGAGCCCATCAACTGCACACGCAGCTTCGGCTTCTTCTTCGCTGAAGGCTGCAACAAATACATGCCTTTCAGAATGCCTTGTTCCTGTCCTGGCTTGAGACCGGGATGCGCATAGTTCTCGTTCATCAGCGTGATGTAATAGAACACATCCTCTTGCTTCTCAACCATACACTTCAAGCCATCATGCATAATGACCGCCACTTCATGCGCGAACGTCGGGTCATACGGCAAGCAATTGGGAATAGTGGAGGCGAGAATATGGCTGTGGCCGTCCTCGTGCTGTAAACCTTCACCGTT
>VGHX01000060.1 GCA_016868055.1 Betaproteobacteria bacterium
CTCGTCCGATGCCCCGCCCAATGCAGGAACCATCGTCTGCAGTAGCAGCGCCACCAGCAGCAAACTGGAAAGGAGGCGACGGCGAATCGCGGGAAGGACCATAGCGGTCTGGATTATAACAACTTGCGTACTTGGGCCTGGGTTGGACCAAGCCCGGACCGCTCTCAAGCACTGCGTACCGGCGCATCAGGGACCCAGCGCCGCAGCAGCTACAGCGGCAAGGCATCAGGCCGACTCTTTTTATGCGCATTTTTCGCGCGGTATCGATGTATTTTTTAATATCTAAGTCCCTGATTGGACGAGATTTAAAGACAGGTTAGCGCTCACTATGTTATTTAAAATTTAATTATTCTCACGTACTGCCAAATCAGCTGTGTTACATTTAGGCAATAGTGGTGTGTCAAGCGATGCCAACCCCGTCCAAAGCGCTAGCAGTCTTAATAAAAGTGTCTCGGCAACTGGGTAATTTGCGGTCACATAAGCGCGCGTTGTAATTGCTGCATTGCAGAAATCCTGCAGCAGCGACACAATGCGAGCGTTTTGATTGAGGGTCACCATGCTCTACCAACTGCACGAAATGCATAAGACCATGCTTAGCCCCCTGGTTCAGTGGGCCGAGGCATCGTCCAAACTCTTTACCAACCCGGTGTCGCCGTTTGCGCATACACCGTTTGCGCAGCGGATCGCCGCTGGCTACGAGCTGATGTTCAGGCTGGGTAAGGAATATGAAAAGCCGGCCTTCGACATCAATCACACCGGGATAAACGGTGTGCGTACCGCTGTCATCGAAGACGTGGTGCTCGAAAAACCTTTCTGCAAGCTGCTGCACTTCCGCAAGGATCGCCACGCGCCGCAGCTAAAAAATCTGCAGCAGCCAAAGGTATTGGTCGTAGCGCCGCTGTCCGGCCACCACGCCACCTTGCTACGCGATACCGTGCGCACCCTGCTCACCGATTACGACGTCTACATCACCGACTGGACTGACGCGCGTATGGTGCCCCTTGAGCAAGGCGCGTTTCATCTGCATGATTACATCTACTATGTTCAAGATTTCATTCGCGAGCTTGGCAGTGGCCTGCATGTGATCTCGGTGTGCCAACCTACGGTTCCTGTGCTGGCAGCGATTTCATTGATGTCGAGTGCCAAAGAGCCGGTGCTACCAAAAACCATGATCATGATGGGTGGACCCATCGATCCGCGTGCATCGCCGACAGCAGTCAATGATCTTGCAACCAACAAGTCATTCAACTGGTTCGAGAACAACGTCATTTACAGCGTGCCACCGAACTACCCGGGCTATGGCCGACGTGTCTATCCTGGTTTCTTGCAGCATGCCGGCTTTGTCGCGATGAACCCGCGCCGGCACGCGCAAAGCCACTGGGAGTTTTACTTGCATCTGCGTGAGGGTGACAACGAATCCGCAGAAGAGCATCGCAAGTTTTATGATGAGTACAACGCGGTGCTTGATATGCCGGCTGAGTACTATCTCGAGACAATCAAGACGGTATTTCAGGACCATGCGCTGCCGCTCGGCACGTGGGAAGTCGAGGGCAAGCTGGTCAAGCCGCAAGATATCAAACAGGTTGCGCTGTTAACGATAGAGGGTGAGCTGGACGATATCTCGGGTCAGGGCCAAACGCGTGCAGCGCATGAGCTATGCACCGGCATACCCAAGCAGAAGAAACAGCATTACACCGCTCCCAAATGCGGGCACTACGGAATATTTTCCGGACGACGCTGGCGCGAGATGATCGCGCCCCGCATCGGCGAATTTATTCACGCACATAGCGCCTAAGGCGTCATCCAACCAGCAGTCACATAGGCAGCCACGGGTTGAAGTGGCTGTCGGCTTCCGCGCTTGCGCCTTGCAAATCGCGGATAATGTTGCGCTATGGTCGATTCCGCAAAAACGCTCGCTGATCGTATCGAGGATCTGCTGCCGCAGACCCAGTGCACGAAGTGCGGTTATCCGGCGTGCCGTCCGTATGCCGAGGCGATTGCAGAGGGTACCGCCGCCCATAATCAATGCCCTCCCGGCGGCGCCGAGGGAATAGCACGCATCGCCGCGCTACTCGGTAAACCAGTTATCCCACTCAATACGGTCAATGGTGTGGAACGCGAACGACCGGTCGCAGTGATCGATGAAAACGCGTGTATTGGTTGCACGCTGTGTATTCAGGCATGCCCGGTCGATGCGATTGTCGGCGCCGCCAAGCAAATGCATACGGTAATCCCTTCGCTATGCACAGGCTGTGATTTATGTGTGCCGCCGTGCCCGGTTGATTGCATCGATATGCACACCATGACGCCGGGCAGAACGGGATGGGCCGCATGGTCTCAAGCAGAAGCCGATGCAGCGCGTATACGGCATGACGCACGCACGCTCAGGCTGCAACGCGAAAAACAAGAAAATGATGCACGCCTGGCAGCCAAAGCACTGGCCAAGCTGGCTGAGGTTGATGCCTCGACGGCCCAGACGGAAACCGAGCGCGTGGAGAAAGAACGCAAGCGCGCGATTATTCAAGCTGCTATTGAACGCGCTCGACAACAGAAAGACAATGCGGCCTCGCCGCCAGAATCAACAAAGCCATGAACGCAGACAAGCGCCGACAGATTTTCGAGCGACTGCAAGCGGCTAACCCGCACCCCACCACCGAGCTCGAGTACACGACGCCATTCGAATTGCTGATCGCCGTGATTCTGTCTGCGCAAGCGACCGATGTGTCAGTCAATAAAGCCACGCGCAAGCTGTATCCGATAGCGAATACCCCGGCAACTATTTATGCACTCGGTGTTGATGGCTTGATTCCGTATATTCAAACGATCGGCTTGTACAAAACTAAAGCAAAAAACGTCATCGAGACCTGCCGTCTACTGCTTGAGCAGCATAATGGGCAAGTGCCGCGTGAACGCGAGGCTCTACAGGCATTGCCCGGCGTCGGCCGAAAAACAGCCAATGTTGTGTTAAACACTGCGTTTGGCGTACCAGCGATGGCTGTTGATACGCATATCTTCCGGGTCTCGAACCGCACCGGCGTCGCACCCGGCAAGAACGTTGATATCGTTGAGCAAAAGCTGATGAAATTCGTGCCCTCTGAGTTTTTGATGGATGCGCATCATTGGTTGATCTTGCATGGTCGCTATACCTGCCTGGCGCGCACGCCGCAGTGCTGGAATTGCGTGATCTTGGACTTATGTGAGTTTCACAAAAAAACGCCTGCACCGAGTAAGGCGGTATGAAGTGCCTTGAGTCACAGAGCATTCAGCACGAAGGTGTTCAACTATGGCGATATTCGAAGATGATATGGGCACGTGGTTCTTGAGTGTGATTCATAATCATCAACCTTTACCGTGATTTTTGATTGAGATTCTTGAGTATGATTCTTTATCGTGACTCTTGATGGTGATTCGTGAGTGTGATCCTTGATTGTGGTTCGTAGTCGTTATGCTTAACTGTGATGTTTAATCCAAGCAGAGAAGAAGTCCGCAGATTTTTCTGTGACACCTGGCAGAAAACTCAGGCTCATACACCACTGACTGCGCTGGAGGCGATTGCGCGCGACTGGCTGCTGCAACATCCCGAATATGAAAACTTGTTAGCAGATGCCGAGGCGGCGCAAAGCCAAGACTTTGATATCGGGCAAGGGCAATCCAATCCGTTCCTGCACTTATCCATGCATCTGTCGATTGCCGAGCAAATCTCGATTGATCAGCCAATCGGCATTCGCAACGCGTTTCAGCTACTCGCAGCCCGGCTGGGGGAGCATGAAGCTCATCACCAAATAATGGAATGCCTGGGTGAGATGCTCTGGTCTGCGCAGCGAAACGGTACTGCTCCAGACGCCTCGGGCTATATCGATTGCGTGCTACGCCGCACACGCTGAAGCAAAGGCCACGCAGTCATGTAGGGCGCCACGCTCGTTTATACTCAGCTTATATACAAGCTGGTGTTGCCCTTTACGTATTTTTCGAGATAAACGCCCATGACCACTCCCAAGCGCTTCGACGGCTCCGAGCAGTATGTGGCCACCCAAGACCTGAAACTGGCAGTTAACGCTGCGCTCACCCTGCAGCGGCCTCTGCTTATTAAAGGCGAACCCGGTACCGGCAAAACCATGCTCGCTGAGGAGGTTGCTGCTGCGCTTGATATGCCACTGCTGCAGTGGCATATCAAATCTACGACCAAAGCGCAGCAGGGTCTGTACGAATATGATGCAGTATCACGCTTGCGTGATTCACAACTCGGCGACGAACGCGTTAAGGATATTCACAACTACATCATCAAAGGGGTGCTGTGGCAGGCCTTCCACGCTGATCAGCCGGTGGTATTGCTGATTGATGAGATTGACAAGGCAGATATCGAGTTTCCAAATGATTTGCTGCGCGAGCTCGACCGTATGGAGTTTTATGTCTACGAGACGCGCGAGATGGTCCGCGCCAAGCATCGACCACTGGTCATCATTACCTCGAACAACGAAAAGGAATTACCTGATGCCTTCTTGCGGCGATGCTTTTTCCACTACATTAAATTTCCGGATAAAGCGACGATGCAGCAAATTGTCGATGTTCACTTTCCCCGCATTAAAAAAGATTTGCTCGCTGCTGCTTTGCATGCATTTTTCGAGATGCGGGAAATTCCAGGACTAAAGAAAAAACCATCTACCTCCGAGCTACTCGACTGGCTCAAGCTGCTATTGGCTGAAGATATTCCTGCTGAGGCCTTGCAATCGAAAGACCAAAAAAACGTTGTCCCGCCACTGCATGGTGCGCTATTGAAGAATGAGCAAGATGTTCATTTGTTCGAGCGACTCGTGTTCATGTCGCGCCATAACCGCTAACCGTTCCGCTACGTATAACGCGGCGATTATGCTGATTGATTTCTTTTTTACGCTGAAGGATGCACGGGTTCCTGTATCAATCAAGGAATTTCTGATGCTGCTTGAGGCACTGGATAAGCAAGTGATCAGCTCCTCGATCGATGATTTTTACTATCTTGCTCGTACTACCTTGGTCAAAGATGAGGCCAACTTCGATAAATTCGATAAGGCCTTCGGCTATTACTTTCATGGTGCCCAGACAATTTTCGACAAGGCACCCGACGTGCCGCTCGATTGGCTGATCAAGCGACTACAACGTGAACTAACGCCCGAGCAAAAAGCCCAGATCGAGAAATTCGGTTACGACAAGCTGATGGATCGGCTGAAAGAATTACTGGAAGAGCAAAAGGGCCGGCATGAAGGCGGTAATAAATGGGTAGGCACCGGCGGTACCTCGCCGTTCGGACACAGCGGCGTCAACCCCGAGGGTATTCGCATCGGTGGTGAGGGCGGCAACCGCAGCGCCGTCAAGGTATGGGATGCGCGTGCTTTTCGTGACTACGACAGCGAACGTGAGCTAGGCACGCGCAACATCAAAATTGCGCTCAGACGACTTCGGCAGTTTGCGCGCGAGGGCCTGGAAGAAGAGCTGGCGCTAGATGACACCATACGCGCGACCGCCAATAACGCAGGCTGGCTTGATCTGAAAATGCAGCCTGAGCGAAAAAATAAAGTCAAAGTGCTGATGTTGATGGATGTCGGCGGCACTATGGATGACCATATCGCGCAGGTAGAAGAGTTATTCTCGGCAGCCAAATCCGAATTTAAAAATATGGAGTTTTTTTATTTCCATAATTGCGTCTATGACCAGCTATGGAAGAACAACCGCCGCCGCCATGCCGAGCGGTTCCCTAGTTGGGATGTCATCCGCAAATACCCCGCCGACACCAAGCTGATATTTGTAGGTGATGCCACCATGAGCCCGTATGAAATCGTTCAGCCGGGCGGCTCGGTCGAGTACAACAATGAAGAAGCCGGCGCTGTCTGGCTACAGCGATTTACCCACCAGTTTCCCAAGTATATTTGGCTCAACCCGGAGCCGGAGGGCTTGTGGCAGTACCGGCAATCGATCGCAATCATCCGCCAGCTGATGTCGGATCGTATGTACCCGATCACCATGGAAGGCTTGGACCGCGCCATGCAATACCTGTCCAAATAGTCGTAGCTCGCCTGCGCCTGCAACAGCACTGAAATTGAATATAGTGCACCCGTAATTCAAATAAGCTTATAGCCCCTTGATTTAGGCGGAACAGCTAACGCCTGGATTTAACCAAGCGCTGGTCAGGCGAATACTTGGTTCGCCTACTTCATTGGGGACATCCATGGCAAAAGCACGACACCTTGTTAATAACTGGCTGCAAACACTAGATAATAGATTTTCGCTTGATGAATCAGGCCGTTGCTTCCTTCAGCAGGATGAGCAAACCGGCATTGTGCTGTACGCGCCGGAACAAGGCGACGAGGTATTCATTTACAGCGATCTGATGCGCGTGCCGGATGATATTCCGACTGGTTTTTACGAGCAGGTACTCGCACTGAATTCTCACGCGGCGAAAACGGGCGGCGCATCGATTACATTCGAACCGAGTTCAAACCAACTACTTGCGATTTTAAGCCAACCCATTCAAGCGCTTGACGGAATGACATTCCAGAACATCATAAAAAATATACCAGCACTGGTTGGGTCGTTACGTGCACAGCTAAACAAGATATGGGTTGATTGCAAAAACGACCTGGCGATATCTACTGATATGGCACCACTGGCGCGTGCCTGACTGTTCTGGTGCCAGATTCCATCGATACTGCAGCACAGTATTAGCTACCCCAATTCAAGGACCAAGCATGAATAGCATACCGACAAATCCTGGTATCCGTGCCGCCGCAGCAGCACCGGCTGCAGAGCCAACGCAGACGCAGACCACTATGCTCACTGCGAAGCAGGCCAGCGAGAGCCCTTTATTCGCAGGTTCGGCCCGCTTACCCACGCGCGAAATGGCGGCGCGAACGGTTGTAATGCCTCCGCTCACCTTCAGTAGCACCTACGAGCTAGCGGCGCAAACGATTGAAATGCCATCGCCTACCATCACAGGCATAGTCGAAACCGATCAAAAACAGGAGTTGACCGAGCTCGATCTGGTGTCCGTCCCAAAGCAATCTGTTTTGCCAGCCAACCACGCTCCAGCAGATTGGCTATCCAATGATATGAATCCGCTATACATGGGGCCTTCGCCTTCGCTACGAAATAGCCACTTTATTAATGGCGGTGCCGATGAAACGACGCTCAGCTTTTTACCTGATGATGTATCCCCGGCTGCACTACAAAATTTAAGTCGCGAAAATCTGAAAAGATTTGAACAGATTCGCGATAGCTTTACCACCGAAACACAGACTATAAATATCAAAGAAAAAGATGGTAGCAATCAAGGTCGTTCCGTCTATGTCACTGTCCGCAAATTCAACCGGCCGGATCCAACAACTTATTTGACTCAATCTGCTATCAATAAACATTTATCGATGTTCCGTGATCAGCCTTGTCTATTCCTGACCCGTAGCGCATTCGATAATTTCTGCAAGAACGGCATCGGACGGAAAGATGGTCAATTCTTGATCCCGAAAGATATTGGCGATCGGCTTGAAAAACAGCTCAGACAGAAATCGACTTTTGCAGCTGCCGAGGCCGAGCTTGGCATACTGACCGGCGCTTGGGGTGGACAGGAAATTATTCGTGTAACCGTTAACGATATTCCAAACTTACGCATGGCTTCAGGCAATGAAGCCGGCGCAAACAAATACTGGATGCCGGGTGGCTATCTGCCGAACGGGTTACCCGAGGCTGTATGTGACCAAATCCCGCTTGATAATGTCACCAAAGTCCCATTCACACCCAGCGATTGATGGTAATGAACGTTTGTCTCATTATCAAACCAGCTGACATCTGAGGAGCACTCAATGGAAAAAATCATACTTGATGAAAAAACATGGAGCCATACGCTCTATAAACATGGCTCGCACTATGTGCTATCGGTTCCCTGTGGCGGTACCGCACTGTATGAGCTTGATATTCCCATAGATGAGGCGACCGCCGAGACTGCCCTGCAAGATCCCTCAGTTCTCGAGCTGTTGGCGAGCTCAATTCGGCAAAACCCGGAAGCGTATTTGGCCAAGACGGTTGGAATCAACGAGGCGACAGCGATATCCGTTACTTATTAAATGATGGCATTCATTACTAGCCATTGATTGATTCCATACCTGCTTCGGTCGTCGTTTTCTCATCACCAAACTATCGCGCCTGAGCTTGATCAACTCGGGCGCGAAAGCCAAGCGTCAAGTCTGGTTCGAGCCGTTTGCTCGCTACTGCTGCTGATATTCATTAGAATGCGAGGGTTTTTGCCCGCTTCTGCGGCATTCCTTAGCAAACTGGCATTCGATATCACGCATGGCAACTAGAAAAAGCGACTACAGCGAATCATCAATTCGTGTCTTAAAAGGCCTTGAGCCAGTCAAGCAACGACCGGGGATGTATACCCGGACCGAGAGCCCGCTGCACATTATTCAAGAAGTCATCGACAACGCGTCAGATGAGGCGCTCGGCGGTTATTGCAAGCATATCGAGGTCACGCTCAATACAGACGGTAGCGTCAGCATTGAAGACGATGGTCGGGGCATTCCGGTCGGCTTGCACCCGGAAGAGAAAGTACCAACAGTCGAAATTGTTTTCACGCGCCTGCATGCTGGCGGCAAATTTGATAAAGGCTCAGGAGGCGCTTACGCCTTCTCGGGTGGCTTGCACGGGGTGGGTGTGTCGGTCACTAATGCACTGTCTTCAAAGCTGGAGATCACCGTCTGGCGTAAGGATGACAAAGGTCAGGGCGTCCATACGCTGCAGTTCGCCAATGGCGATGTGACCCAGAAGCTGAAATCGCGCGTCGCTGGCAAAGATGACAAAAAATCGGGTACCCGTGTCACCGTCTGGCCCAACGCCAAGTACTTCGATTCTCCCCAGATTCCGCTCGGCGAGCTACAACGCCTGTTGCGCTCCAAGGCGGTACTGCTGCCCGGCGTCAAAGTCTCTCTCACGCATGCAAAAACCGGTGATACGCAGTCTTGGTTATATGAGCAAGGCCTGCGCGGTTACCTGAACGAGTCGCTGTCGCAAAGCGGTGGCGGCAACCTATTGATTCCTTTCTTCGAGGGGGAACAATATGCCAGCGCAGATGCCGACGGCTTTGCCGAGGGTGAAGGTGCGGCTTGGGTAGTGGCGTGGACCGAAGAAGGCAATGTCGTGCGCGAGTCTTACGTCAATCTGATTCCCACCCCCGCTGGCGGTACGCATGAATCCGGCTTACGCGAGGGCTTGTTCGGTGCAGTGAAAAGCTTTGTTGAGTTGCACTCGCTGCTACCCAAAGGCGTGAAGTTACTACCTGAAGATGTGTTCGCGCGTACCTCATTTGTATTGTCAGCCAAGGTGCTTGATCCGCAGTTTCAGGGGCAGATCAAAGAAAAGCTCAACTCACGCGATGCGGTTCGATTGGTCGCGGGTTATTCACGAGGAGCGCTTGAGCTTTGGCTGAATCAGCATGTTGATTACGGACGTAAATTAGCCGAGCTGGTTATTCGTCAGGCACAGAGTCGTTTGAAGTCGGCGCAAAAAGTCGAGAAACGTAAATCTTCCGGTGTTGCTGTCTTACCCGGCAAACTGACGGATTGTGAATCGACTGACATTACACGCAATGAGATTTTTTTGGTCGAGGGTGATTCTGCCGGTGGCTCGGCCAAGATGGGGCGTGATAAAGAGTTTCAAGCCATCTTGCCATTACGCGGTAAGGTGCTGAATGCTTGGGAGACTGAGCGCGATCGCTTGTTTGCTAATAACGAGATTCACGATATTGCTGTTGCGATCGGTGTCGATCCCCACAGTAAAAACGATAATCCTGATCTTTCAAATCTGCGCTATGGACGCATCTGCATTTTGTCGGATGCAGACGTCGATGGCTCGCATATTCAAGTGCTGCTGCTGACGCTGTTCTTCCGGCACTTCCCCAAGCTAATCGAGCGCGGACATATTCATATCGCCAGACCACCGCTGTACCGCGTTGATGCACCTGCACGCGGAAAAAAGCCCGCCCAAAAAATTTATGCACTCGATAGTGGCGAATTAGAGGCCGTCGAAGACAAGCTACGCAAAGACGGTGTGAAAGACGGTGCGTGGAATATTGCTCGCTTTAAAGGCTTGGGTGAGATGAGTGCAGATCAATTATGGGAAACCACTATGAACCCGGATACGCGCCGTTTACTGCCCGTAGCTTTGGGCGAGTTGGATATGAAAGCCTCCGAGCAGCGCTTTACGATGTTGATGGGCAAAGGTGAAGCAGCAGCACGACGTGCCTGGCTGGAGGAACATGGCAATGAAGTCGAGGCCGACATTTAAGGTTTAAAGATGACCGACCAAACCAATTTATTCGAATCCGCTGCTGACGATAGTGGCGAGTCCCTCACGCTTGCAACCTTCGCCGAACGCGCTTACCTGGATTACGCGATTTCAGTGGTCAAAGGCCGTGCATTACCCGATGTCTGTGACGGCCAGAAGCCCGTACAGCGCCGCATCTTGTACGCCATGGATCAGCTGCGACTCGATCCGACTGCAAAGCCAAGAAAATCAGCCGCAGTAGTGGGTGATGTACTGGGTAAATTACACCCGCATGGTGACCAATCGGTCTACGACGCGATGGTGCGTATGGCGCAGAATTTCGCGCTGCGATACCCGCTGGTCGACGGCCACGGCAACTTCGGCTCGCGTGATGGCGATGGCGCAGCAGCGATGCGCTACACCGAGGCGCGCCTGACACCGATCTCTCAGCTATTACTTGATGAGATCGACATGGGCACAGTGGATTTTGTGCCGAACTACGATGGCTCGAGCGAGGAGCCCAAGCTATTACCCGCACGACTCCCCTTCGTCCTGCTAAATGGCGCATCGGGTATTGCCGTCGGTCTCGCGACAGAAATTCCTTCGCATAACCTGACCGAAGTGGCTGAAGCTACTGTCGCACTGATTAAAAATCCTAAGCTGTCGCATGAATCCTTGATGGCGCTGATTCCCGGCCCCGACTTTCCGGGCGGTGGGCAGATCATCACACCACCGGCGCAGATCAGCGAGATTTATCAAGCCGGTCGCGGCAGTGTCAAAGTGCGCGCACGCTGGAAAATCGAAGACCTCGCGCGCGGCCAGTGGCAACTCGTGGTGACCGAACTACCCCCCGGCACCTCGGCGCAAAAAATTCTGGAAGAAATCGAAGAGCTGACCAACCCCAAGGTCAAGCTCGGGAAAAAAAGCCTCACACCCGAGCAACTCGCTACCAAACAAACCATACTGGGTGCGCTGGATACGGTGCGCGATGAGGCGGGTCGCGAAGCACCGGTGCGCTTGGTATTTGAGCCGAAATCAAAAAATCAGGATCAGGAAGAATTCAGCAACCTGCTGCTCGCGCATACCTCGCTTGAGAACAATGCCGCGATCAATCTGGTGATGATCGGTGCTGATGGTCGTCCCAGACAAAAAGCCTTAGGCGATATTCTGCGTGAATGGATAGGCTTCCGATTCGATACCGTTACGCGTCGCACGCAGCATCGTCTGGGCAAAGTCGATGACCGTATTCATATTCTTGAAGGCCGCGAAGCAGTGCTGCTGAATATCGATAAGGTGATCAAGATTATTCGTGAATCCGATGAGCCCAAGCCGGCGCTGATCAAAGCCTTCAAGTTATCGGATCGGCAGGCAGAAGATATTCTTGAAATCCGCTTGCGTCAGCTGGCACGCCTGGAAGCCATCAAGATTCAACAAGAGCTGGCCGAGCTACGTAAGGAACGCGTTGTTCTGCAAGATCTGCTGGACCAGCCCGCCTCGATGAAAAAGCTTCTGGTCAAAGAGATCGAGAGTGATGCAAAACAATTCGGTGATTCAAGGCGTACCTTGATCGAAGAAGCCGAGCGCGCAGTCGCTGAGCAAAAGCTGATTGATGAGCCGGTTACCGTCGTGCTATCGCAAAAAGGCTGGGTACGTTCACGCCAGGGTCATGGTCACGATGTGCAGCAATTCAGCTTCAAATCCGGTGACGCGCTGTATGCAGCCTTTGAGTGCCGCACGGTCGATACACTGCTGGCATTCGGATCAAACGGTCGGGTGTACTCCGTCGGCGTTGCGCAGCTTCCCGGAGCACGCGGCGATGGTGTACCCGTCACTACGTTGGTCGAGCTTGAGTCAGGCACAAGGCTGCTGCATTACTTTGCGGGTGCTGCCAACACACCGCTGCTGCTATCTTCAACCGCTGCTTACGGATTCTCCGCCAAAGCGGGCGATATGGTGTCGCGACAAAAAGGCGGCAAATCCTTTATGACAATGGATGAAGGTGATGAGCCACTGATGCCACGGGTGATCGCTGCCAATGCCAGCGCGGTCGCTTGCCTCTCTGAACGCGGAAGATTATTGGTATTCGGCCTTGCAGATATCAAGCAGCAATCAGCCGGTGGCCGCGGCGTCACGCTGATGGAGCTGGATGATAAAGAACGACTGTTGGCAGCCGAGCCGATTTCTCAAAAAGGGGTGCGTGTCATCGGTACTGGCCAGCGCAGTGGCAAGGCGCAGGAAACGAACCTTTCAGGCGCTGACTTGGCCCACCATATTGGCAAGCGCGCGCGTAAAGGCAAGCTGCTGGCATCGCGCATGAAGGCGAGTCAGCTGCTCGCGCTGGGTTGAGATTGGTTGATCTGAGTTGAGATTAGTTGATCTGAGTTGAAATTGGTTGAACTGACTTGCGCTGGGTTGATCTGAATTTTTACAGCTTGGCTCGGTTACCTCAGGTAGCCAAGCTAGGCTGTAGCACGCGATAAATCTGTATCATCGCCGGACCTACCAGCACCAGCATCAGGGTCGGGAAGATCATGAAAATCAGCGGCATCAGCAGCTTCACCGCGATCTTCGCCGCTGCTTCCTCTGCCCGCTGACGACGTTTGGTGCGCAGGTTGTCAGCATGAACCCTGAGAGAATCACCCATGCTGGTACCAAATCGATCTGCCTGCACCATCATCGCTACCAGTAAATCAACTTCTTCAATACCGACCCGCAGCGCCATATGCCGCAGCGCCGTCTCTTTCGAGTAGCCGCTTCGTAGTTCCATTAAAACAAGTTGTAATTCCTGCGCCAGTACTTTGCTCTTGATATCGATCTCAGCAGCGACTCGGGCAATGGCCTGATCCAGGCCCAAGCCTGCTTCGATACAAATGATTAATAAATCAAGCGCGTCAGGAAATGACTCGAACAGCTCACGCTGTCGTTCAGCGATTTTAAGACGCAGGATCAGGTTGGGCAGGTAGTAGCCGACCGCGGCCGCGCCGAGCAGTATCCATAGAATTCGACTAATGCCCGCGCCCAGCAACCGCTCGCCACCGAGCAACAGCACGATCAGCGGCAGGCTTACGGCCAGGAGTATCTTGATACCAAAAAAATCGTAGGCGCAGAAGGACGACGCCAGCCCGCGTTAATAAAGGCAATACGTAGTGCGGATGTCTCCCATCCCTCCTCTGGTAGCGAGAGCTTGGCCAGTGGCTGTATAACGCGCGCCATGCGCTCACGCCAGCGATTCACGCGCTCAGCAGCAACATTAACCGCGATGGTATCTGCCAAGCGCTGCCGTACGCGAATCGATGTCAACCACCACATCACCGCGGCTGATAGACTCGCAATCGCAATGAACACTACCACCAGAAACAGCACTACTTGCGATGTCATGATGTGCTCCCGATAGGTCAAAAGCCAGGCCACATCAGACACGTAACTTAACAATCGTTCGCATCCATAGTCCACCTAGCAGCATTTGTACGGCGGCGATACCCAGGCCAACTCGACCAATCGGGTCTTGTACCAGTCGTAAAAGATAATCAGGATTCACTACAGATAACAGCAGTGCCATGGCGATTGGCATCAGGAATAAAATCCAGCCTGATAGCCGGCCCTCTGCAGATAAAGCACTTACCTGACCGAGTAACTTGAGACGCTCACGAATTAAATAAGACATGCTCTGCATCAGTTCAGCCAAGTTACCACCGGTGTCACGCTGAATCAGAATCGCCACCACTAAAAAACGGAGGTCATCAATAGGCAGTCGTTGCGATAGGTGCTGCATCGCTTGATGCAAACCCAATCCAAAATTGATTTCATCAGCAGCCTGACGAAACTCACCCGAAATCGGCTCGGGCATTTCTTCTGCCACCATCTGCATCGTGACCGGTAGCGCGTGACCGGCACGTAAGCTGCGAGCGATCAGATCAGCCACTTCGGGCAGCTGCTTTTGTATCGTGTGCAAGCGCGTGGTGCGCTGTCGGCTAATCCAGGCAAGCGGCATCAATGTCGTGGCACCCGCAGTGAGTAAAGCCATCCACCAAGCACTAAACACCACTAGCCCAAGCAGTAGTCCTACACCAAAACCAACACCGCAATAGCTCAGTAATCGACCGACGTTGACCGTACTTCCGGCTTGCTGTAACTGCGTATCGAGCGAAGCAGCAACAGACGATTGACGCAGTAAATGATCAAGGCCATTACTATCGGCAAGTCGGCGCTGCTTGAGTAGTGATAAGCGACTTGCACTTTCTACGGGTGTGCCGCCGAGTGCCTGTATACGCTGACTGAATCGCCGAGCAGCGTGGCTCTGCGTTGAAAACCACCAGCGCCATACGGCTTCTACCGCAAAAGCCGTGGCAACAAAAATCAGCAGTGTCGTACCGATATAAAGCAGATTCATGGCATCACTCAGTGTTCAAACCAGCGCAGGCGTCGGTTGATAAACCGAATCAGGTACTGATACCCCGCATTCCTTTAGCCGCTGCTCGAATTGCGGGTAAATACCGGTCGCGGTGAAACCCTTTTACTTTGCCATCGGCGGTGACACCGGTACGGCGAAAGCAGAAAATTTCCTGCGTGGTGATAATGTCACCCTCCATACCGGTAATTTCTTGCAGGCTGATGAGCTTACGGCTGCCGTCGGATAACCGCATCAGTTGCACGACGACCGTAATTGCCGATGAAATTTGCTGACGGATCGCACGCAATCCTAAATTTGCGCCCGCCATGCTGATCATGTTTTCGAGTCGTGCGAGCGCATCACGCGGTGTATTGGCATGAATTGTGGCCAGGGATCCTTCATGCCCTGTGTTCATCGCCTGCAGCATATCGATCGCTTCTGCGCCGCGCACTTCACCTAAAATGATGCGGTCTGGTCGCATACGCAAGGCATTACGAACCAAGGCACGCTGCGGTACCTCTCCCCGACCCTCGATATTCGGTGGACGTGTTTCCAGCCGCACTACATGCGGCTGCTGCAGTCGTAGCTCGGCCGCATCTTCAATCGTGATAATGCGCTCGCTGGATGGAATAAATCCGGAGATCACATTGAGCAGTGTCGTCTTGCCGCTGCCGGTACCACCAGACACCAGTATGTTCAGCTTGGCACAGGCCAGTGCCTGCAATAATTCGGCCATCGACGGTGTCAGCGTTTGACGTGCCACCAGGTCTTTCATGGTGAGGGGCTGCACCGAGAAGCGACGTATCGACAGCACCGGGCCGTCGAGCGCCAACGGCGAGATAATGGCATTGACGCGAGATCCATCTGCCAGCCGCGCATCTACCATCGGGCTGGATTCATCGATACGGCGACCGACTTTCGACACGATTTTTTCGATGATACGCATGACATGGGCATCATCATGAAACTGCACTGAGGTCAGCGCTAATTGGCCTCTGCGCTCGACATAGACTTGCCGATGCGAGTTAACAAGTATGTCAGACGCCGTCGGGTCTAGCATCAAAGGCTCAATCGGCCCCAAACCGATCATTTCGTTTTGTATATCTTGTACCAGTCGACGATGCTCGGTCTGGTTGACGGGTAAACGCTCGTCTTCGAGTATGCGCTCAACCAGTAGCGCGAGCTCACGACGAAACTGCTCATTCGACAAATTCTGCAGGCGCTCCAGATCAATACGCTCGAATACGGATTGATACAGCCGTTTACTGAGCGTGCGAAACGCCTCGGTGCTGAATTCATCATGGATAACACTATCGTTAACCAGTTCTGCTGCTGCACGGTAGTCTCTGTACGGCTGCGCACTGGGCATGGCATATTTTTCCATGTACATCGCAGTTTGATATTCAGTGAGTGAGTGAAGGGCCCCGTGTAAACAGCCGACGGATCAGGCTGCTTGACGATGGCGCGGGTGTTTGCGTTAGTGATTGCACAATCTTGCCGAAGCTCTTTGCGAGTGC
>VGHX01000061.1 GCA_016868055.1 Betaproteobacteria bacterium
GTAAAATAGCGCGTCTCGTTGCTGCGCAACGGTTTCCAAGGAAAACAAAATCGACTCTACGCTGTTCTCAATTTTGCTGGCGACGACGCTCGCCGGGCTGATTAGTATTTCGGCTGCTGCTTTCTTGTCTTACGGCTTGCTGCCGAAGATGTTGGGTCGCATGGTCAGTCTGTCGGTAGGCTTGCTGCTGGCTACTTCGCTGCTGCATGCTTTGCCGGAGGCGTTCGAGTCGAATGCGAGTCCGCATTCGCTGTTCGCTACCTTGTTGGCGGGGCTGTTGGGTTTTTTCTTGTTGGAGAAGTTGGCGATTCTGCGTCACTCGCATCACTATGAAGGCGATGGCCATGATCACGCGCATGGACATGATGCGGATGAGGCGGGTACAGCGGGTTGGATGATTTTGGTCGGTGATAGTTTGCATAACTTCACCGACGGTATTCTGATTGCGGCTGCGTTTCTGGCAGACCCGAAACTCGGTCTGATCACCGCGTTGGCGATCACGGCGCACGAGATTCCCCAAGAGATCGGCGACTTCATCTTGCTACTCAACGCGGGCTTTACCAAACGGCGCGCGTATTTTTATAACCTGATCAGCAGTCTGATGGCAGTGATCGGTGGCTTGGTGGGTTATTACACACTCGGCAATGGGATCGACCTGATTCCGTATGTGCTGGTGCTGGCTTCTTCCGGCTTTATTTATATTGCCGTTAGCGACTTGATGCCGCAGATGCAGCGCCGTGCTACCTGGCGCGATACGGTGCCGCAGGTGATACTGATTGGACTTGGTGTCGGCTTGGTGCTGCTGTTCACGCACCAGCTGCCGATCGGCTAGAGACTTTTCTCTTCAGTTGCCAACAGCCACCGGCCGTGACGGATCCGAGCTCCATTCACTCCATGAGCCGGGGTAGAGCAAAGCACCGGGCAAGCCTGCTATCTCCATCGCTAACAAGTTGTGGCACGCTGAAATCCCTGAGCCGCATTGCATGATGGTGTGCTCCGGGCTTTTGATGAGTGCGGTGTAATCAGCGCGCAGGGTATCCGCACTTTTGAACTTGCCATCCGGTTGAAGATTGTCTTTGAACCAGCGATTTTTTGCGCCTGGTATTCGGCCAGCAACGGGATCGATGGTTTCGTTCTCACCGCGAAAGCGATCCGCTGCGCGCGCATCAAGCACCACTCTGGCGCGTGCCGATAAGTTGGCCAGCACATCGTCCGCACTGACCGTGCCGACTAGCGACGGCTGCAGCGTGATCGAGCCATGCGGTCGATTAATCACCTCTTGCGTCAACTCGCCACCTGCGGCTTGCCATGCCGGTAATCCGCCATCCAGTACTGCTACGGCTTTGTGACCGACCCAGCGCAGCATCCACCAGACGCGTGCCGCGAACATACCGCCGTGGGCGTCATAGGCGATCACTTGTGAATTGGGATAGACGCCCCAGCCGCGCAGCGTTTCAATAAAGTTCGCAGGCGAGGGTAAGGGATGACGCCCACGAAATTCGCCGTGGGGGCCAGCCGATTTATCCGATAAATCGCGATCAGAATCCGCATGCTGCGCGCCGGGAATGTGGCCGGAAGCGAAAGCAATCGCTCCGGCATGTGGGTCGGTTAATTCAGAACGACAATCAAGCACAACAAACACCGGGTTATTAATGTGTTGCTTCAGCTCCGCCGCGGTGATCAGCGTGGTGAATGACATCAGCAGGTCTCCTTATCGATTTATTGTTGAGATGAAGTGCTGCTACTGCTTGAGGTACTTGGTTTAACCGGCGCACCAACCCTTACGGCATTGCTACTGCTCGCTGACGCACTGGCGCTGCCTGAAGCACCTGAAGCACCTGAACCACCACTGCTACTTGAGGTGTTACTGCTGCGCGCATTATAAAAGGTGGCAGCGACGCCACTGACCAGAATAATCAAGATACCAAGCCAACCGAAAATATCCAGTGCGTCGTTCCAGATCAGAATGCCCCACATACTGGAAAACACAATGCCGGTGTATTGAAGATTTGCAGTGACCAGCATCGCACCTAGTCGGTAGGCGCGTGTCATCGCTATTTGCGCAATTGTCGCTGTGATGCCGATTGCTAATAGCAGCAGGAAATCGCGCGCAGATAAATCTGCAAATAGATGCAAGCTACCGGTCTGCCACCAGTTGTCGAGCAGTCCGCTTACTAATCCACCTAGCACGCCGCTGGCAGAAAAATAAAACACGACGCGATATTCTGGTTCGCCCATCTGACCAAGACGCTTGACCTGAATATAGGCGAGTGCAGAGATAAAACCGGAGATGAGGGCGGTAAGACCACCAACCCACTGATCAGCGTGAATCGTGGGTTTGAGTAGCAAGGCGACACCAATGAAGCTGGTGACAATCGCTGCGGCCAGACCCCACTCGAAGCGTCGTATCTTGTGCCACCAACCCAGCGTGAAGACGATGGCTGCAATCCAGATCGGCGCCATGTAGTTGAGCGTCATGGCGGTAGCCAGAGGTAGGCGGGCGGTAGCGAAGAACCATAACCACAAGGCAGAGACGCCGACGAAGCCGCGCCAGGCATGTTGCCAAGGAAAGCGTGTGGCGAGCGGTAATCCGCGCAGCTGGGTCAGCAGCAATAGCGTGGTGACGCCGACCACTCCACGCGCGATCACGATTTCAGAGGTGGAGGCATGTTCGGATGCCAGCTTGACGCAGACACCCATGATCGAGAAGACGAAAGCCGCGACCAGCATCCAGAGTGATTGCACTCAGCGCCCCTCGCGGTGGCGCAGAATCACAGCGCTATTTTGCTGCGGTACCACTCGTGAAAATGCTGCATGCCATCTTCCATTGGCGACTGATAAGGCCCGACTTCATTAACGCCGCGCTCGAGCAATATCTTGCGGCCGGCATCCATGCGCAGCGCGATCTCGTCGTCTTCACCGCAGGTTTCCATATAGGCAGCGCGTTCGGCATCAATGAAGCTGCGCTCGAACAAGACAATCTCTTCCGGGTAGTAGAACTCAACCACGTTGGTGGTTTTTTGCGGTCCTTTCGGCCACACGGTAGA
The DNA here is from genome assembly GCA_016868055.1 of Betaproteobacteria bacterium. GTDB lineage: Bacteria > Pseudomonadota > Gammaproteobacteria > Burkholderiales > Burkholderiaceae_D > Pernthalerella. The sequence continues at coordinate 3,048 of VGHX01000061.1, forward strand.
GACAACCAACACATTTGGATACCACTCGACCATGATGTTGGGGTAGATGGTTAGCCAAATCGCGCCGTATTTGGGCGCGGCGCCGCCGCTGTAGCGTAGCACTTCGTCGTGCCACTTTTGGTAGGTGCTTGACCCGGATTTTTTCAGTGCCGCATTCACGCCAACGGTTTGTACGCTGTAGCCCTCGCCCATTTCCCAGCGCAGATCGTTGCAGCTGACAAAATGTCCCAAGCCAGGATGAAACGGCTCGACATGGTAGTCCTCAAGATAGACTTCAATGAAGGTCTTCCAGTTGTAATCGCACTCATGAATCTCGACATGGTCGAGCATGTAGCCATCGAAATTCAGCTCGCGGGCAGTGGCCATCGATTGCAGCTTGCTCGGGGCATCGAAGCCATTCTGATCAAACAGTAATCCGTTCCACTGCTGCAGCCCGAAGCGACTGAGATTCATGCACGGGGTATCGGCAAAATGCGGGGCGCCGATCAGCTCGCCTTTCAAGTCGTAGGTCCAGCGGTGCAGCGGGCAGATGATGTTGTGCGTATTACCGCGACCAGACAGCATTTTGGCTTGGCGGTGACGGCACACATTGGAGATCAGCTCAAGACCTTGTGCGCTACGGACCAGAACACGGCCATCGTTTTCCCACGGCAGCGTGGCGTAGTCGCCTTCATTCGGCACCATCAGCGTGTGACCGGCGTAGCGCGGGCCTTGTTTGAACAGCCGTTCGGTTTCCAGCGCCAACAACTGGTCGTCAAAGTAGACGTCTACAGGTAATTGTGCGTTGGAGCGCGCGAGTTTTTCGAGACTGGCCAGATCGGACATCCTCAACCCCATATCAAGATTCTGTGTCGTCAAATAATGGATTCACGGTCACAACGAGCTCGACGGCTGCGTAGGGTGAATCCAGACAAGGCGCGGATTATACCCCCGGGCTCGCCAAGCCTGTGGGCAGGGGTAACCGGTGGACAAGACTGCGGTCACGTCGCCTGGGCAGTGCCGGCATACATTTATTAAATACGCAATATATTTACGTTAATTGGCAGATATTGATGTCGATGTTTTCCAAAAAATATAAAAAAGACATGAAACACAGTTCTTCGTCTGAGTGGGTGGGATGCCGTGACCGCATGGAATAAAATTGCGCTTCATGCTTTCAGGTGAACCTAATGCCAAAAAAGAATCTTTCCGATCAGCCCGCGGCCTCTTTTGAGCTGGCTATGGCAGAGCTGGAGCAACTGGTCGACAAGATGGAGTCCGGCGCCTTGCCGCTGGAGGCCTCGCTCGATGCCTACAAGCGCGGTGCCGAGCTGGTGAAGTACTGCGCTGGCCAACTCGAGCGCGTCGAGCAGCAAGTCAAATTGCTCGAAGGAGAGATGCTGACGCCGTTTGAGAGTGAGTCAGCAGATAGCGAGGACGACGAGGAATGAGCGCGCCGTTTGCCGCCTGGGCCAAGCACGTGCAGGCGGATATGGAAGTCGTACTCGATCGCCATCTGCCACCTGCGTCGGCGCTTCCAAACAAGTTGCACGAAGCGATGCGATACGCGGTCTTGGGTGGCGGCAAGCGCATCAGGCCGCTACTGGTTTTCGCAGCGGGCGCGTTGTTTGACGCGCCGCGCGACGCGATCGAGCGCGCCGCCGCCGCGGTCGAGATGATTCACGCGTACTCTTTAGTGCACGACGACATGCCGTGCATGGATGATGATGATCTGCGACGCGGCAAAGCCACCGTGCATCGTCAGTATGATGAGGCGACCGCGCTGCTGGTGGGTGATGCGTTGCAGTCGCAGGCATTTGCCGTGCTGTCTGGCGGCGATCTGCCTGCTGAGCGTAAAGTCGCGATGCTGGCGCAGCTGGCGCATGCGGCAGGGTCTTTGGGCATGTGTGGCGGACAGGCAGTCGACTTGGCAGCGGTGGGTGTTGCGCTAGCACTTCCCGAGCTCGAGCAGATGCATCGTCTGAAGACCGGTGCTCTGCTACGCGCTTCGGTGTTGTTGGGCGCCTATGCCGGCAAGGCAGTGCAACCAACAGAGCAAGCGGCATGCGATGCCTACGCCGACGCCATAGGTCTCGCGTTTCAAGTGGTCGACGATATTCTCGACGCCACCGCCGACTCGGCGACGCTGGGAAAGACTGCCGGTAAAGACGCAGCGCACAACAAGCCGACCTATGTCTCGATGCTGGGACTGCAGCCCTCGCTTGCTCTGGCAGAGAAGTTGCGGCAGGATGCTCACCATGCTCTGCAGCCGTTCGGGGAGACGGCAATCAGGCTTCGGCAACTCGCCGATCTGATCGTGCAGAGGAAGGCATAACCATGGAACTATTACAAAACATTAATGATCCAGCCGAGCTACGCGCGCTGTCGCGGGCCGATCTGCACAAGCTGGCCAATGAGCTTCGCACGTACCTGCTCGAATCGGTCGCCCAGACGGGTGGTCACTTGTCATCCAACCTGGGCACGGTCGAGCTGACCATCGCGCTGCATTACGTGTTCAACACGCCGCATGACCGGATTGTGTGGGATGTCGGTCATCAGACGTATCCGCACAAGATCTTGACCGGTCGTCGCGACCGCATGCCGAGCTTGCGGCAATACGGTGGCTTGTCTGGCTTCCCCAGGCGTGATGAAAGCCCATACGACACGTTTGGCACGGCGCATTCATCTACCTCAATCTCGGCCGCGCTCGGCATGGCATTGGCCGCGCGCACTAAAGGAGAGAAGCGGCACTCAGTCGCGGTGATTGGCGATGGCGCGATGTCTGCAGGTATGGCCTTCGAGGCAATGAATAACGCCGGCGTGTATGAAGACATCAAGATGCTGGTGGTATTAAACGACAACGATATGTCGATATCGCCACCGGTAGGCGCGCTCAATCGCTATCTGGCGCGGCTCATGTCGGGACAGTTTTACGCTGCCGCGAAAAATGTCGGCAAGTCGGTATTGCCGCTGTCGATGCGCGAGTTCGCCAAGCGCTTCGAAGAGCACGCCAAGGGTATGCTGACACCCGCCACCATGTTTGAAGAGTTCGGCTTCAACTACATTGGTCCCATCGATGGCCATGATCTCGAAGCCTTGGTGCCGACCCTGCAAAACCTGAAAAATCTCGACGGCCCTCAGTTTCTGCATGTGGTGACCAAGAAGGGGCAGGGCTACAAATTAGCCGAGGCAGACCCAGTGCTGTATCACGGCCCCGGCAAATTCAATCCCGCTGAAGGTATTCAGCCTGCTGCCGCGCCGGCCAAGAAAACCTACACGCAGGTGTTTGGTGATTGGTTGTGCGATATGGCCAGCGCTGATGACAAGCTGGTTGGTATTACGCCGGCAATGCGCGAAGGCTCTGGCATGGTGGCCTTTGAGCAGCAGTTCCCGGACCGGTATTACGACGTTGGCATCGCCGAGCAGCACGCGGTGACTTTTGCCGCAGGTTTGGCGTGCGAAGGGCTGAAGCCGGTGCTTGCGATCTACTCCACCTTTTTGCAGCGTGGCTATGATCAGCTGATTCATGATGTCGCGCTTCAAAATCTGGATGTTACTTTCGCCCTCGACCGAGCGGGATTAGTAGGTGCGGATGGCGCGACTCATGCGGGTAATTACGATATCGCCTATTTGCGCTGCATTCCGAATATGGTGGTGATGACCCCGAGCGATGAAAACGAGTGCCGCAAGCTGCTGAGCACTGCGTACCGCTACCCCGGGCCTGCATCGGTGCGCTACCCCCGCGGCGCTGGTCCCGGCGCAGTGATCGAGACCGATCTGGATACCATTGAGATAGGCAAAGCAAACCTGCGGCGCCAGGGCCGCCAGGTAGCGTTGCTGGCGTTCGGCACCATGCTGGCGCCGGCACTAAAAGCCGCCGAAGAGCTGAATGCGACGGTGGTTGATATGCGATTTGTAAAACCACTGGATGCAGAGCTTGTCGCCCAACTTGCGTCAAGCCACGAGCTGATTGTGACACTTGAAGAAGGCTCGGTGATGGGCGGTGCTGGCTCTGCTGTGGCTGAGGCACTGTCTGCGGCGGGCTTCGTCAAGCCACTACTGCAGCTCGGGTTACCTGATCAGTTCATTGATCACGGTGACGCTCAACAGCTGCTGGCGAAATGTGGATTGGATGCGGCGGGTATTGTCGGCGCGGTACGGCAGCGCCTTGGCAGCAAAGATCAGCGCTTAGTGGCAAATAGCTAGAAAACTCGTTCGCTTCAGTTCACTGCGCTAGCCGGATGAACTAATCCGGGTTGCTCTAGCTATCTCGGCTGCGGCCTTTCTCCCACAGCACATCATTGCCACCCGCGTGACGATTCAAGACGCGCGAGAGCACGAATAGCAGATCGGATAAGCGGTTCACATACTGACCGAGCCGCGCATGTATTTTCTCTTCGCGCGCCAGCGCAACAATACTGCGCTCGGCACGTCGGCACACGGTGCGGCACACGTGGGATTGCGCGGCAGCGCGCGAGCCTCCCGGCAGAATGAATTCCTGCAGCGGCGGTAATGTTGCATTGTATTTTTCGAGCAGCGTATCGAGGCGGGCGACCTGCCCATCGGTCATCATCACAAAGCCCGGAATACTCAGCTCGCCACCCAGATCGAATAGATCATGCTGCATGGTTATTAGCTCATCGCGCAGCACATCGGGTAGCGCCTCGCACAGCAACAGGCCAAGCTGCGAGTTCAGTTCGTCGACATCACCCATCGCCTGCACCCGCAGCGCGTGTTTGTCGGTGCGGCTACCGTCGCCGAGGCCAGTGGTGCCATCATCACCGGCGCGGGTAGCAATTTTCGAGAGACGGTAGCCCATACTATTCAACTTTAGAAAACTACCCGAAGCATACGGTAAAAGCGCCTGACTAGCCTAAGGAGTCTCACCGCCGTCGCCCGAATAACCCTGCTGCTCAGAGTACAATACGGTTGCTTTGGAGAAATCCTATGAATCACCCCGTCCCACCCCCGTTAAAGCGCGAATTGCCGTCTGCGCTGCTTTCAGCGCTGCAATCACGTTTTGGCGATCGCGTCTCTACCAGCCAAGCCATGCGAGAGCATCATGGCCGCGATGAGTCCTCCTACGACCCTATGCTGCCGGATGCGGTGGTATTTGCCCAAACAATTGATGATGTCGCGGCCGCAGTTCAGTTGTGTAATCAGCACCGCTTTCCAGTGATTGCTTATGGCACTGGCACCTCGCTTGAGGGTCACATCCTCGCGGTGCAAGGTGGCTTGTCGATTGATCTCTCGCAGATGAATCAAGTGGTCGCGCTTAACGCCGAAGACTTGACGGTCACCGTGCAGCCGGGGGTCACCCGCAAACAGTTAAATGCCGAAATAAAAGATACCGGCTTGTTCTTTCCGATTGATCCCGGCGCAGATGCCTCGATCGGTGGCATGGCGGCCACCCGCGCCTCTGGCACCAATGCAGTGCGTTACGGCACCATGCGCGAGAACGTGCTGGCGCTGACCGTGGTCACTGCGGATGGCAAGGTCATCAAGACAGGCACGCGCGCCAAAAAATCGTCGGCTGGCTACGACTTGACCCGTCTGTTTGTGGGCAGCGAAGGCACGCTCGGCATTATTGCTGAGGTCACGCTGAAGCTCTACCCACAACCGGAGGCGATTTCGGCAGCGGTCTGCTCATTCCCGAGTATCGAGCCCGCAGTGAACTCGGTGATACAGACCATACAAATGGGCGTGCCGGTGGCGCGTGTTGAATTTCTGGATGAGACCAGCGTGCGGGCTTTGAACGCACATGACAAACTGAGTCTGCCTGAGAAGCCATTACTGCTGTTCGAGTTTCACGGTAGCGATCACAGTGTCAAGGAACAAGCCGAGCTCGTTCAGCAGATTGCGAATGAGCATGGGGCGACCGGTTTTGAATGGGCAACCCGACCTGAAGATCGTTCACGCCTATGGCAGGCACGTCACAACGCTTACTTTGCCTTGCTGCAGCTACGCGCGGGCAGCCGAGCGATTTCAACAGATTGTTGTGTGCCGATCTCTCGGCTCTCAGAGTGCCTGCTTGAGACCAAAGCAGACCTTGAGCGCGAGGGTGTCATCCACGGCATCATCGGTCATGTCGGTGATGGCAATTTTCATGTCCAGATGATTATCGACCCCAATGATCCTGCTGACATCGCACGCGCTGAAGGCGTCAACGAGCGCATGGTGACGCGCGCGATTGCCATGCAAGGTACTTGCACTGGCGAGCACGGTATCGGCTTGCACAAGATAGATTTTCTGGTGCAAGAGAGTGGTGAAGAGACGGTCGATGTGATGCGTACTATCAAACACGCGCTCGACCCTCACAATATTTTTAATCCAGGCAAAGTACTGCGCTGGTAGCGCATCTGAAAGTGATCTGACATCCATGGCAACACGTATTCCCCCGGTTCATGCCTTATCAGCTTTTGAGGCTGCGGCCCGCCATGGCTCATTTGCATTAGCTGCTGAAGAGCTGTGTATTACACCATCAGCGCTTTCGCATCGTATCCGCTTATTGGAAGAATTCGTTGGCGAGCGTTTGTTTGTACGCGACGGGCGTAACGTAGGCCTCTCTGAATTTGGTCGTCGTTATCTTGATGTAGTTCGACAAGCGCTGCGCACACTGACTGACTTCCCGATGCCGCGCCGTGCCGCTTCGGTACAGCCGCGACTAAAGATTACGGTACCACCAACCTTCGCGCGCTATTTGTTAGTGCCGAATCTCGATTCATTCACGACGGCGCATCCCGAGATTGCTGTTGAAATTTTTCTCTCGGTGCCACTGTACGATTTGGCGTTGGCCGAGAGTGATCTTGAAGTGCGCTTCGGTCCTGGACGTTATCCGAATTTACAGTGTGAGTTGTTATTCTCCGAGCCAACGTTTGCGGTGGCCAGCCCCAAGTATCTTGCCCAGATCGACCCGTTGAATGAACCTGCTGATCTCAAGCACGCAACATTAGTCCGTTCTGCGCTTGAGCCTTGGCAGCCGTGGTTTGAGGCGGCTGGTTTGGATTGGCCTGAGCCAACCACTGGCATTCGTGTTGATGACCTTGGGCTGCTGCAAGAGATGGTGCGTCATGGCCATGGTGTTGGTCTGGCGCGTCAGCATTTTGCACGCGAGCTGCTTGCCTCAGGCGAGTTGGTGCGTGTGTTCGATGTGCAAACCATGGCGCCACCGCATTCTTACTACGCGGTCTATGAAAAACAGATTCTGGATCGCCCCGAAGTAGCGCTATTTCTTCAGTGGATGAAGGATACCTTCGGCCGGCTTTGATTGCGCTGGTAACGCCTTCTCTTTTCTTGAATTTCGTCACCCCGCCGGCATTCAAGCCAGCGCTTGGCTCGTTTTAGTCGTCTAACAGTGGCATCTTCACTGCTGATGACCACATGAAATTGCTTGGTATTCTGTTTGTCCTAAAAACTTTCAACCTTCCCGCCAAAGGTTTTCAGGTCAAAAGCAAAGAAATCAGTCTTCCAGGGCCGGTGCATTCGATAGACTAGCGCTCCTTGTTATCACTGGTGAAATCCGCCTCTGCCGGTACCTGGCTGACTCCAATGAATGCTCCCCAAGAACCCGTTTTCACACTTGCGCGTCAGCGCGAGGTAGTCGCTGCGCTGCAAGCGGCGCTGCCCCAGCACGCGGTATTGCATCAGGAAGAGGACACGCGTCCCTATGAGTGTGACGGTTTGTCAGCTTACCGGCAGCTACCGATGGTGGTTGCGTTGCCTGAAAACGAAGCGCAAGTCATTGCTGTGCTGCGTGCGTGCCATCAGCTGAATGTGCCGATCGTCCCGCGCGGTGCTGGCACCGGGCTGTCTGGTGGCGCCACACCGATTGCAGATGGCGTTGTTTTATCAACAGCGCGTTTGAATCGTATTCTCAAGCTCGACGCCTATTCACGGACTGCGGTCGTTCAGCCCGGTGTGCGTAATTTGGCGATTTCCGAAGCGGCGAGTTCGCATGGTTTGTATTACGCGCCCGATCCTTCTTCACAGATCGCTTGCTCGATCGGCGGTAATGTCGCCGAAAACTCCGGTGGCGTGCATTGCTTGAAATATGGCCTGACCGTGCACAATGTTTTGCGCGTGCGCATGGTGACCATCGAAGGCGAGGTGGTTGAGCTAGGCAGCGAAGGTCTTGATGCGCCTGGTCTTGATTTGCTTGCGGTGTTCATCGGCTCCGAAGGTATGTTGGGTGTGGTGACTGAAGTGACCGTCAAGTTGGTACCCAAGCCGCAGCAAGCACGCGTGATCATGGCCTCGTTTGATGATGTGGTGAAGGGCGGTAATGCGGTTGCCAATGTGATTGCTGCCGGTATTATTCCGGCTGGCCTGGAGATGATGGACAAGACCAGCTCACGCATGGTTGAACCGTTCGTCAATGCAGGCTATGACATTAACGCCGAAGCGATTCTGCTCTGTGAATCCGATGGCACACCGGAAGAAGTTGAAGAAGAAATTGCGCGCATGACCGAGGTGATGAACGCCTCGGGTGCGACCGCAATTGCAGTGTCCAACACCGAGGCTGAGCGCGTCAGGTTCTGGTCGGGTCGTAAAAATGCATTCCCGGCGGCGGGCCGTATCTCGCCGGACTATTACTGCATGGACGGTACGATTCCGCGCAAATACCTGGCGAAAGTATTGCTGGGCATCGCCGAGATGGAAAAAACCTATGGCCTGCGTTGCGCGAATGTGTTTCACGCGGGTGACGGTAACTTGCATCCATTGATTTTGTTTGATGCGAATACTCCCGGCGAATTTGATCGTGCGGAAAAATTTGGTGCTGCCATCCTGGAGCTGTGTGTTGAGGTCGGTGGCACCATCACTGGTGAGCATGGCGTTGGAATCGAGAAGATTAACTCCATGTGTGTGCAGTTCGCGCCAGAAGAGCGTGAAGCGTTCTTCGCCGTGAAGCGCGCATTCGACCCGGCGTTTCTGTTGAACCCCGATAAAGCGATCCCTACACTGCAGCGTTGCGCCGAGTACGGAAAAATGCACGTCCAGCGCGGCGCGCTGAAGTTTCCTGATCTGCCGCGTTTTTAAGCTGCGCCATTTCTGAGATCGCCAAAAAATAGAATCATCATGGATCAGGTATTGCAGCAATTTCGGGATCGCATCACGTCCGCTACGCGTAGCGGCACTGCGCTGCGAATTCGCGGGAACGGTACCAAGGACTGGTACGGACAGGAGTTGGCTGGCGAGCTGCTCGATACCACCGCCTACAGCGGTATTGTTTCTTATGATCCGACCGAGTTAGTGATTACCGCGCGCGCGGGCACCAACTTGCGCGAGATCGGTAAAGCGCTAGCTGAGAAAAAGCAGATGCTGGCCTTTGAGCCACCTCGCTTCGATGGCTTGGCCACGGTGGGCGGTATTGTGGCGAGTGGTTTATCAGGTCCGCGCCGTCAGGCAGTCGGTTCGGTGCGTGACTTCGTGCTGGGTACCGTGCTGATGGATGGCAAGGGTGAGGTACTGCACTTCGGTGGCCAGGTCATGAAGAACGTTGCTGGCTATGATGTATCGAGGTTACTCACGGGCTCACTCGGCACACTGGGTTTGATTCTTGAAGTGTCACTCAAGGTGTTGCCGCGCCCGTTCGCGCAGCACTCCTTGCAATTTGCGATGAGTGAACAAGATGCGCTGCATCAGCTCAATCTGTGGGGCGGACAACCACTACCCCTGTCAGCCTCTTGCTGGTTAGACGGAAAGCTCTACGTGCGTTTATCCGGTGCTCAGGCGGCGGTGGATGCTGCCATGGCGAAGATGGGTGGCGCCGATCTGCCGGATGCAGAAAAGTTTTGGGATGAGGTGCGCGAGCAGACGCACTCGTTTTTTTCAACGCCGCAGCAAGGGCTCTGGCGCTTGTCGCTGCCTACCGTTGCACCACCGTTAGCATTGCCCGGAGAACAGATGATCGAATGGGGCGGTGCGCTGCGTTGGTTGAAAACGACTGCAGAAGCGACGGCAGTTCGCTCTGTGGCCGCCAATGCCGGTGGTCACGCAACGCTGTACAAAGGTGGCGATAAATCGGTGGGTGTGTTTCAGCCGCTGGCACCTTCGGTGGCGCGCATTCACCGCAACTTGAAAAATGCTTTCGATCCGGTCGGTATTTTTAACCCGCGCCGTATGTACTCCGATTTCTGACGATGCAAACCAATCTCGCTGATTTCATCAAAGACACCCCGCAGGGCCAAGAGGCAGATGCCATCCTGCGCAAGTGCGTGCACTGTGGGTTTTGCACCGCTACCTGTCCCACCTATCAGTTACTGGGTGACGAGCTGGATGGTCCGCGTGGTCGGATTTATTTAATCAAGCAAGTCCTTGAGGGCAAGCCGGCTACTGAAAAAACGCAACTTCATCTCGACCGCTGTCTCACTTGCCGCAACTGCGAGACCACGTGCCCGTCGGGTGTGAACTATGGGCGTTTGATTGATATCGGGCGCGATATTGTTGATCAACAGGTTGAGCGGCCATTTGCGCAGCAGCTGGTCCGCACCGCTCTGAAAGAAGCACTGCCAAGGCAGCAGTTGTTCGGCACCGCCATGAAGCTCGGTCAGGCAGTACGTCCTTTGCTGCCCGAGGTGCTGCGCAACAAAGTACCCGAGCCGCGTGCTGCAGGACAGTGGCCAACCCGGTCCCACGCGCGCAAGATGCTGATACTCGAAGGCTGCGTGCAGCCAGCGATGTCGCCAAGCATTAATGCTGCGACCGCGCGCGTGCTGGACAAGTTGGGGATACAGTTAGAGATGGCGCCGAAGGCGGGTTGTTGTGGCGCGATTCGTTATCACTTGAATGACCAGGCCGGTGGCTTGGAGGATATGCGGCGCAATATTGATGCCTGGTGGCCGTATGTGGTTGCCGGCGCAGAAGCGATTGTGATGACGGCTTCGGGCTGCGGCGTGACCGTGAAAGACTACGGCCATTTACTGCAAGACGATCCGCTCTACGCAGACAAGGCGAAGCGTATCTCCGAGCTCACCAAAGATTTATCAGAAATCATGCCGGCGTTTGAGGCGGAACTGACTAAACAACTGACTGGCAAAACTGCTAAGCGTGTTGCTTACCATCCGCCCTGCACCTTGCAACACGGACAGCAGATCCGCGGTAAGGTCGAGAGCGTGCTGCATGCCTGCGGTGTTGATGTGAAGCTGTGCGCCGATAGTCATCTGTGCTGTGGTTCGGCCGGCACCTACTCGGTCACGCAACCCGAGTTGTCTTATCAACTGCGCGATAAAAAAATAAAAAACCTCGAGGCGACGAGCCCCGAGGTGATTGTATCGGCCAACATCGGCTGCTTGACTCACTTACAGTCAGGTACCGACATCCCTGTCAGGCACTGGATAGAGTTGATCGATCAAGCGCTGCAATAGTCAATCGATGAACGATACAGAAAGTGGCTATAGCCAAGCGATTTTCTGCACTAAGACCAAAAATTGTCCTGGTCTCGCCGGGTGGGGCGACCCTTCCACGTCTCATCGTCGGAATCCTCATCGTCGGACGTTTGCTCACCATCTGAGACTCTGACGATCACGCTCTCATCCTCGTCAGTATTGGCATTTTTCTCGCTTTTCTCCGAAAACTCGCTGCCAAGATAGCTCGATGATTCGCTACCCTCGACAATACTATCGTGTAAATTGTCCGGAACCTTGATTGTTGTGGTGGTAGCCGAACTGCTCGCGGTATTTACTTTCGGACTTGACTCATTGATTACTATTTGAAATAGCGCTCGAAAGAAACCCGCGTAAATCGGCCGCGCTGTCCACCCAGGAGGAGCGATTAAAAGTAGTGCAGGCAATGCATGACCAGCAAATGTCAACCAGGGATTGCCGCTAACTCGCCAGCTCGCAAAATAATTGGAAAGTGCTGCAGAAGGCATGACCGATAATGCACGTCCAAGAACTTCTGCGGCGGTATCAGCGCCAGCGTCGATCGTTTTGAACTGAGCGAAAAACTCATACCTTAAAGTCCCGCCGAATTTTGACTTAGTATTTGCCTCATCTAACAATTTTTGGGTTCGTCTAATGGCTTTTAATAACTCCCGCTCAGCACGGGCGTCGGTCGTTGTCGGAGATTGTGTGCGTAGGTTTTGATACGCGGACTGTAGATCCACTAATAATGATTGCAACATAGTGGCGTGTGCCGCATGAACCTCACGATTTGGTAAAACTGTCTCTGTAGCACCCGGAATCTGACTCCTGGCAACCTGAATACCTGCAACCGTTTGAGCCCCTGAAAACCAGCCCATGACACTGTGGAGAATCCATTCAATTACCTTCGATGCATCAGATTTAGTAGCCATCAATCTTGTCATGCCACCTGCCATGGCTGCCTTGAAAGTGAAGTTCATGGCATAGCTAAAGTAAGCCGCTTCTTCTGTCTTGTAGCGAGCTACAAAAAGTGGCCAAAGACCACGCGTCTCCTGCCAGCGCTGTTCAATATCAATGTAACCGGAATTCTTTGGGTCGGCGCTCAAGTATTTCTTTTTATGATTCTCATCAACCCAGCGATCAACTCCTAGTGCGCCAAGCTGGGCACGTAACCGATCGCCCCATAATGATCCGGCTACCTTCCAGTAGGTATTAAATTCAACCAACGCCGGGGCGTTCCAACTGGTAGTAGACGCCGCCTTTAACACCGGCCCACCGACCACAACGTGTAGCAAGCCTGATATCGCGCTACCTATATAACTTGCTGCCTCAGGAAGGCGGCCCGCCAGGTATCGTGAGACCGAATTACCCCAAAAAAAAGTACTGAAATTAGTGATACCACCTGCCAGTAATGACATGACGTTGGTGCCACGAGATTTCAAAACACTGTATTCGTACTCTGCCTTCTTTTGCTGGTAAGCGCTATTCAAGTTGGCGGTTTTATCAGACTGGAATTTCTGGGTGAATTCAAGGACGAAGTGCAACTTTGATTAATGGGTTGGATGGCTGAGGTGCATTAGTATCAAAGCCTTTTGACCGGCCAGTCGAAGAAGCACATGACCTATACACACCTCAGCCAAACCGAAC
>VGHX01000062.1 GCA_016868055.1 Betaproteobacteria bacterium
CTCCACCAAACTTCGCCGACAGCACCGTCGCAATCGCCGCCGTCAACGTCGTCTTGCCATGATCAACGTGACCAATCGTCCCCACATTCACGTGCGGCTTCGTCCGCTCAAACTTGCCTTTTGCCATGATTTTTCTTCCTTCAAAAAGAACGATTCACTGAATTCGCCGCAGCACCAGATCAGGTCCCGGTTTACCCTTAAATTACTTACCTTTGGAGGTAATGATCGCGTCGGTGACATTCTTCGGCGCTTCGGAATAGTGCTTGAACTCCATCGAGTAGGTCGCTCGGCCTTGAGTCGCCGAACGCAACGAAGTGGAGTAACCAAACATCTCGGACAGCGGCACTTCGGCGCGAATAATCTTGCCACCACCACCAGGGATTTCGTCCATACCTTGCACCATGCCACGGCGTGACGACAAGTCGCCCATCACGGTGCCGGCGTAATCTTCCGGCGTCTCAACTTCGACGGCCATCATCGGCTCGAGCAAGACCGGCTGAGCCTTGCGGCAGCCATCTTTAAACGCCATTGACGCAGCCATACGGAAGGCGTTTTCGTTAGAGTCAACGTCGTGATACGAACCGAAGAACAATGTGACCTTGACGTCTACCACTGGATACCCTGCTAGCACACCCACAGGCAATGTTTCGACCACGCCTTTTTCGACAGCAGGTATGTATTCACGTGGCACCACGCCGCCCTTGATCGCATCGATAAACTCGAAACCCTTACCCGGTTTCTGCGGCTCGATCTTCAGCACCACGTGGCCATACTGACCACGACCACCCGACTGCTTGACAAACTTGCCTTCGATTTCTTCGCAAATTTTACGAATCGTTTCACGGTACGCGACCTGTGGCTTACCAACCGTCGCCTCAACACCGAATTCACGGCGCATGCGGTCAACAATAATCTCAAGGTGCAATTCGCCCATACCCGAGATGATGGTCTGACCGGATTCTTCATCGGTCTTGACGCGGAACGATGGGTCTTCCTGCGCCAATCGATTGAGCGCGATGCCCATCTTCTCTTGGTCGGCCTTTGTTTTTGGCTCGACTGCCTGCGAGATTACTGGCTCCGGGAACACCATGCGCTCAAGCGTGATTACTGCACTCGGATCACACAGCGTATCGCCAGTCGTCGCCTCTTTGAGACCAACTGCCGCTGCGATATCACCCGCACGAACTTCTTTGATTTCTTCGCGCTGGTTGGCATGCATCTGCAAAATACGGCCGACACGCTCTTTCTTGCCCTTCACCGGATTAAAGATGGTGTCACCGGAATTCACGACGCCCGAGTAGACGCGGAAGAAGATCAGTTGACCCACAAACGGGTCGGTCATGATCTTGAATGCCAGCGCAGAGAACTTCTCGCTATCGTCTGCCTTGCGACTAGCCGGCTGCTCGTTCTCATCAGTGCCAGACACAGGAGGAATATCAACCGGCGATGGCAGATACTCGATCACCGCGTCAAGCATTGCCTGTACGCCTTTGTTCTTAAACGCGGTACCGCACAGCATCGGCACGATCTCGCCGGCGATGGTACGCGTGCGCAAAGCCTTCTTGATATCGCCCTCTGACAAGTCGCCGTCCTCAAGATATTTGTTCATCAGCTCTTCGCTGGACTCGGCGGCGACTTCTACCATCTTCTCGCGCCACTCGGCAGCAACATCGGCCAGCTCAGCGGGAATGTCTTCGTAGTTGAATTTCATGCCCTGGGTCGCATCGTCCCAGATAATCGCCTTCATCTTCACCAGATCGATCACGCCCGTGAAATTTTCTTCAGCGCCGATCGGCACCTGAATCGGCACAGGATTAGCCTTCAAGCGGCTACGCATTTGCTCATAGACTTTGAAGAAGTTCGCGCCCGTGCGGTCCATTTTGTTGACGAATGCGAGGCGCGGAACGCCGTACTTATTCGCCTGACGCCACACGGTTTCCGACTGCGGCTGCACGCCACCCACTGCGCAATACACCATGCATGCGCCGTCCAGCACGCGCATAGAGCGCTCGACTTCAATGGTGAAGTCAACGTGACCTGGGGTATCGATAATGTTGATATGGTGCTCAGGAAAGTTGTTCGCCATACCTTTCCAGAAGCAGGTAGTCGCCGCGGAGGTAATCGTAATGCCGCGCTCCTGCTCTTGCTCCATCCAGTCCATGGTAGCGGCGCCATCATGCACTTCACCAATCTTGTGGTTGACACCGGTGTAGTAGAGGATGCGCTCGGTGGTGGTGGTCTTGCCGGCGTCGATGTGAGCAGAGATACCAATATTGCGGTAGCGCTCAATAGGGGTCTTGCGGGCCATGGTCAGTCCTACACTTTCTCAATTGTCGACGCCGGGGCCTCATGGAGAGGCCTGCTCGGCATCAGATTCTGGGTCAGGCGAGTCAGGATGTCGCTGACTGTATCAGAAGCGGAAATGCGAGAACGCCTTGTTCGCCTCTGCCATACGGTGCACTTCATCGCGCTTCTTCATGGCGCCGCCGCGACCTTCCGAGGCGTCGAGCAACTCACCCGCCAGGCGCAGTGCCATCGACTTCTCACCGCGCTTGTTGGCAGCCTCGCGCAACCAGCGCATGGATAAGGCCATACGACGAACCGGGCGCACCTCTACCGGTACCTGGTAGTTCGCGCCACCCACACGCCGGGATTTGACCTCAACCATCGGCTTGCAGTTGCCAATAGCAGCGGCAAACACTTCAAGGGGATCTTTACCGGTCTTGGTCTGAATCTGGGAAAACGCTCCGTAGATGATGTTTTCTGCTACCGACTTCTTTCCGGAGAGCATCAGTACGTTAACGAACTTCGCAACATCCACATTGCCGAATTTCGGGTCTGGCAGGATCTCGCGTTTGGGAACTTCACGACGACGTGGCATCACATTTCCTTTCGATCTTCAGTCGGCGAAGCTTTCGCATCGCCACGAATGGGCACCTAACCCATTCACTTACTCGGCCATGACGGCCGCTGGAGACTGCGACTGAGCCGCAGGCATTCTTTACTACGCGTAAAACAATTACTTGGCCGCAGCCTTGCCGCGCTTGGCGCCGTATTTCGAGCGCGCCTGCTTACGATCTTTGACACCCTGCGTGTCGAGCGAGCCACGTACCATGTGGTAGCGCACACCCGGCAAATCTTTCACACGGCCGCCGCGGATCAACACGACACTGTGCTCTTGCAGGTTGTGGCCTTCACCGCCGATGTAAGAGATCACCTCAAACCCGTTGGTGAGACGCACCTTGGCGACTTTACGCAACGCGGAGTTCGGTTTCTTCGGCGTAGTAGTGTAGACGCGTGTGCATACACCACGCTTTTGCGGGCTATTTTGCAGCGCGGGTGATTTGCTTTTGATGCGCACCGAGGTACGCGGCTTGCGAATCAGTTGGCTAATAGTTGGCATCGGTTATTCAACCCAACAAAAAATAAAATGTTTAAGGCCCCGACACATCGGGGGGGCGACTCGCCTGTGAGCGGAATGCAATAGCTTTCGCTGCCGCTAACTGCCGGCACGGAGTAAAGCGTCGGGGACTGAAAACAGACCAAAGAGCGCTTAAGCCCGGGCGAGCTTAAATTCGAGAACTCGCAAGTATAAATGGGGCGCAACCTACCGTCAACCGTGCTCGCGCTACTGGATAATCACCAGGCCCACTTTATTTTTTGCTAATAATTCGTTACGTGTTTATCAACAAACCAAAAAGCGATAGGCTCGGGAGTCCCGAGCCTATTGCTCACAACCAAACCAACTATTGACTGATCACACCTCGGTATCACCCTCAGCTGGTGTGGCTGTTGCCGCCTCAGCCTCTTGCAGCGCACGCGCCGCCTCTGCTTGCAGCATGGCCGCGCGCTCCTCGGCTTCCCAGGTTTCCTTCTCCTTGCGGGCCCGGTGGTAGGCCAAGCCGGTACCGGCTGGGATTAAGCGACCTACGATCACGTTTTCCTTCAGGCCGCGCAAGGTATCTTTCTTGCCCATGATCGCAGCCTCGGTGAGCACACGAGTGGTTTCCTGGAACGACGCCGCCGAGATAAACGAGTCGGTCGACAGCGACGCCTTGGTAATACCCAAAAGCACGTTTTCGAATGTTGCTGGCCGCTTATCCTCAGCGATCACGCGATCGTTCTCGTCCAGCAGCTCCGAGCGCTCGACCTGCTCGCCGGGGATGTAAGCAGTGTCACCAGCATCCGCAACCTGCACCCGACGCAACATCTGACGCACGATCACTTCGATATGCTTGTCGTTGATCTTCACACCCTGCAGACGATAAACGTCTTGCACCTCGTCGACGATGTAGCGCGCCAGCGCTTCAGCGCCGAGCAGACGAAGAATGTCCTGCGGATCAGCGGGGCCATCGACAATCATCTCGCCTTTGTTCACAACCTGACCATCATGCACCAGCACCTGCTTATCTTTGGTAATCAGGAACTCGTGCTTATTACCGTCCATGTCGGTGATTTCGAGACGCTGCTTACCTTTGGTCTCTTTACCAAACGCTACGGTACCTGTCACCTCAGCCAACATACCGGCGTCTTTCGGTGAGCGCGCTTCAAATAGCTCAGCGACTCGCGGCAGACCACCGGTGATGTCACGCGTCTTCTGCGACTCCGTCGGAATACGCGCGAGCACCTCACCCACCGACACCGGCTGACCATCTTTCACGGTGATCAGCGCACCAACTTGGAAACCAATCGTGACCGGATGCTCGGTACCAGCGATCTTGACTTCCTGACCTAGTTCGTTGAGCAGCTTTACCTGTGGACGCATTGCGCGGGTGGTAGTGCTGCGACGTTTGGCATCAATGACAACCAGCGTCGAGAGACCAGTCACCTCGTCGATCTGCTTCGCAACGGTCGAGCCCTCCTCGACGTTTTCGAATTTCACGGTGCCTGCGTACTCGGTGATGATCGGACGCGTCAGCGGATCCCAGTTTGCGAGTGCGGTACCCGCTTTGATCAGCTGACCGTCTTTGACAATCAGCGTCGCACCATACGGAACTTTGTGACGTTCGCGCTCGCGACCATGATCATCAGTGATCAGCACCTCGCCTGAACGTGAGATGACAATCTGGTCGCCCTTGCCATTCGTTACATAGCGCATGGTGGCAGTGAAGCGAACCGTACCGTTCGATTTCGCCTCGACCGATGACGCAACCGCTGCGCGCGACGCTGCACCACCGATGTGGAAGGTACGCATAGTCAACTGGGTACCCGGCTCACCGATCGACTGCGCAGCAATCACGCCCACGGCTTCACCGACGTTGACCATCGAGCCACGACCCAAATCGCGGCCATAGCATTTCGCACACAAGCCATAACGTGTATCGCAAGTCAATGCTGTGCGAACTTTTACTTCATCAATGCCGAGGCGCTCGATGTCTTCGACCGCATCCTCATCCAGCAACGAACCGGCTTCGTAAACGGTTTCTTGCGTCTCCGGATTGACCACGTCAGTCGCGACGACACGGCCCAAGATACGGTCGCGCAAGGGCTCGATAACCTCACCGCCCTCAACCAAGGCCTTCATCGCGGTACCGTTGACCGTACCGCAATCATCTTCAACCACCACCAAGTCCTGAGTCACGTCGACCAGACGGCGTGTGAGGTAACCCGAGTTTGCAGTCTTCAGCGCGGTATCCGCCAAACCTTTACGCGCACCGTGCGTAGAGATGAAGTACTGCAAAACATTCAAGCCTTCGCGGAAGTTCGCCGTGATCGGTGTTTCAATGATGGAGCCATCCGGTTTCGCCATCAGGCCACGCATCCCGGCCAGCTGACGAATCTGCGCTGCAGAGCCACGCGCGCCAGAGTCGGCCATCATGTAAATCGCGTTGAACGATTCTTGTGTGCCACTGGAACCGTCGCGCTTGACGACGTTCTCAACTTTCAGCTGCTCCATCATGGCCTTGCCGACTTCATCACCGGCCTTGCCCCAAATATCAACCACTTTGTTGTAGCGCTCGCCTGCGGTGACCAAACCAGACGAGTACTGCTGCTCGATCTGCTTCACTTCATGCTCGGCTTGAGAAATGATGGTGGATTTCTGTGGTGGCACCAGCATATCGTCGACGCAAATCGAAATGCCTGCACGAGTCGCCAAACGGAAACCCGCTTGCATCAACTGGTCAGCAAACACCGCGGTCGCACGCAAGCCGCACTTTCGGAACGAGATATTGATCAGCTTGGAGATTTCTTTCTTCTTCAGCGCACGATTCAGCGCCGAGAACGGCAACCCCTTCGGCAAAATTTCGGAAAGAATGGCGCGACCCACCGTAGTCTCAACACGCTGAATTTTTTTCTCGAACTCGTCTGTACCAGCAACGCGCAAGTACTCATTCACACGTACCGTGACGCGCGAGGTGAGCTCAACTTCCTTGTTGTCGTAAGCGCGGATGACCTCAGACACATCCTGAAAGGCCATACCCTCGCCTTTACCGTTGATCTTTTCACGCGTTGCGTAGTAAAGACCCAGCACGATATCTTGCGACGGCACGATTGATGGCTCGCCGTTTGAGGGAAACAGCACATTGTTCGACGCCAGCATCAAGGTACGCGCCTCCATCTGCGCTTCGATCGACAGTGGCACGTGAACCGCCATCTGGTCGCCGTCAAAGTCAGCGTTAAACGCTGCGCAGACGAGCGGATGCAGCTGAATCGCTTTACCTTCAATCAGCACGGGCTCGAAAGATTGGATACCTAAACGGTGCAGCGTGGGCGCACGGTTCAGCATCACCGGGTGCTCACGAATGACTTCTTCCAGAATGTCCCAGACGATGGGCTCTTGCAGTTCAACCAGCTTCTTGGCGGCCTTGATGGTGGTGGCCAGACCCATCAGCTCCAGTTTGTTGAAGATGAAAGGCTTGAACAGCTCCAGCGCCATCAGCTTCGGCAAACCGCACTGATGCAATTTCAGCTGCGGACCAACCACAATGACCGAGCGGCCGGAGTAGTCGACGCGCTTGCCCAGCAGGTTTTGACGGAAACGACCGCCCTTGCCTTTGATCATCTCGGCGAGTGACTTGAGCGGACGCTTGTTGGCGCCGGTCATTGCCTTACCGCGGCGACCGTTGTCGAGCAATGAGTCAACTGCCTCCTGCAGCATCCGCTTTTCATTGCGCGTAATGATCTCCGGCGCGCGCAACTCCATCAAGCGCTTGAGGCGGTTGTTTCGGTTGATAACACGACGATACAAATCGTTCAGATCAGAAGTGGCAAAACGACCACCATCCAGCGGAACCAGCGGACGTAGTTCCGGCGGCAGTACCGGCAGCACTTCCATGATCATCCATTCGGGCTTGATGCCTGAGCGCTGGAATGCCTCAAGCACCTTCAGGCGCTTGGCGTATTTCTTGATCTTTGCTTCCGACTTCGACTCACGCAAATCCGTGCGCAGCTGCTCAGCCTCGCGATCGATATCGATCGTACGCAGCAACTCTCGCACGCCTTCTGCACCCATGAAGGCGGTGAAGTCATCGCCGAATTCTTCGTATTTGGCGGCGTAGTCATCCTCCGACATGATCTGACACTTCTTCAACGGAGTCATGCCGGGATCGGTGACGACGTAAGCTTCGAAGTACAGCACGCGCTCGATGTCGCGCAGCGTCATATCCAGCACCATGCCCAAACGGGACGGTAAGGATTTCAGGAACCAGATGTGCGCAACCGGCGAAGCCAGTTCAATGTGACCCATACGTTCACGACGCACCTTGGCCAGCGTAACTTCAACGCCGCACTTTTCGCAGATAACGCCGCGATGCTTCAGACGCTTGTACTTACCGCACAAGCACTCATAGTCTTTGATCGGGCCAAAAATTTTGGCGCAGAACAGACCATCGCGCTCCGGCTTGAAGGTACGGTAGTTGATCGTTTCCGGTTTTTTTACTTCGCCGTAAGACCAGGACCGGATTTTATCGGGCGAGGCAAGACCAATCTTGATCGCGTCGAATTGTTCGTTTTGCTGTACTTGCTTGAATAGATCGAGCAGTGCTTTCATGTATCACTCCACAGTGGCGTGAAAAATATATCTTTGCTGCAGGCCGCCCCTTACAGGGCGGCCAGTGGCCAGACGGCTTGTTAGTCGCGCTCGAGGTCGATGTCGATACCGAGCGAGCGAATTTCCTTCACCAGAACGTTGAAGGATTCCGGCATGCCGGCGTCGATCACGTGATCGCCCTTGACCAGGTTTTCGTACACCTTGGTGCGGCCGTTCACGTCGTCCGACTTCACAGTCAGCATCTCTTGCAGCACATACGAAGCGCCATACGCCTCGAGCGCCCACACTTCCATCTCACCGAAACGCTGACCGCCGAACTGCGCCTTACCACCCAGCGGCTGCTGCGTGACCAGCGAGTAAGGACCGGTAGAACGGGCATGCATCTTGTCATCGACCAGATGGTGCAGCTTCAGCACGTGCATGTAGCCCACGGTCACCGGACGCTCGAAAGCGTCACCCGTACGGCCGTCGTACATCGTGACCTGATTCTTCGACTGCGTCATGCCCAGCTGCTTGGCAATATCACCCGGGTAGGCAAGATCAAGCATGCGGTGGATTTCGCCTTCATTGGCGCCATCGAACACCGGCGTCGCAAATGGCACACCTTCTTTCAAGTTGTCGGCCAACTCGAGCACCTCTGCGTCAGAGAAGCGGTCGAGGTTTTCTGCTCGCCCGGACTCGTTATAGACTTTCTTCAGGAAGTCCCGCAGCTCAGCCGCTTTGGTTTGTGCTATCAGCATCTCGCCAATACGCAAACCCAAGCCTTTCGCCGCCCAGCCAAGATGAACTTCCAGCACCTGACCCACGTTCATACGTGAAGGCACACCAAGGGGATTCAGCACGATATCTGCTGGCGTGCCGTCTGCCATGTAAGGCATGTCTTCGACCGGAACGATGCGCGACACAACACCTTTGTTGCCGTGGCGACCCGCCATCTTGTCGCCAGGCTGCAGGCGACGTTTCACAGCCAGATAGACTTTCACCATCTTCTGAACGCCCGGCGGCAGTTCATCACCCTGAGTTAACTTCTTCCGCTTCTCTTCGAAATCAAGATCGAACTGGTGACGCTTTTCAGCGATCGATTCCTTGATGGCCTCGAGTGTGGCAGCCGCGTCTTCGTCAGCAGGACGGATGTCAAACCAGTGATATTTCTCAACGTCGTCTAGGTATTCCTTGCTGATCTTGGTGCCTTTGGCGAGCTTCTTGGGACCGCCGTTAGCCACTTTACCGATCAACATTTTTTCCAGACGCTGGAATGCATCGCCTTCAACGATACGCAGCTGATCGTTCAGATCGAGGCGGTAGCGTTTCAGTTCATCATCGATAATTTGCTGTGCGCGCTTGTCACGTTGAATGCCTTCGCGCGTAAACACCTGCACGTCAATGACCGTGCCGACCATGCCTGACGGTACGCGCAGCGAAGTGTCTTTGACGTCGGATGCCTTCTCACCAAAAATCGCACGCAACAGCTTCTCTTCCGGCGTCAGTTGCGTTTCACCCTTTGGCGTCACTTTACCGACCAGCACATCACCTGCCTCAACCTCGGCACCGATATAAACAATGCCCGATTCATCCAGGCGTGCAAGTTGGTTCTCGGCCAAATTGGAGATGTCACGCGTGATCTCTTCAGGTCCGAGTTTGGTGTCGCGCGCAACCACCGACAGTTCTTCGATGTGAATCGACGTGTAGCGGTCGTCTGCCACCACCTTCTCGGAAATCAAAATCGAGTCCTCGAAGTTATAACCGTTCCAAGGCATGAACGCGACCAACATGTTTTGCCCAAGCGCCAGCTCACCCAAATCGGTCGATGCGCCATCAGCGATCACGTCATGTCGTACCACGCGGTCGCCAACTTTAACGATAGGCCGTTGGTTGATATTGGTATTCTGGTTAGAACGGGTGTACTTGATCAGGTTGTAGATATCAACACCGACCTCACCGGCTTGCGCCTCGTCGTCATTGACCCGAATAACGATACGACCCGCATCAACATAGTCGACCAAGCCACCACGCAGGGCCTGCACGGTGGTGCCGGAGTCAATCGCTACTGTGCGCTCGACGCCGGTTCCGACCAACGCTTTCTCAGGACGCAAACAAGGCACCGCTTGACGCTGCATGTTGGCACCCATGAGCGCACGGTTGGCGTCATCATGCTCGAGGAAAGGAATCAACGACGCCGCAACCGACACGATCTGACCCGGCGCCACGTCCATGTACTGTACGCGCTCCGGAGAAACCAGAATGGTTTCGCCTGCTTCACGCGCAGACACCAGCTCATCGGACAGCTTGCCTTTCGCGTCGATGGTCGCATTTGCTTGCGCGATGATGTAGCGGCCTTCTTCGATCGCAGAAAGGTAATCAATCTGATCGGTCACCTTGCCGTCGATCACTTTGCGGTAAGGCGTTTCCAGAAAACCATACTCGTTCAAGCGCGCATAGAGCGCGAGCGAGTTGATCAGGCCAATATTCGGGCCTTCCGGCGTTTCAATCGGGCACACGCGGCCGTAATGGGTCGGGTGTACGTCGCGCACTTCAAAGCCGGCACGCTCGCGCGTCAGACCACCAGGGCCTAGCGCAGAGACACGACGCTTGTGCGTAATCTCCGAAAGCGGGTTGGTCTGATCCATAAACTGCGACAGCTGTGACGAACCAAAGAATTCACGAATGGCTGCCGAGATCGGTTTCGAATTGATCAGGTCATGCGGCATTAAATTATCCGCTTCGGCCTGCCCAAGGCGCTCCTTGACCGCGCGCTCAACGCGAACCAAGCCAGCACGAAACTGGTTTTCGGCCAGCTCGCCAACACAACGCACGCGACGATTACCGAGGTGATCGATGTCATCCACTTCACCACGACCATTACGCAGCTCAACCAAAATCTTGATCACCGCGAGGATGTCTTCATTCGACAAGGTCATCGTGCCAGTCAGCTCTTCGCGACCGATACGGCGATTGAACTTCATTCGACCTACTGCGGATAGGTCGTAGCGGTCCTCGTTGTAGAACAAACCATTGAACAGCGCTTCTACCGAGTCTTCGGTCGGTGGCTCACCAGGGCGCATCATGCGGTAGATGGCAACACGCGCCGCCATCTGATCCGCAGTGTCATCAGTGCGCAGCGTGTGCGAAATGTAGGCGCCCTGATCGAGGTCGTTGGTGTAGAGCGTCTGTATGCTGGCAACATTAGCGCCGCGCAAACGCGCCAGTAATTCTTCGGTCAATTCATCATTTGCATTGGCAATGATCTCACCGGTATCGGCGTCAACGATATTGGTTGCCAACACACGGCCGAGCAGGTAATCCTCTGGCACAGAGATATGCTTAAGCGCTGCAGCTTCGATGTCACGCACGTGTTTGGCGTTAATGCGCTTATCTTTAGCAACGAGCACTTTGCCCGATTTATCCGTAATATCAAACCGCGCCACCTCACCACGCAAACGATCGGCAACAAACTCCATTGCCGCGCCCTCAGCGCGTAGGTCGAAGTTATCGAAGACAAAGAAATTTGCAAGAATTTGCTCGGCACTCATGCCGATCGCCTTCAGCAGTATCGTCACCGGCATTTTACGGCGGCGATCGACGCGGAAATACAGGATGTCTTTCGGATCAAATTCGAAATCGAGCCAAGAACCACGATACGGAATAATGCGCGCCGAGAACAGCAGCTTGCCGGATGAGTGGGTCTTGCCACGGTCATGCTCGAAGAACACACCCGGGGAGCGGTGCAACTGAGACACAATCACCCGCTCGGTACCGTTAATCACGAAGGAGCCGTTCACCGTCATCAACGGCAGCTCCCCCATGTAGACCTCCTGCTCCTTCATTTCCTTGACCACTGGCTTGGTCGGCGATTCCTTATCGAGAATGACCAAGCGCACTTTCGCACGCAATGGCGACGCGTAGGTCAATCCACGCTGCTGGCACTCTTTGACGTCGAATGGCGGCACGCCGAGCGAGTACGATAAAAACTCAAGACGCGCAAATCCGTTGTGTGAAACAATCGGAAAAATCGAGTTGAATGCAGACTGCAAGCCTTCAGTTTTTCGCTCGGACGTAGGAACGCCCTCTTGCAAAAACGCAGAATAAGAATCTAACTGCGTCGCGAGAAGGTAAGGAACCTCATGAACATTAGCGCGCTTGGCGAAAGACTTGCGGATGCGTTTCTTCTCGGTGAATGAGTAGTGCATGAACACTCCGTGAGTGACGGGAAGGATAGAGAATTCAGGACTCGAGGCGGGAGATCACTACGCCGCAAACCCTCAATGCTTTACCCGATTACCCCTTAACCAAAACGTTCGTCGCAATCGGCAATGCCAAGCATCGTCAGTTGCCCATACTGCGTACCACGAGGCTGATCCCCCGTTCGCAGATTCGTGCCGCCAAGCGCTTAAGCACCATAGGCAGAACCTATCCGCCGGACAGGTTCTGCACTTCGAGGTTTGGCGGCGCCAGAAGAGCGCTTTACTTGAGCTCGGCTTTCGCGCCAGCTTCCTCCAACTTTTTCTTGGCGGCTTCTGCGTCAGCTTTAGAAACGCCTTCCTTCACTGGCTTCGGCGCACCGTCAACCAGATCCTTGGCTTCTTTCAGACCGAGGCCAGTGATCTCGCGAACTGCTTTAATCACGCCGACCTTGTTGGCGCCAACATCCGACAACACTACGGTGAACTCGGTCTGCTCTTCTGCTGCTGCGGCGCCACCACCACCGCCGCCGGCTGGACCCGCCACTGCCATAGCTGCTGCTGAGACACCAAATTTTTCTTCGAAAGCCTTGACCAGATCGTTCAGGTCCATCACGGTCATCTGACCGACGGCTTCCAGGATGTCATCTTTAGTAATAGCCATTTAAAATCTCCTTAAGTTCGAAATGTATCGAGTGGGGTCATGAAAGTTGCGAGGCGATTCGCATTACGAATCAAGCTGCCTCAGCTTCCTTCTTCGCTGCGAGGGCAGCAAGTGCGCGAGCAAAGCCCGAGACAGGCGCCTGCATCACACCCAGCAACTGGGAGATGAGGACTTCCTTGCTTGGGATACTTGCCAGCGCCGTCACTGCGGCCTTGTCGAGCGGTTTGCCTGCGAAGTTACCTGCCTTGACGACGAGCTTGTCGTTGGACTTGGCAAAGTCATGAATCACCTTTGCCGCGGCCACCGCATCTTCCGAGATCGCATAGATCAACGGGCCAGTCATTTCGGATGCCAATGGCGCAAACGCCGTGCCCTCGACTGCACGCCGGGCCAAGGTGTTTTTTAACACCCGCAGATACACTTGCTGCGAACGCGCATCGGCACGCAGTTTGGTCAAAGACCCAACCTCGATGCCGCGGTACTCGGCCAGCACCACCGTCTGCGCCGATACCAGCTTGGCAGAGACTTCGGCAACTACGGCCTTCTTGTCACTTAGATTGAGACTCACGTTCAACCTCCAAAAATGATGCTCGGCGACTGCACGATCAAATGACCGTCTGCCTTACATCGATTCGAACACGGCGTCCGAAGTCTGGAGCTGCTAGCCAATGCTGTTGCACCACCGGCTATCGACACTACAAAACTTGCTCGGGCTCGCCATCTGCGCTGGGGAGATCCGGATTGCTCTTTCACTCTTTAACCTTCCGCCGCACACTGGCAGCATCCGGCCCAACGGTCTTTGATTGCCTCAACCACAAAAACAAACAACATGGTTCAGCCCAAAGATCTGCCCCGCACGCACAGGCGCGCGAGGACTTAATTTTTTACTGCGCCGCTAACGACGTCTGATCAACGCGCACGCCCGCACCCATGGTCGATGAGATCGCCACTTTGCGCAGGTAAACCCCTTTGCTGGTTGCCGGCTTCGATTTGTTGAGCGCATCTAATAGCGCAAGCAAGTTCGTCTTCAAATCTGCATCAGCAAACGACTTGCGACCAATCGTTGCGTGCACAATGCCCGCCTTATCAGTACGGTACTGCACCTGACCTGCTTTGGCGTTCTTGACGGCAGTCGCAACGTCTGGTGTGACAGTGCCCACCTTAGGGTTAGGCATCAAGCCACGCGGTCCGAGCACCTGGCCCAAAGTGCCGACGATACGCATGGTGTCGGGTGAGGCAATCACCACATCAAATGGCATGTTGCCGGCCTTGATCGATTCAGCCAGATCTTCCATGCCAACGATGTCAGCGCCGGCTGCTTTAGCCTGATCAGCTTTATCGCCACTGGCGAACACAGCGACACGGACTGTCTTGCCCGTACCCGCAGGAAGCACGACTGAGCCGCGCACCACTTGGTCGGATTTCTTGGCGTCGATACCAAGTTGAACAGCAACATCAATCGACTCATTGAACTTCGCAGTCGCGAGCTCTTTAACGATAGCAATTGCGTTATCAAACGGATAGGGTTTAGTGCGGTCAACCTTGGCCTTGATGGCCTGTGCACGCTTGGATAACTTAGCCATTACAGACCCTCCACCGTGATGCCCATCGAACGGGCCGAGCCCGCAATGGTACGAACTGCTGCGTCCAAATCTGCAGCGGTAAGATCAGGCTGCTTTTGCGTCGCGATTTCTTCTGCCTGCTTGCGCGTGATCTTGCCGACCTTGTCGGTATGCGGCTTGGCAGACCCTTTCTGTATACCGGCCGCCTTTTTAATCAACACAGTCGCCGGCGGCGTCTTCATCACAAAGGTGAAGGACTTATCCGCAAAGGCCGTGATGACCACCGGAATCGGCAGCCCCGGCTCCAAGCTCTGCGTTTGCGCATTAAACGCTTTGCAGAACTCCATGATGTTCAAACCACGCTGGCCCAGCGCGGGACCAATGGGGGGCGATGGGTTAGCTTTACCAGCTGGCACTTGCAGCTTGATGAAGCCAATAATTTTCTTTGCCATGAGGGCTCCTGTTAGTGAGTGGTAGCGCTGATTCATCCACCATGCGCACTTGAAAATCAACAACAGCATGATCTCCAGATTCGCACGAAGACTATTACAGCTCCTCGTTATTCAAAGACGTTGATCAAGCTGCGCAAACGCAGTTGGCTCAACCCCCTTGATCGCCGCGTGACACTCTCGCAAGTGCCGCGCCACGGCGGGCGCTTAAAACATCATTCGCATTAAGCCTTTTCGACCTGACCGAATTCCAACTCAACTGGCGTAGCGCGGCCAAAAATAGTTACCGACACACGCACACGTGATTTCTCGTAGTTCACTTCTTCAACGTTACCGTTGAAATCGGTGAATGGACCATCCTTGATGCGAACCAGTTCGCCGACCTCGTACAGCACTTTTGGCCGAGGCTTCTCGATCCCCTCCTGCATCTGATGCAGAATTTTTTCAACTTCGTGCGGTGGAATCGGCGTCGGCTTATTAGATTTACCGCCAATAAAACCCGTTACCTTGTTGGTGTTCTTGACCAAGTGCCAAGTGTCATCGGTCATTTCCATCTCGACCAATACATACCCGGGAAAGAAGCGACGCTCCGTTACCGCTTTTTGGCCATTCTTTATCTCGACGACTTCTTCGGTTGGCACCAAAATCTGGCCGAACTTGTCTTGCATGCCAGCGCGGGTAATGCGCTCCGTCAGCGCGCGCTGGACACTCTTTTCCATACCTGAGTAGGCATGCACGACATACCAACGCTTGTTGCCGCTGGGCGTTGCCACCGAGATTCCGCCGTCTTGCGTGTTGTCAGTCATCTTTATCTCCAGCCGAGGATCAGGCTGTACAGCACGAACTCCAGCAGCTTGTCCGCGCCCCACAAGAAAATCGCCATCACCACGACGAATCCAAACACCACGCCGGTGATTTGCGTCGCCTCCTTACGAGAGGGCCAAACCACTTTCTTCGTCTCACGCACTGACTCGCGCGCGAAATCGATAAAGTCTCGGCCCATCTGCGATGTCGACGCAAACACCACCGCCAACAGCAGGCCGCCCACCAGCGCAGCGGCTCTGATAATTCCTGACTGGCCCGCCAACGCATAAAACCCGATCACACCGGCGGCCAAGGCCAGAGCAGCGAGCGCCAGCTTTGCTTTGTCAGCTGACGTGGTGACGGTCTGCA
>VGHX01000063.1 GCA_016868055.1 Betaproteobacteria bacterium
AAACCTGTTTGCGCACGCGGATGGCCTGAAAGGGCGGGCGCTTGAGCAGCTCAATCGTGAGCGCCTTAGAGAATTTTTAGGGCTGTCGAAACGAACCAAGGCCTGAGCATCTTTTCGGTCAAACTATTTACGCAGCCCTCGGCGTATGGGCCGTAGGCACTGAGAACGAGGTAACTGTCCGGTATAATCGTAGGCTTTGCGTCATCATCAATGCCTACGCTTATGGAAGCCGAACGCCTCAACGCCCTCACCGCCCTGCTTGCTGATCTCACCACACGCGAGCAAGATCTTCGGGGGTATCTTTGACTTCGATCTGAAGTCAGAGAAACTCGAGCAAGTGAACGCCGAGCTGGAAGACCCCAAGGTTTGGGAAGATCCCAAGCGTGCGCAAGACCTCGGTAAAGAAAAAAAATCACTCGAAGCTATCGTTGAATCGCTGACCGCGATTCATGCCGGACTGCGCGACACTTCCGAGCTGCTTGATATGGCGCGCGAAGAAAATGACATCGACACCTTGGTCGCAGTCGAGGCTGATGCCGAGCAATTGAAACTGCAGGTCGAAGGTCTGGAGTTTCGGCGGATGTTCTCCAACCCGCTCGACAAAAACAATTGTTTCATTGATATCCAAGCAGGTGCCGGCGGCACCGAGGCGCAAGACTGGGCCTCTATGCTGCTGCGGCAGTACTTGCGCTATTGCGAGCGCAAAGGCTTCAAGACCGAGATTCTGGAAGAATCCGAGGGCGACGTGGCGGGTATCAAGACTGCCAGTATCAAGGTTGAGGGCGACTACGCCTATGGCTTTTTACGTACCGAAACCGGCGTACATCGTTTGGTGCGCAAGTCACCGTTTGATTCAGCGGGTGGCCGACATACATCATTCTCCAGCTTATTTGTTTACCCGGAGATTGATGAATCGATTGAAATCGACGTCAATCCTGCCGATGTGCGGGTGGATACTTACCGTGCCTCAGGCGCTGGCGGTCAGCACATTAACAAAACCGACTCTGCGGTGCGCCTGACCCATATTCCGAGTGGCATTGTGGTCCAATGCCAGAACGATCGCTCGCAGCACCGCAACCGTGCCGAGGCCTGGGCGATGCTGAAATCAAGACTGTATGAGCTTGAACTGCGCAAGCGCATGAGCGAGCAACAAAAGCTGGAAGACTCCAAGACAGATATTGGTTGGGGCCATCAGATTCGGTCTTATGTGCTCGACCAGTCGCGCATTAAAGATCTGCGTACCAACTTTGAAACCGGTAATACCAAAGCCGTACTCGATGGCGATTTGGATGAGTTTATCGCCGCCTCGCTGAAACAAGGGGTGTGATGAGTAACCGAACTTAAATGTATTAATGGATCCCGGCCTTTGCCGGGATGACCCCGTGTAAGAGCAATGCCTTCGAAAAGATAGACTGCTCAAATTTTGAAATACTGTTGAGATAAGCACCGTCTTTTAACAAGAAAAAATAATGACTGACAAAAACGAACCCATACAGCAAGAGCAAGACGAGAACTCGATCATCGCAGAGCGTCGCGCGAAACTCGCCGCGATTCGTGAGCAAGGTGTCGCCTTCCCGAATGATTTCCGCCCACAGCACAAAGCGGCTGATCTTCACGCGCAGTACAATGACAGCGAGCGCGAGGCACTGGAAGCGCAAAACGTCGACGTGGTGGTAGCAGGCCGCATGATGCTTAAGCGCGTGATGGGCAAGGCATCGTTCGCCACCTTGCAAGATGCCTCAGGCAATCGGGCCGATGGTCGTATTCAGTTGTACATCTCAAATGATGGTGTTGGCGAAGAATTACATCAGGCCTTCAAGCACTGGGATATCGGTGACATCTTGGGTGCTGAGGGTACGCTGTTCAAGACCAAAACCGGTGAGCTGACGGTCAAGGTGAACAAGCTACGGCTGCTAACCAAATCACTGCGACCACTACCTGACAAGTTCCACGGCCTGGTTGATCAGGAAACCAAGTACCGCCAGCGTTATGTCGACTTGATCATGAGCGAGGAAACGCGCCGCACGTTCAAGGAACGTACCGCCGCGATTGCCTCGATCCGTCGGTTCATGGAACAAGAAGGCTTCATGGAGGTCGAGACGCCGATGCTGCATGTGATTCCCGGCGGCGCGGCGGCCAAGCCTTTCATCACGCATCACAATGCGCTCGATATGGAGATGTACCTGCGCATTGCGCCGGAGCTCTATCTCAAGCGTTTGGTGGTTGGCGGTTTTGATCGCGTGTTCGAGGTGAATCGCAACTTCCGCAATGAAGGCGTCTCGCCGCGTCATAACCCGGAATTCACCATGATGGAGTTCTACGCTGCCTACGTAGACTACAAATGGCTGATGGACTTTACCGAGTCGTTAATTCGTCAGGCGGCAATTGATGCGCACGGCACGGCACAGCTGACTTACCAAGGCCGTGAGCTGGATTTTTCCAAACCCTTCCAGCGTATGACGATACTGCAGGCAATTAATAAGTTTGCGCCGCACTACACTGCGGCACAGCTGAGCGATGAGAAATTCCTGAAAGCCGAACTCAAAAAATTCGGTGTCGAGCCGCATGTGATATCAGGCCTCGGCGCGTTGCAGCTGTCACTGTTCGAAGAAACCGCTGAGTCTCAGTTGTGGGAACCGACCTTTATTATTGACTATCCGGTCGAAGTCTCGCCATTAGCCAGAGCCTCCGATACCGTACCCGGTATCACCGAGCGCTTTGAGCTGTTTATCACCGGCCGCGAAATCGCCAACGGCTTCTCGGAACTGAATGATGCCGAAGACCAGGCAGCACGCTTCCAGGCGCAAGTCGCCGCTAAACAAGCGGGTGATGATGAGGCGATGTATTACGACGCCGATTACATTCGTGCGCTTGAGTACGGCATGCCACCGACAGGTGGCTGCGGCATCGGCATTGACCGATTGATGATGCTGATTTCTGATTCGCCGAATATTCGTGATGTGATTCTTTTCCCGCATTTGCGGCGAGAAGATGTTTAATTTTTTGTGGCGTGATGATGTTTAATATTTTTTGCTTTGATAAGTACTCAACTGAATTCATGTCGATTGAAACAGTCGCGGTAACAGCTATGTTGTAAGGCGATTTTTCGATTCACGAAATTGTCATAAACAAGTAACAAAACTTTCTACCCTTAGACCGGATTCACTGCAAAACAGTCGTTACACAAGCTGCGCCCTTGAACAGCAAAGGACCAGCGATGTTGTATCTATCCAGTGTTTCTGCAGATTTTCTATCAACGCTAACAAATCCTGGCGAAGCAAGCCACTCAACGAACAATCCGCCGCCTGCACCCTCCATACGGAGCCGAGTTGCCCTCACCTGCTTAAGTCATGCGGCCAGAGATTTTGCAGGCCAAACCGCCGGGCGCTTGCTGGGCTTGGGCGTGTACTCATTACTATCAACACTCGGCGAAACACCGATGCGCGTGGCTAGCGGTATTGCTGGCGCTGGCGCCGGTGGTCGACTCAGTTACCTGATCGCTCGCTCGCAGATTGGTACTGGCACGTATAGCCAATGTGCAGCTGTAGGTGCATGCACCGTCGCCGGCACCATCATCGGTGGCGTGATTGTTGGCATGGGGTCAAATCAGATCGTCAGCGGCGTGGCTGCAGGGTCATTAATAACAGCAGCGATTTCCTGGTCAAGCAAATGGACCAGCACCTCAGCAGAGCAACAGGATGTTTCAGACCTGAAAACCGGTAGCGCTATCGGCGTGACTTTTGCAGGCATTGGCGTTGCTTCCTGGTGCGATCATCAGTGGAGGGTGGGCTCAAGTCTCTACCCGGCTCGCAATCTCGGGTTGATTGTTGAATCGACAGTCATCGAAATCTTCAAATCATCATTCGAGCGATTGGGTCCTTCGATCAACCGGAATGTTCTTAATTTCGAAGGTAAAGTTATCGCTTCGTTGGTAGGGATGGCACCGTATGTTGCAGCAACCATATTTTTGAATGGCTACGCCTCAAGCCGACTACAACCGGACAAAGAGACTGCGGAATTTGCCGAGCTTGCTGGTCCGATGATTGTGGGTGCAATTGCGAATGCACTACGCGGATTTACCAATGCCCTGATGGTTTACCAGCTGTATTCTTCTGAGCGTTTTATCGCCGACAGAAATACCCGCGCCCTTCGCGATCACGCTGGTGCTAACCGGCCCGATGCAGAGGCGGTCTTTAACAAGACATCGATTCGCTACCTATTGAGTGCTTGCAGAAATGCGGTGTACGCTCGCCTGCGCGATAACGGCATGAGTGTCGAGGTTTCAAATGAAATCGCACAAGGCGTGTATGCCTGCTATGCGCAATGCTGGGACCTGATTCACGATATCGCGCGTGGCGAAGGATGGAGTGAGCCGAAGGTAGTGCAGCGGGATTTAGTAGAACTATCTACCAATTGAACCAACGTGAATAGTCGCTGCGATCTCCGTCCACCATAAGCGAAACTGCAATTAGTCTTATGAGCTAATGAAGCATTCAGCGCCAATTCTCAACGCGTAAGCCAGAAATCCGATTAAATTCACTTAAGTTTGAGGTCACCACGGTTAATCCTCGTGCTAGAGCCGTTCCAGCAATCAAAACATCATAAGCACCAACCGGTCTACCTCGCTTCTGTAGACTAGCCCGAACCGAAGCGGCAGCCTCAGCATCCGAAAGCTCGAAGCCGAGTGTGCTAACCACAGAGAAGAAATCATCAAGTAGGGGGACAAGCTTTGTCGCCCGGGCAGGGTTCAGAGCGAGCCCGAAATCAATTTCCATCCGAGTAATTGCTGAAACGCTTAGAACTGCTGGATCTTTTTGAGTCATGACCTGAAGAACATTAGGGTGACCACGAACGAAATCCGACACAGTGCAGGTATCAAGCAGATATCTCATGCGAGCGGATCATCAGTAGGTGGAATCAACTCAGACCGAAGCGATGTTATGTCCGGGAAGTCTTCAACCCCCCGATGTTCAAGCACTGATTCAGGCCATTTCGGTCTAGTCTGACCATCGAGCATATCCCGTACCGCCCTTCGAATGAGAGCGTTTCGGCTCTCACCTGCCTTTTGCGCCATTGCATTAAGGCGATGGCCCGTTTCATCATCGAAGTAGACATTGAAATGCATGGCTGTTGCCTCCTGCAAGGGCATATAACACGCCAGTATGTTATATCAATCCTCAGCGAGGTACAAGGCCGTTGGCCCTACTTCGCCTCCTCGATCCAGGCCATCTGTATGGCTTCAAGTATTTTTTCACCGGAGCGGTTCGGGTCGTCGTCGAATCCGTCCAGCTCCAATACCCAGCGATGCAGATCGGTAAACCGAACCGTCAGCGGATCAACCTCCGGATGGTTATCGTAGAGAGCCTCGGCAATGCGAACAGTGTCAGTCCATTTCATATTCACTCCTGAGTGTGAAGCGTCTTTATGGCTGGCTGATGGCTAGGCTGCAGTAACGAAGGCAGACCATGAGGTACGGCAAGTTACCGCCAACAACGCCAGCGGGCAGCGAGGGAGGCGCTTAATGGTTCTCTCGGGCGTGGTTGATCGTGTATTTGGGAATTTCTATGACCAAATCCTCGCCATCGACCACCGCCTGGCACGATAACCGCGACGTCGCCTCAAGGCCCCAGGCCATATCGAGTAAATCTTCTTCTCGCTCGTCGGGTTCGTTCAAAGAGTTATAGCCCTCCCTGATCACCACATGGCAAGTGGTGCAAGCACATGACTTTTCGCAGGCGTGCTCAATCTCAATATCACTGTCAAGCAAGGCATCACAAATTGTTGTGCCATTGGGCACTTCCAATACCGCACCTTCCGGGCACAGGGTTTCATGGGGGAGTACGACGACTTGCGGCACAGGGTTTCCTCAAATACTTGAATGGCTTTTTTAAGCGACTTCGTCCAGCTTGCGACCGGCCAGCACCGAGCGTACGCTGCGATCCATACGACGCGCAGCGAATTCTTCGGTGGCCTTGGCCAGCGCCTCGACAGCGTCTTTGATAATGCTATGGTCAGCGCCTTGTGCGGCGCTGCGCACCTGCGACATTAGCGAATCGATGGCGCTGCGCTCTTCCGCAGACAATAAGTCGGCATCTTGATCAAGGGCCGATTGCGTCGCGATCAGAATGCGTTCAGCCTCAACCTGCTCTTCGCGCAGTGCGCGTAACTGCATATCCTGCTCGGCTGATGAAAACGACTCTTGCAACATGCGCGCGATGTCATCATCACCCAAGCCATAGGACGGTTTCACCTCGATCGATGCCTCCACGCCCGAGTGAAGCTCGCGCGCCGAGACGGATAGCAATCCATCGGCATCAACTTGATACGTCACTCGAATTCTCGCTGCCCCCGCGGCCATCGGTGGAATACCACGCAGTTCAAAGCGCGCCAAAGAGCGGCAGTCCGACACCAGCTCACGCTCGCCCTGCACCACATGCACTGCCATCGCGGTTTGACCATCTTTGAAGGTGGTGAATTCCTGCGCCCGAGCGCACGGAATGGTTGAATTGCGCGGAATGACTTTTTCGACCAAGCCACCCATGGTCTCGATGCCCAGCGACAGCGGAATCACATCCAGCAGCAACCAGTCATCCCCTGCAGCGCGGTTACCTGCCAGCAGGTTCGCTTGCACAGCGGCGCCCAAGGCAACCACCTTATCCGGATCGATATTTGCAAGTGGCAAAGTCTGAAAATAATCTGCCACGGCTTTGCGTATATGCGGCATGCGAGTGGCGCCGCCCACCAGCACTACACCATCGATATCTTCCACACTCAAGCCGGCGTCACGCACTGCCCGTCGGCACGGCGCAAGTGTCTTGCCGACCACGTGCTGCGTGAGGCTGGCAAATTCTGTGGCTGTGATGGTCAGCCGAACTTCTTCTCCCGAGCCCAAGGTAGCGTCGATATGGGTCTCGGCATGTGACGACAGAATTTCTTTGGCTTCTCGCGCCTTCACCATCAGCAAGCGCGTATCTTCATCGGTCAACGGTGCGAGATTCGCTTGCTCAATGATCCAGCAAAACAAACGATGATCAAAATCGTCACCACCTAATGCAGAATCACCACCGGTAGACAGCACCTCAAACACGCCCTTGGAAAGGCGCAGGATGGAAATGTCAAAGGTCCCACCACCTAAATCGTAAACAGCGTAGACACCTTCAGAGCTATTATCCAAGCCGTACGCAATCGCGGCCGCCGTTGGCTCATTCAGCAAGCGTAAGACGTTGAGCCCCGCCAGCTTGGCAGCATCTTTGGTGGCCTGGCGCTGCGCATCATCAAAATATGCGGGCACGGTAATCACTGCACCGACAAGATCATCGCCGAGTGCATCCTCGGCGCGTTGGCGCAGCGTCGCGAGTATCTCGGCCGATACTTCCACCGGGCTTTTGACACCCGCCGCTGTCTTGAGCTGCACCATGCCGGGCGCATCGATGAACGTGTAAGGCAGATTCTCCGCGTGTGCGATGTCTTTCAGCCCGCGCCCCATGAAGCGCTTGACCGAGACGATGGTGTTCTTGGGATCGGTGGTCTGCGCCGCCTGCGCCTTGTAACCAATATTGGCATGACCATTCGGCAGATAACGCACGATCGATGGCAACAGCGAATGCCCGTCTTCATCGTCCAGCACTTCGGGAATGCCATGACGTACCGTGGCGACCAGTGAGTTAGTGGTGCCCAGGTCGATACCCACCGCCAGCCTGTGCTGATGCGGTGCGGTCGACATGCCGGGTTCGGCGATTTGCAGCAGTGCCATAGTGTTATTGTTTTATGCTTCCAGTGCCTCAAAGGCGCGGCCGACTTCGTCGCCGAATTTTTCGATGAACATTAACTGCCGCACCCGCTCACCCGCTTGCGCGTACTGCGCATCATCGAGCAAGGCCGCAATATCTGCCAACTGCTGAGCGCGCGCTGCACGTAATTCTGCTTCCACACCCTCTAATGCCGAGAGGTCTTTGGTGTCGCGCGCTTCTTCAAGCGTCTCACGCCAAGACATTTGCTGCATTAAAAAAGCAGCAGGCATTTGCGTGTTGGATTCGATCGCCAGATCAACACCATTTAACTCACACAAGTAACTGGCGCGCTTGAGTGGGCTTTTAAGGGTTTGATAGGCCTCGTTTGCGCGGGTTGCCCACTGCATCGCGACGCGCTTTTCTGCATCGGTGGCGGCAGCGAATTTATCCGGATGTACCCGTGCCTGCAATTCGCGATACGCAGCATCGAGCACCGCCGCATCAATCGTGAAGCGGGGTGTCATGCCAAACAGCGCGAAGTGGTTTTCCATGTCTCTTTAAAAACAAAAGCCTGTCGTTTCACAACAGGCCTAGGGGCGTATCGACAATCTCGCTTCAAATACGGAAGCTCTCGCCGCAGCCGCACTCATCTTTCACGTTCGGATTATAAAACTTGAAGCCTTCATTCAAACCTTCGCGCGCGAAATCAAGCTCGGTGCCATCGATGTACGGCAAGCTTTTCGGGTCAACAAATACCTTGATGCCGTGTGATTCGAACACCTGGTCATCGTTCGTCGCCTCATCAACATATTCGAGCTTGTAAGCCATGCCCGAACAGCCCGTGGTGCGTACACCAAACCGCAAGCCAATACCCTTCCCGCGCTTCTCGATGTAGCGCGAGACATGCTTGGCTGCTTTTTCGGTCAGGGTAATTGCCATGGGTAGAAATACCTCAAGCCGCCTTTTGCTCTTCGCCGTGGCGTGCCTTGTAATCGGCCACCGCCGCCTTGATCGCGTCTTCTGCAAGAATCGAACAGTGAATCTTTACGGGCGGTAAAGCCAACTCTTCAGCGATCTGGGTGTTCTTGATCGCCATTGCCTCGTCCAGCGTCTTGCCCTTCACCCACTCAGTCACCAACGATGAAGAGGCAATCGCCGAACCGCAGCCATAGGTTTTGAATTTAGCGTCTTCGATCACACCATCCGCACCCACCTTGATCTGCAGCTTCATCACATCGCCGCAAGCCGGTGCACCGACCATGCCGGTACCCACCGTATCGTCACCCTTGTCAAACGCGCCCACATTGCGCGGGTTTTCGTAGTGGTCTAGAACTTTGTCTGAGTAAGCCATGGTCGTGCTCCTGTTTCAAATACTTAATGTGCTGCCCATTGGATCGAGCTGATATCGATCCCTTCCTTATACATATCCCACAGCGGCGAAAGCTCACGCAGCTTCCCAACCTTTTTCTTCAACAGGTCAATTGTGAAATCAACATCGTCTTCGGTGGTGAAGCGACCGAAGGTAAAGCGTATCGAGCTGTGCGCCAGTTCATCACTGCGACCTAACGCACGCAACACATACGAAGGCTCGAGGCTGGCGGAGGTACAGGCCGAGCCCGACGACACGGCAATATCTTTGATCGCCATGATCAACGACTCGCCCTCGACATAATTAAAACTCACGTTCAGGTTATGCGGCACGCGATGGTCGAGATCACCATTGACATAGACCTCTTCAATTTCCATCAGACCTTTGACCAGGCGATCACGCAAGGCCTGGATGCGTGGAATCTCCGCATCCATCTCTTCCTTCGCGATACGGAAAGCCTCGCCCATGCCAACGATCTGGTGCGTTGCCAGCGTGCCTGAACGCAAGCCGCGCTCATGGCCACCGCCGTGCATCTGCGACTCGATACGCACGCGCGGCTTGCGACGCACATACAGCGCGCCTACGCCTTTAGGACCATACGATTTGTGTGCGGTGAAGGTGACCAGATCGACCTTCGTCTTTTCAAGATCGATCGGTGTTTTACCGGTGGCCTGCGCCGCATCCGAATGAAAAATAATGCCTTTACTACGGCACAGTTCGCCGATTTGTTCGATCGGTTGAATCACGCCAATTTCATTGTTTACCCACATCACCGACACCAGAATCGTGTCGGGACGAATGGCGGCGCTTAGCTGTTCAATCGTGATCAGGCCATTTGGCCCTGGCTCGAGATACGTTGCTTCAAACCCTTGTCGCTCCAGCTCACGCACGGTATCCAGCACGGCTTTGTGCTCGGTCTTGACCGTGATGATGTGCTTGCCTTTGGTTTGGTAAAAATGCGCCGCGCCTTTGATGGCGAGGTTATTACCTTCGGTTGCACCGGAAGTCCAAACAATCTCGCGCGGGTCTGCGTTCACCAGTGCGGCAACATGCTCGCGTGCTTCTTCGACTGCTTTCTCGGCTTCCCAGCCATACATGTGGCTGCGCGACGCGGGGTTACCAAACTGCTCGCGCAAATACGGAATCATCTTGTCCGCAACACGCGGGTCCACTGGCGTGGTGGCCGAATAGTCAAGATAGACCGGGAAATGGGGCGCCTTGATGGTATCCATCAACGACTGTGCCAAAGGTGCATTCATAAATACAAACTCCGAGATACTTAAGCGGCATGCTGGCTGCGTTGCTGCACCATCACGACCGGTTGCTGTTCTGCGATTTTCTGTTTTTGCTGATCGACCAAGTCTTTCAGCGAAACCGAATCCAGGTAATCCACCATCTTGGCGTTCAACGTAGCCCACAAATCATGGGTCATGCAGCGAGTGCCGTTGGATTCGCTGTCGCCATGGCAATTGCCTTTACCGCCGCACTGCGTGGCGTCGATAGGCTCATCAACAGCGATGATGATGTCGGCGACGGTGATGTTCTCTGCCCGACGCGCGAGGTTGTAACCGCCGCCCGGGCCACGTACCGATTCAACAATCTCATGCCGACGCAACTTGCCGAACAGTTGCTCAAGATAAGACAGTGAGATCTCTTGGCGCTGGCTAATGCCCGCAAGGGTAACTGGCCCCTGATGCTGGCGCATCGCGAGGTCAATCATGGCGGTGACTGCAAAACGGCCTTTGGTGGTTAAACGCATGTGCTCGCTCCGGTAGCAATGACAGAAATTCTTGGATTCCTGATTTCTTTGCTCAAGTATACCAAAGCCGACTGAAAAAGTCAGGTAATGAACTTCGCTGGAACTTTCAGGGCAGTTGCGTTATTTGAAACTTCAGCGCCTCGCTAACAGCTGCATTGGGCCAAAAAGCTGCTGCATGTCTTTGTTTTTTATAAAAGAAAGGTTGTAGGGATGCTCGGCCACCGCCTGCGGAAACCGCTCGGCGACCGCCATCGCCTGCAGTAATGCGGCGATCTTGCCCCATAAAACCAGCGTCGGCGCCGGCTGCCCCGCCAGGCTCGCCAAGGCGTCGAGCACCACCTCAAGAAACGGCTGCCAGGCCTTGGCCTCCTTCACGGGCGGCACATGCGGCCGGAACACCAGTGCCGCGTTCAGCAGCAGAAAACCATTTGCATGCAGATTGTTCTGCAACTCGGGCAGGGTATGAATAAAGTGCGCGTCGGTCGCGAGCACCCGTTGGGCAACGTCAGCGACGGCCTCTCCTGTGGTCACATCCGGCGCCAACAGGCCATCAGCCACCATCAGCATCTTCATGAAGTTGCGCAGTGATGTAGCGCGGTTAACTTGCTTTGACAGTCCTGTGAAAGACCAGAGCGCCCCCACCGCACCATCCATGAAACAAACGCCCGTTGCGCTCTCTTCACGCGGATACGGCCCCTCACCCACCAGCACATAACGAACCGCATCGAGTGGCTGCGCAAAAGCCGCGAACAAGCGCCCTCTCGTAGGCAAATAAGTATCGTGCGCTAATCGTTCCAAATAATCAGGGTCAGCGGCAGCGACCGCAGCAACACCCTTTCTTAATACTGGCTGCCAGGATGCATCCGCCAGCCTCAACGCTTCTTCCAGCCAGTCGTGCTGCATGCTTACTGGCCTGTAATCGACACCACGTTATCCGCACCCGGTGCACCAAACAACTGCTCTTTGAGTAAATGCAGCTGGTCACGTACCTGGGCGGCTTGCTCAAATTCCAGATTCTTGGCGTGGTCGATCATTAATTTTTCGAGACGTTTGATTTCTTTGGCGACCTGTTTTTCGCTCATCGCCTCGTAGCGCGCTTGCTCTTGCGCCGCCATCAGCTCTTGACGCGCATCATCAATCTTGTAAACGCCGTCAATCATCTCGCGAATTTGTTTTTTCACACCCACTGGTGTGATGTTGTTCTCGGCGTTGAATTGAATCTGCTTATTGCGACGACGCTCAGTCTCGCCCATCGCACGGCGCATGGAGTCGGTCTCTTTATCGGCATACAAAATCGCTGTGCCATTCAAATTACGCGCAGCGCGACCAATGGTTTGAATCAGGCTGCGCTCCGAACGCAGAAAACCTTCTTTGTCGGCATCCAGAATCGCGACCAGCGACACTTCAGGAATATCCAGACCCTCGCGCAGCAAGTTAATACCGACTAGCACATCAAAGGTACCCAGCCGAAGATCACGAATAATCTCTACACGTTCAACGGTATCGATATCACTATGCAGGTAACGCACCGCTACGCCGTTGTCGGACAAGTATTCGGTTAATTGCTCGGCCATACGCTTGGTGAGCGTGGTCACCAGTACGCGCTCATTCACCTTGACCCGAGCGGCGATCTCATTCATCAGATCATCAACCTGCGTGATCGCGGGCTTCACAATAACGATTGGGTCGACCAGACCGGTTGGCCGTACCACCTGTTCTACCACTTGGCCTGAGTGCATCTTTTCATAATCAGCCGGTGTCGCCGACACGAAAATAGTCTGCCGCATCTTTGATTCAAACTCATCAAAGCGTAACGGCCGATTGTCCAGCGCAGACGGCAGACGAAAACCGTAATCCACCAGATTGGTCTTACGGGCACGGTCACCGTTATACATACCGTTGAGCTGCCCGGTAAGCACATGCGACTCATCCAGAAACATGAGTGAATCTTCGGGCAGATAATCGACCAGCGTCGGTGGTGGTTCACCCGGCTTTGCACCCGATAAATGCCGTGAGTAGTTCTCAATACCTTTGGTGAAGCCGATCTCGGCCATCATCTCCAGATCAAACCGCGTGCGCTGCTCCAGCCGCTGCTCTTCGACCAGCTTGTTCTCTTTCCGGAAAAATTCCAGCCGCTCGCGCAATTCTTCTTTAATAGTTTCTATCGCGCGCAGTACGGTGGAACGCGGCGTCACATAGTGCGAGCCGGGGTAGACGGTAAAGCGCGGGATTTTCTGGCGCACGCGGCCCGTCAGCGGATCAAATAATTGAATCGAGTCGATTTCATCATCGAACAAGTCCACCCGCACGGCCAACTCCGCATGCTCGGCCGGAAAAATATCGATCGTATCGCCGCGCACCCGGAATGTGCCGCGGTCGAAGTCAATATCGTTGCGCGTGTATTGCATCTGAATCAAGCGCGCGATGATGTCTCGCTGCGAGACACGGTCCTTCGCGCGCAAGGTGAGAATCATCTGGTGGTATTCATTCGGATTACCAATACCGTAGATCGCCGATACCGTTGCCACGATCACCACATCGCGGCGCTCCATCAGTGATTTTGTGCACGAGAGCCGCATTTGCTCAATGTGCTCATTGATCGCGGAGTCTTTTTCAATGAACAGATCCCGCTGCGGCACATACGCCTCGGGTTGGTAATAGTCGTAGTAGCTAACGAAATACTCCACCGCGTTCTGCGGGAAGAAATCACGAAACTCGCTGTACAACTGCGCGGCCAGCGTTTTGTTGGGCGCGAACACAATCGCCGGCCTACCCAGCCGGGCAATCACGTTCGCCATGGTGAAGGTCTTACCCGAGCCGGTAACGCCCAGCAGCGTCTGAAACGACAATCCGTCGCGCACGCCTTCCACCAACTGCTCTATCGCCACCGGCTGGTCACCGGCGGGCTCGAAGGGTTGGTACAGGCGAAATGGCGAGTCAGGGAAAGTGACGAACTTGGACTCGTCCAATGCGGACTCGACCTCGGTCAAATCGGTCATGCGATGGGGACCTTTGTTAAAATGGTGGGTTTCCCGCTAGTGGCTCAATCGCCGCCGCTTTGGTGTCAAAAAGCACGGGTTGTCCACAATTGTTAGTGACTTTTCATACTATCACGATGAAAAAAAGTCTCAAAACCCGCATAAACACTAGACTTTTTCTGAGTTTGTAAAAACTGTGTAAAACTCAGACGAGCAGTTTACACAGAAATAACTGCCAACTCATTGATTACATTGCGAATGTTTTGAACTATTTCAAAGCGTGAATCTGAGCATACTAACAAGAATCAAGATTTCCGACCCAGACTACCCTTCCTTGCGCTGATTACCTTGTCTTTCTTTTGACGAGAACGAAGACCCGCCGTCATCAATGACATCTGCTTGTGCCCGACCCCGCCGTCAATTGATGCCTCCCGCCTTGAAGTAGATGCCAAGTCTTTTGCCAAGACATACTCACCATCAATCAGACGAATTTTCTTCTCAACCTCTTTGATGCGTGCCAAACGAGCAAAGACATTCCTCTTCTCATCGTCTGAAACTAGATGATGAAGTGTCGCTACACTGAATGCCATCCTTTCAGCAGCAGATTCAAATTGCTTCGTACCAAGCAGCACCTTACTGCCCCGACCAATGACTTGCTGACCAGTCACTGACCACGCCTCATAGTCATAATCTCCCAAGACATCTTTCTCTTCATCCAGTTTGACCTGCCTTGTTACACCAGCAGCAATAATCTTCTCAACGAGTTTCTTACGAATGTTCTTCAATGACCATTCGCTCTTATCTTTGACCCTACTGATGTCGTGCTTCTTCATTTCAGCATCACGCTTCTTTTTTGCCTCAGCAACAAATAGCAGCAATTGCTTTTCTAACTCATTTACGACCATAAACTTGCGATTACCTATCTTTTCCCGACCAAACCCTCTAGTCCGACGACCCCCACTATAGATAAAGTTTGCTGACTGAAACGACTTGACCTCTTGAATACGCTTTGCCTTGAGTTGACTTTCAAATTGACTTACAGATGCCAGAATTGAGAGTGTCAGTCCGTTCGTAATGTTTTCGCCAGTGACCAAACCCTTGTCTACAAAGTACAAGTCAATTCCACGCTTCTCCAGCAGCTCCACCGTTGAGCAAAAGTCACTTGTGCTGCGAAACACTCTGTCCAGAGTTGCCGCAACGATGACATCGCCCGCTTCAAGACCCTCAAGCATCTGACCCCAGCCTAAGCGCCTACTTGTCCGAGACTTGAACGCTGACACACCCCTGTCCTGAAAGAACTCGTCAATTTCACCCAAACCCTCACCAACTGCGAACGACTCAATTCGTGCTTTCTGTGCGTCAAGACTCATTCCCCGCTCAACCTGCTGCTCCGAACTGACCCGACAGTAACCGACTACCCGACGCTCACGCACCTGCTTCCGTGACTTTTTCATAGCAAAACCCCTCCGTCAGTTTTTCTTGCTTTTGCATCAAGAACTGTCATTTTATTAGTTTTACATGCCTTA
This sequence comes from Betaproteobacteria bacterium, assembly GCA_016868055.1. Classification (GTDB taxonomy): domain Bacteria; phylum Pseudomonadota; class Gammaproteobacteria; order Burkholderiales; family Burkholderiaceae_D; genus Pernthalerella. Next base: position 15,363 of record VGHX01000063.1, read on the forward strand.
GTCAAGCAAAATACTTATCCTCTAAAGTGAAAATGTAGAGAGAGCAATCGTGCTGTCTCACTTTTAGAGAACTGTGTTGTGAACAAATAAGCAACGCAGAAAAAAAATGTTTGAAATCTGCGATGAGAACGAAGTAAATGAAGTATCACGAGCAAGTAATGAATCGCCCCGGAAATCCTAGACACTCGCAAGCCTCTCAAAATACTGCTTTTCATATTCTACCGGCGAGAGCCGATTACTCACGCCGTGACGGCGTTTAGGGTTGTAAAACATTTCGTTGTAATCAA
>VGHX01000064.1 GCA_016868055.1 Betaproteobacteria bacterium
ATTCCTATTTGGGTATACCCAAGTTATGGGAGCGATAGTCACTGAAATGGCGCTCTCATGAAACAGCGACTGCTGTGCCCTGAGCCGACCGAATAGCTTTTGAGCATACTCGGAAAGGTAGATCACATGCGGTCTTCCATTTTTACTGTTTTCTTTTGGTATGTGCCAGACGCCTGCCGCTAGATCAATGTCAGCCCACCGTGCCCGTGTGAGCTCACCTATGCGGCAACAAGTTGAAAGCATGATCCAAATGGCGAGCTGAGTAGTCTCGCGTAGCCCTGATTTGGGCAGGACCTCTGCCAGGTGCCTAATCTCCGATTCAGATAAAACGCGGTCTCGCTCAACGTCCTTACCCCCAATCTTTGATTTCCGTATTGATTGACTAGGATCAGCCGAGATAACGTCTCGATCCTGCGCGAAACGAAACATCTGCCGCATTAGTGAGAAGACTACTTTAGCCATTCGGAGGGAACCTCGACCAACTATGCTGTCAACAATGGATGTCAGATGAATTTTTTGCACGTCCTCTACCCGCAGATGGCCTATTGCGGGTAGGACATCTTTCTCAAAGGCTCGGCGAACGGCAAAACCACCATCCTTATGATCTTTGAGATCTATTGCCATCCAGTTGAAAAACAACTTCTCGACAGATGGCTTCATAGAGGCCTCAAGCTCCCTTAACCTTGCTTCCTCTCTCCTGCGGTCCCTTTCAAAGACGGGGTTAAGCCCCGCTTTGTGCTCCCGGGCTAAGGCCCGGGCCCGTTCTCTTGCTTCCGACAGGCCCATGTATGGGTATGTGCCAAGTTGTATCTTCCATGTCTTTCCGGATTGGGTGAACCGAAAGATCCAGAACTTATTGGTTGCACCTGGCCGCACTCGCAGGTAGAGGCCCTCGCCGTCGGCGACCATCCGCTCAGTTTGGCTCTTTAAATTACGTATCGCCAAGTCTGTAAGTCTTGTCATCATGGGCTCCTCTTGCAGAAGTTGTGTCCCCCGGGTACAAGATCGGGTACAACTTAACCCCGGATCTGGAGACACTTCAAAATACCTCTTGAGACCCAAAATGCCGCTAACTCGCGGTTTTTATTGCACTTCCTTGCCAAGCCATTTGAGACGCTAATGGTGCAAGGGCGTCGAGGCTTGCATGGGGTGCAAGGGGTCGCGAGTTCGAATCCCGCCGCCCCGACCAATCAATTCAAAGACTTACGCCAAGCTCCGGCTTGGCTTTTTTGTTGGCTGACAATTTTCCTCAAAAAGTGCCCAACAAAACGCCCAACAAATTGTGAAGCTGCAAAGGGCCGTCAGTTGACAGCCCTCAAGCGGCGACCCGCTTTCTTATGCGAAATATTGGTAAGCGAATGGGCGCGATCCCACTGCTTATCACCGATAAACGCCCAAGATATTGAAAATATTCAGATTTTTATTATCAGAATATTCATATTTCGCACTTTTTTGGGCAACAAATTGCTTGAAAACAATATAATGTCGAGCTCGTGTCTATGGATTTCAACTAATCCCGCCAGAGGACGTAGCGATGCAGTTGATGTGGGTTTCTGGCCCGACGGGGCGTGTGCGCACTATCTCAATTACCGCGAAGAAGGTGGTGGTTGCGGCGTTGGTGGGTTCTTTCACGCTTATCGTTACCGGCTTCTTGCTCTACCTCGTTGGTTTCAAGATTGCGGTTGAAACCAGCCCTGACCTTGCACGCACCCTGGGCGGCGTCACCACAGAAGCCGAGCAGCAACGCATGGAGGCGATTTATCGTGATCGCCTGGTGAAGATGCAAGAGACTCTGGACTCGACGGCGCAAGACATCCGCCAGCTGCAGCAACTAAAAAACCGATTCATGGAAATCGCAACGCCAGCGTCTTTGCGCGAGCGCGTTGCCAGCAAAGAGGATGGTCGTGGCGGTCCATTGCTGCTGCTGCCAAGTCGACGTGCGACGCTCGACTCATCGCTGCCTCTGGATGAAAGCCTCGACAGCACGATGGGCGAAATCGGGCAGTTCAATAAAACAGTGAGCAGCATGCGCAGCGACTGGGATAAGCAGTTGCAGTGGCTGCATACGTTGCCTACCGGAGTGCCGATCGCTGGTGATTTTCGTATGACAAGCGGGTTTGGTATGCGCGTTGATCCATTTACGCACACACTTGCTCGCCACGAGGGACTTGATTTCACTGCTTCACATGGCGCGCCTATTATCGCCACCGCCGATGGATTGGTGACGCGTTCCGGCTGGGAAGACACGTACGGACACATCGTCGAGATAACGCACGCTGAGGGTTTCATGACGCGCTACGCGCACATCAGCAAGCGTCACGTCACCGAAGGACAACGCGTCAAACGTGGTCAGCATATTGCCGATGTTGGTAGCACTGGTCGTTCCACTGGCCCGCACCTGCACTACGAAGTGTTTCGCAATGGGCATGTCATGAACCCGGTTCAGGTGCTGCCCAGTGGCGGCTGAGCTTGTCGAATCAAAAACCACAAGCTTAAGTAATTTCTTTAAAGTAGACGCAACGCATTGATTTTTCCTGTGTCACGACGAGTGCTCAACATCTTGTTTACGCATCAACCGTAACAAGCCGCTTCATCTTAAAAAAATCAACCCCGTACCGATGCTGTGTCCGGTATATTGCGGGTTATAAATCTGGAACAGGAGAGGGCGATGTTCCGCAAAATGAAGCAAAGCAAACTACTACCCACGCAGGAGAAATTCGACACGTTAATCGGTGCGACCACCGAGATTTACGGTCGTTTAGTACTGCTCGATAGCGTACGCATTGATGGCAAGGTGATTGGTAATATCGAAACCGTCAAAGAAAAGAAAGTGACGGTTGCAATTGGTCGCTCTGGCGAAGTGTCGGGCGACATCACGGCGCATCGCGTTATGGTTGCCGGCAAAGTCGAAGGAAACATTTACGCCAATGAACGCGCAGAGTTTCACAAAGACTCTGAGGTTCGTGGTGACATCACCTATGGCACCATCGGCGTTGAGCACGGCGCCAAACTGCTTGGCTTGGTGATTCAAGCACAAAACAATACCAGCAGCACTGACGCGCAAACTGTCATCAAAATGGCGCAAGAGAAAAAGTAGTTCCAGTCAACTGCGACAAAAATAAAAAAGCCTGACGACACACCGTCAGGCTTTTTTTATGGCTCACCAACTCATTGAATACCGCTGTTGAGCAAGCCGTTCGGATTACCGGCTGTAGCGCTAGCGTGCGCGCCTTAGCCGGCCACCCGCATTTACGGTTTTTTCTTGAGCTCGCCCTTGACCACACCACCGCGCTGAATGGTGATGCTCTTGAAGCTGACCTTACCGTCCACCACAGCGCGACTGCCGATGGTCAGATCACGGCAATCCAGCGAGCCCGCAAAATTGCCTTTGACGTTCATGGTGTCGCAGGTGACATTGCCGTCGAGCACGCCGGTCACGCCGATCTGTATCGAGTGCAGAGACAGAGTACCGCGCACCGTTCCGTCAATGGTCAGGTAACCATTAGAACGAATCTCGCCGATGAACTCGAAGCCTTCACTGATGATCGAGGGTTTCAGGTTATTCACCGCCGGCTTCATGCCGCCGTTGCCATTACCGTTACCGGGGTAGGCCTGGTCGAGATCCACTTGTACCTCTGGGGCAGGTAGTTCTGGCTCAATCACCGGTGGTTGGCTAGTTTCGATGGGAGTCGCCATTTTTTCCCGTTCGTCGTTGCGTTTTTTATTGATGAACACGAGTCACAGCCCCGAAATCAGTACGTACCCGAAGCTGGGCCGTCGCCATCAATCTTTTGTAGTGAACCCTGCAGGTCACCGCCCTTTTCGATCTCGATTTCTGCATATTGCACCGAGCCGAGTGCCTTACCAGTTGATCGGATGAACAGCGATTTCTTGGCGGTCAGCGTGTCATGGATCTCGCCCCGAAGGTCGATGATCTCCGCGGTGACTTTGCCTTTGATCACGCCCGAACTGGCAACAATCAGCTCGCGCGCTGTGATATCGCCCTCAATACTGCCCGACACCGAGGCAATATCCGGGACCACAAACGTCCCGTTGAGAACGACGCCTTCACCAACCGTCAGACATCCGCTTTGATTAGAGTCCGCCAACACCGCCTCCATGATTCTGGTGAAAGAAAAAATCAAACACTTGGGGCTTGCCATCGTCCCATCCACGTGCACGGATGTAGGGCGCTGGCAAACCGATTTGATTCCTAAAAGAAATTATACGGTCAAATGTTCAGAAATTCGCAAAATTTTCTTTCCAGAATGAATCCATTTGCGGAAATATCGCCAAGTTATCAATAAAACACATAGGTTTTGATGCGGCGTCCGGCCCCGGTGAGCGCTCTTGCGACCCGCCTTGGGCGCCAGTCATACGAAACATCTATTGAATGGATAGGAATAAAGCATTTGCTTTATATTTTGCAGAGCAGCATGATATACGCGTCTCCTCTATGTCTTCTCCTCAGATATAGATCTTGCCCGCTCACCGAGCGGGCATTTTTTTGCCGAACTACAACTGCTACTACCAGCAAGGGCGGCTCAGAGCCTCAATAGTCCGAGTATGGTGCCGAGCTCAGCCCGCACAGCAACAAGATCCATCGCCTGTGCCGTTGGGCTGCTGGTAGCGCCATTTGCGTCAAGCTTATTGCGCGCGCCGCTGATGGTGAATCCTTGCTCATACAGCAGCTCTCTGATGCGGCGAATCAGCATTACTTCATGGTGCTGATAGTAGCGCCGGTTACCTCGTCGCTTGACGGGCTTGAGTTGGGTGAATTCCTGCTCCCAGTAGCGAAGCACATGGGGCTTTACGCCGCACAACTCACTCACCTCACCGATCGTGAAGTATCGCTTCGGCGGGATCGGTGGCAGAGGCGCCAGTGAAGGCTTGGCCGCGCGCTCGGTCATGACGGCTCAACTCAGACGGGATGCGCCGGCGGACGAACACCTGACGCATCGACTTGCGCTTTCAGCTTTTGGCTTGCATGAAAGGTGACTACTCTACGAGCGCTGATAGGTATTTCTTCGCCCGTCTTGGGATTGCGTCCGGGTCGTTGCGGTTTGTCGCGCAGCTGGAAGTTACCGAAGCCAGACAGCTTCACCGACTCACCACGCTCCAGCGCATCGCGAATCTCGCCAAAGAAGGTATCGACCATGTCCTTGGCTTCTCGCTTGTTCAAACCAACCTGCTCGAACAACAACTCGGCCAGCTCTGCCTTGGTGAGGGTCGGTAATTCTTTCTCGGCACCGACGCGCGCTTGGTTGGCCTGAATGGCGCGATCGAGATCCGCTGCGACGACAGATTCAACTTCTGCGGGATTGGTGTGATTCATCATGTTTGACGAGCCCCGAAATGGCTGCTTATTTTCTTATGGTTGCGCCATGCTTTTGGTGAACAGCCTCGGCCAGCGCTGCAATCGCCGCATCAACCGATTCATCCTGCAGGGTGCTTTGAGTATCTTGCATGGTCACACGGAAGGCAAGACTTTTTTGCCCTTCCGGCAGCCCTTTGCCGCGATATTCATCAAACAAAACCATGTGTTGCATGATTCGACACACCGGGTTAACTGCTGCCAGCTGGTGCATGGTGTCCAGTAGCGATTGCACCAAAACCGACTGCTCAACCAGCAGCGCCAGATCGCGCATGACAGGCGGAAACTTGGAAAGCTCTTGGTATACCGGAAGGCTGCGCTGCTGCAGCGCAGCGGCATCGACCTCAAACATCACGGGCGCCAGCGGTAGCTCGAGTGACTGCACCAAACCTGGGTGCAACTCGCCGATGAGCCCGATAGGCTTATCGCCGATGAAAACCGTAGCGGAACGACCAGGGTGTAGCGCGGGGTGGGCCACTTTCTCGAACCGTAAGGTCTGCGGCGAGAACAAGGCTTCCAGGTCGGCCTTGAGATCAAAAAAATCGGCCGTGCGTGACGCTTGACCCCACTGCTCATCCGCTACCGTGCCATACGCCAGTGCCGATAGTCGTTTGGGTTGCGCAATACCGGCTACCGACAGCGGGCCATCGTCGATGTTGGCATCTTTTGAGAACACCGCACCGATTTCGAACACTCGCATACGCGACGCTTTTCGGTTCAGGTTGTAGCGAACATTCGCCACCAGCCCACTCAGCAATTGCGAGCGCATAACGCTCATTTGGCTAGCGATCGGGTTTAGCAGCTTGATCGGGTCTGTAATACCAAAGCGACGCTCAGCCGACTCATCAATGAAGCTGTAGTTGACCACTTCCTGATAATCCAAATCGGCCATTTGCCGGCGTACCGTGAACAAAGAGCGCTGGTGCTCGGGCGCGAGTCGGATTTCATTGGCCGACACTGGCGGCAATGCGGGAATATTGTCGAAGCCATAGACCCGCGCGATCTCTTCAATCAAATCTTCTTCAATCTCGATATCGAAGCGGAAGCTGGGCGCAGTCACTAAGAACGACTCACCCTGCTGAGTGAACGGCAAACCAAGGCGCGAAAAGATGTCAGCCACTTGTTGCGCCGATAGCGGGACGCCGATGATTTTTGAGGCGCGTGAAACGCGCAGTGTTACCGGCTCGCGCTTGGGCAGTGCGGTGATCTGATCATCCACCTGCCCCACCTTGGTCTGTCCGGGTACGCCGCAAATCTCGACGATCAGCGCAGTGATACGCTCGATATGCTCGACCGTGGTCGCAAAGTCCACGCCGCGTTCGAAACGATGCGCAGCATCGGTAGAAAAATTAAAGCGCCGTGCCCTGCCCTGAATCGCATTTGGCCACCAGAATGCGGCTTCAAGAAAAATGTTGGTGGTGTCGAGCGATACTGCTGTGGCATCGCCACCCATGATGCCTGCCATGGCCTCCGGGCCGGTATCATCGGCGATCACACCGATCCACTCGTCGACAGCGACTGTATTGCCATTCAACAGCTTCAGCTGCTCTCCAGCGCGACCCCAGCGCACCTCGAGGCCGCCGTGGATTTTGTCCAAATCAAATACATGTGTAGGACGACCAAGCTCAAGCATGACGTAGTTCGAGATATCGACCAATGCCGAGATCGGTCGCTGACCACTCCGCTCAAGCCGCTGCTTCATCCATTGCGGTGTCTCGGCTTTGGCATTCAAACCGCGAATGACGCGACCAGAAAAGCGTCCACATAAATCAGGCGCAGCAATCTTGACGGGCAACACTTCATCCAGACTCACCGCCACTGACTTGAATACGGGCATCGACAGTGATGCGCCCGTCAATGCAGCCACCTCGCGCGCCACACCCAACACCGACAAACAATCCGCACGATTGGGCGTCAGCTTGATGGTGAATTTAAGATCGTTGAGCTGAAAATAGTCGCGGAAATTTTTACCCACTGGGGCATCATCAGGCAACTCAAGCAGGCCGGCATGATCTTCAGACAGTTTCAGCTCGCGCGCAGAGCACAGCATGCCCTGCGACTCCACACCGCGCAGCTTGCCGAGCTTGATCTCGAAGGGTTTACCGTCTTCACCCGGTGGCAACTTTGCGCCAATCATGGCGCACGGTATCTTCAGACCTGCTCGCACATTCGGCGCACCGCACACAATGTTCAGCATAGTGCCCGTACCCGCATCCACCTGGCACACACGTAACCTGTCTGCATTCGGGTGAGGCTCCACCTGCACTACCTGCGCCACCACCACATGCGTAAATGGAGGCACCACAGGCTCAAACTCTTCAACCTCAAGGCCAGACATCGTCAGCAGATGCGACAACTCATCCGAGGTGAGCTTGGGGTCGACCAGCGTTCGTAGCCAGTTTTCAGAAAATTGCATTGCTCGCGTCGTCCGAAATCAGTTGAATTGCTTGAGGAAGCGAAGATCACCTTCGTAAAACAGTCGAAGGTCATTAATGCCATAACGCAGCATGGTCAGCCGCTCAAGACCCGAACCAAAGGCGAACCCAATGAACTGCTCGGGATCGAGGCCCATGTTGCGCAACACAGTGGGGTGCACCTGCCCCGCACCCGAGACCTCCAACCAGCGGCCCTTCAGCGGCCCGGAACCAAACGCAATGTCGATTTCCGCCGATGGCTCAGTGAATGGAAAGTAAGAAGGACGAAAACGTACTTGCAGATCATCGGTTTCAAAAAATGCTTTCACGAAGCCGAGATAGACACCCTTGAGATCAGCGAAGCTGATATCCGTATCGATCCACAAGCCCTCAACCTGATGAAACATCGGCGAGTGCGTCGCATCGCTATCAACGCGATACGTGCGACCCGGCGCAATCACCTTGATCGGCGGTTGGTGCATCTTTGCATAGCGCACCTGCATCGGGCTGGTATGCGTACGCAGCAGCAGCGGCTTGCCGATACTGTCATTACCGTCGATGTAAAAGGTATCTTGCATGGAACGCGCCGGATGGTTTTCCGGACTATTCAAGGCAGAGAAATTGGTCCAGTCGGTTTCGATCTCGGGGCCATCGGCCACATCAAAACCAATCGAGGCAAAAATCTGCTCGATGCGCTCCCATGAACGCATGACGGGGTGAATACCCCCTACGCCGCGACCACGTCCGGGCAAAGTCACATCGATCGCCTCGGCGTTCAGACGCTCTTGCATTTGCGCATCCGATAAGGCATTCCGGCGGGCAGTCAGCAGTGCCTCGATTTGATCTTTTGCCGCATTGATCAACGCACCCTGAGCGCGACGCGCCTCGGGATCGAGCTTGCCCAAGCCCTTCATCTGCTCGGTGATCTGCCCGCTCTTGCCGAGATATTTTGCCTTGGCATTCTCCAGCGCGGCAGAATCCTGCGCAGCGGCGAAATCAGCGCCTGCGGCAACAACGAGTTGTTCCAATGAGCTCATACGTGTGCTTGAAAATGGCAACGGGGCACGGGCTTGTCACCTCATGCCCCGCATGAACGCCACCGGACTCGGTGGCGCCATCGCAAGTCGGCCTATCAGGCTGCGATAGTGGCTTTGACTTGGTTCACAATGACGGCGAACGCAGGCTTGTCGGTCACTGCCATATCGGCCAGCACTTTACGGTCCAGCGCGATCTCGGCCTTTTTGAGACCGTTGATGAATTTGCTGTAGGTCAGGCCATGCTCACGGGTCGCCGCGTTGATACGGGTGATCCAGAGTGCGCGGAATACGCGCTTCTTGTTACGACGATCGCGGTAGGCGTACTGCCCTGCGCGCATCACCGCCTGCTTGGCGACGCGATAAACACGGCTGCGACGACCGCGGTAACCCTTGGCGGCGTCTAGAACTTTCTTGTGACGGGCCCGTGCCGTGACCCCACGTTTTACTCTTGGCATAGTGTGCTCCTGTGGTGGTCGTTAGGTCAGGCAAACGGCATCATCGCGCGAACCGCGTTGACGTTTGTGTCATGAACATCGACCGCCCCACGAAGCTGGCGCTTGTTCTTGGTGGTTTTCTTGGTCAGGATGTGGCGCTTGAATGCCTGGCCACGTTTGACGGTACCGCCTGGGCGAACGCGAAAACGCTTCTTCGCGCTGCTCTTGGTTTTCATTTTTGGCATGAAAATTCGGTCCTTTTCGGACAGCTCCTTTATTGGACGATGACAGGTGGCAGCAAATTCACTGCGCTTGGATGCCTGAGCTCGCTTATTGTTGACAGGCAGATCAAGCCACCCGTCGATTGCTCCGCCTAGACCAGCGAAGCCTACAATTCTATCAAGGAAATCAGCGCCTTAGCAAGCCGGAAGAGTCTTATTTCTTCTTCTTGGGAGCGAGCACCATCACAATCTGCCGGCCTTCCATCTTGGGAAATTGCTCTACCTGGCCAAACGGCTCCAGATCCAGCTTCAGGCGCTCCAGCATGCGCACGCCAATTTCCTGGTGCGCCATCTCGCGGCCACGGAAGCGCAGCGTGATTTTGGTTTTGTCGCCCTCTTCTAGGAACTTCACCAAATTGCGTAGCTTGATGTTGTAGTCGCCATCGTCCGTGCCCGGGCGAAACTTGACCTCTTTGACCGAGATCACTTTCTGCTTGAGCTTGGCTTCGTGTGCGCGCTTCTGTTCTTGGTATTTGAACTTGCCGTAGTCCATCAGGCGACAGACCGGCGGTACCGCCGTGGGCGCGATCTCGACGAGATCGGCATCGGCCTCTTCGGCCATTCGAAACGCTTCGGCCAGGCTCACGATGCCGATCGCTTCATTCTCGACGCCGGAGAGGCGAACCTCGGGGGCGGTAATTTCACCGTTGATACGGTGCGATTTATCAGTAGCTATTGCCGTTTCCTTCTAAAGGTCCAAAAAAGACGCCGTGCTTCTGCTGCGGGCTGACCCGACGGGGAATCCGTCAGGCCTTGGTAGCGATCTCGTGATGGAGTCGGCTTACCAAATCGTCGAGGGACATCACGCCCAAATCGACATTGCCTCGCGCACGCACGGCCACGGTTTTTGCATCTCGCTCCTTGTCGCCGACCACCACAATGGTGGGCAGCTTCTGGACCGACTGCTCGCGTATTTTATAGGTTATTTTCTCGTTCCGCAAATCCGCCTGCACTCTAAACCCTTGTTTTTTCAGGGTTTGCTCGATTTCTTTCGCGTAATCTGACTGCCCTTCCGAGATATTCAGGATCGACACCTGCACCGGCGCCAGCCACAGCGGCAAGGCACCGGCATGGTTCTCGATCAGCATGCCAATAAACCGCTCTAATGAACCCAGAATAGCCCGGTGCAGCATCACAGGCACCTTGCGGGTGTTGTCCTCGGCGACGTATTCCGCCTCCAATCGCACCGGCATAGAGAAATCCACCTGAATCGTGCCGCACTGCCAAGGCCGACCGATCGCATCTTTCAGGGTGTATTCGATCTTCGGGCCGTAAAACGCGCCCTCACCTGGAGTGATTTCATACTCGCAACCCGAGCGCTTGAGCGACTCGATCAGCGCCTGCTCGGCCTTGTCCCACAGTTCGTCTGAACCGACGCGCTTCTCAGGACGAGTAGCGACTTTATAAATCACCTCGGTAAAGCCGAAATCTCGGTAGACCTTTTGCAGTAGCGCGGTGAAGGCTACACATTCATCCAAAATCTGATCCTCGGTGCAGAAGATATGACCATCATCTTGCGTAAAGCCTCGCACCCGCATCATGCCGTGCAAGGACCCCGAGGGCTCATTACGATGGCACTGACCAAACTCACCGTAGCGCAGCGGTAGCTCACGATACGAGTGCATATTCGAACGGAAGATCTGCACGTGGCCCGGGCAGTTCATTGGCTTCAACGCATAAGCCCGATTCTCGGAATCGGTGGTGAACATATTGTCTTTGTAGTTATCCCAATGGCCCGATTTCTCCCACAGCGAGCGATCAAGAATCTGCGGCGCTTTCACTTCCTGGTAGCCGTTGTCTTGATACACATGGCGCATGTACTGCTCCACCTGCTGCCAAATCGTCCAGCCCTTGGGGTGCCAAAAAATCAACCCTGGCGCTTCATCTTGGAAATGGAATAAATCAAGTTGTCGGCCTAGCTTGCGGTGGTCGCGCTTCTCGGCTTCCTCCAGCATGTGCAGGTAGGCTTCCTGGTCTTCTTTTTTCGTCCAGGCGGTGCCGTAAATCCGCTGCAGCATTTCATTCTTCGAATCGCCGCGCCAGTAAGCGCCGGCCAGCTTCATCAGCTTGAACACTTTGAGCTTGCCGGTAGACGGCACGTGCGGGCCACGGCACAAATCAGTGAACTCGCCCTCGCTGTAGAGCGATACATCTTCATTGGCGGGAATCGACGCAATAATCTCTGCCTTGTAGTGCTCGCCAATCGACTTGAAGTAAGCCACCGCCTCATCGCGCGCAATCACTTTGCGCTCAACCGGCTCATCTTTCTTCGCCAGTTCAGCCATCTTCTTTTCAATTGTCTGCAGATCTTCCGGCGTGAACGGGCGCTTGTACGAAAAATCGTAGTAGAAGCCGTTATCAATGACCGGCCCAATCGTTACCTGCGCGTCCGGAAATAAAGACTTGACCGCGTAGGCTAGCAAGTGTGCAGTGGAGTGACGAATGACTTCCAAGCCATCGGCATCCTTGTCGGTGACGATCGCTAAATCCGCGTCGTGCTCGATCATGAAAGAGGTGTCGACCAGCTTGCCGTCGACCTTACCGGCAAGCGCTGCTTTGGCAAGCCCGGTACCGATCGATGCGGCGACCTGCGCAACAGTGACGGCAGAATCAAACTGGCGCTGCGAGCCATCAGGAAGTCGGACTGAAACCATGGAAGCTCCTTTGGAGAGTGTCGCGGCCCATGCCGCAGACGAAAAAAAACGCGGACCAGCCGCGTTTTTCTATGCAAGAAGACGGGCTAGCGGGAGATGAATCTCACTACGGTGCTAGTTCGCGGTGTCATAACCGTCTCGCCTTTCTCGCTCTTACAGATAATTGCTGCTGTGTGTTGGTAGGCACGATTGGACTCGAACCAACGACCCCTACCATGTCAAGGTAGTGCTCTAACCAGCTGAGCTACGCGCCTAAAGAAGCGAGATTATAGCCAGCTTTGTATCTCAACGCCAAGAACTCCGGGATTTCGCTGTTTTGCTCAGCATTGGATGATCAAGATCGCTTCGAGTTCATGACGGGTTAATGTTTTGATATCCAGCTATCCAGCCCGCATCAAACCCGTTTGACCTCAGCCACGCCCTTCACCTCAGTGATCACCTTCATCGCGCGCTGCAATTGCTCGGTAGAGGATATCTCGCCGGTAAACGACATGAAGGCTTGGCCTTTACTGCTACGCGTAGACACGCCAACCACGTTGATTTTTTCTCGCAAAAAAATGTCGGAGATATCGCGCAGCAGACCTTGTCGGTCTTGCGCAAGCACGAACACATCTACCGGATATACCGTATCACCGCCCAGCTCACCCCAGCTGCTTTGCACCATGCGCTCGGGCGCGCGCAGCACCATCTGCGAGAGGTTCTTGCAGCTGGCGCGATGAATCGAAATGCCCTTGCCACGCGTGATAAAGCCGACGATCGGATCAGGCGGTGCCGGTTTACAGCAACTCGCCATCTGCGTCAGCAGGCCCTCGGTGCCTAAAATGAGTACGCCGGCTTTGCCGCCTTGGGTCACGCTTGAGGCTCGGCTCTTGCGTGTTAACTGGGTCTCATCGACGGATGGCACACGATCATGCGTGTCACCATGCAGTGCCTGCTCCACCAGTCTTAAGCTGAACCGCTCGTTGCCGATCGCGAGCAGCATATCGTCCAGCTTGTCAAACCCTAATCGATGCGCAAGATCATCCAAGTTGACGGCTGTCTTGCCTTCACGCTGCAAGGTTTTTTCAAGCAACGCACGACCCTGTGCCAAGGTCTGCGCCTGCTCGATGGCATTGAACCAGGCACGAATTTTTGAGCGCGTACGAGGGCTCGCGGTGTAACCATCCGACAGCCAGTCGCGCGACGGTCCGGCCGTTCCCATCGCCACTGCTTCACCTTTAGCAGTGATGATCTCTACCGTCTGACCGTTTTTCAGAATCGTATTGAGCGGCACCATGGTTCCATTGACCTTCGCGCCGCGACAACGATGACCCACGTCGCTATGTAGCTGGTACGCAAAATCAATCGGCGTCGCACCCATCGGCAGCTCAATCAATCTGCCCTGCGGCGTCAGCACATAAATACGGTCGTTGATAGAAGCAGCCTTCAGCTGTTCAACCCATTGTCGCTCGCTGTCTTCCTGACCAACAACCGTATCCGTGATCTCGCTCTTCCAGCTGAGAAGTTGTCGTAGCCAGGCAATTTTCTGGTCATAGGTATCATCTTGCGTATTGCCTGCACCCTCTTTGTAGCGCCAATGTGCAGCAACACCAAATTCTGCAAAGCGATGCATTTGCTGCGTGCGAATCTGCACCTCCAGCGTCCGACCATCATCCGCTTCTACCACTGTGTGTAGCGACTGATAGCCATTGGACTTAGGTCGCGCGATGTAGTCGTCGAACTCTTCAGCAATCGGGGTCCAGATATCGTGCACGATGGAGAGCACGGCGTAGCACGTCTTAACATCATCGACGATCACTCGAAACGCTCGCACATCATGCAAGCGCGAAAAATCGATCGCCTTGCCTTGCATCTTGTTCCAGATACTATAGATGTGCTTCGGTCTGCCATAGACCTCGGCGCGAATCCCCGCGGCTGCCAGCTCCGATCGCAAGCGCTTGATCGCATCCTCGACAAACTGCTCGCGCTCGACCCGCTTCTCTTCAAGCATCTTGGCGACACGCTTGTAGTTCTCCGGCTCGGAAAAACGAAATGATAAATCTTCCAGCTCCCACTTCAGCTGCCAGATACCAAGCCGGTTGGCGAGCGGCGCGTACAAATCAAACGTCTCGCGCGCGTAGCGCAAGGTGAATTCACTATCACTCTTTATCTCAGCGAAATGTCTCAGCGTCGCCAGGCGCGAGCATAGGCGCACCAGCACCACGCGCATGTCACTCGACATGGCCAGCGTCATCTTGCGCAACGCTTCGAGTTGGTTTGCTGCACTGGTCTTGGTTCGGTCAGACTCCTTGCGCGCAAACATCCCCTCATGCAAGCGCATGAGCTGCCGAATGCTGATCACCATGTCAGACACTTCTTTACCAAAGCGCGGCTCGATACCAGCGACTTTGTCGGGTGCCACCACCGCCAGCTCAAACAACATGCCAGCGATACGGGTGTCGGCATCGGCTTTCAGAATGGATAGCGCAGCCACCACGCCGCGCGAGAAATCCATTGCATCTTGTCCGGTAGGCACCTGCTTACCGGCGTAGGGGTCTCGCACAAACTCGATCGCTTCCCGCAAGCGCGCAGCATCCTCGGATCGCAACCCAATGCATAGCTCATCATCACCCGCACGTGTTGCAACGAATACCATCGCTATCCCAGAAAAAATTCGCGTGCCAGCGCGATCTGATCGTCATGCATGAAGGTCGGCGCATGGCCAATGCCCGGCAACTCAACCAATTGCGCTCGCGGACCGCGGATGGTCATTTGCTGCGCTGTCTCGCGCGTCAAGAGATCTGATTCAGCGCCACGCACCAGCAGTACCGGGCAACGCACTGCATCGTAAGCCGCCCACAGTGCCGCCTCGCCTTGCTGCGCACTCTCTTCCGTCATCACTTTGAAAGGCAAGGCTAACGACACATCATAGTGTCGCCGCCATTGCCCATCATCGGTTTGTCGCAGCACATCAGCGGCCAGCTTGCCCCACTGCTGATCAGTGTGTGGGCCAAACGGCGCAGAGATGGTTCGGATGTAGTCGCGGGCTTGTTGAAAGCTATCAAACCGAAGATCTTCACCGATATAGCTGCCAATACGTGACAGCGCCTGAAAATTCAGCGTAGGGCCTACATCGTTCATCACCATCTTGCAGATGGGTGCATCGGGTATCGCCGCGAGACCCAACCCAATCAGCGCGCCCATCGAAGTACCGAACCAAT
>VGHX01000065.1 GCA_016868055.1 Betaproteobacteria bacterium
AGCCCGCTCAGGCTGCAGGGAGACGAAGACGGGCTGCTGAGTTTCAACTATGCGCGACTCGCAAAAGATACCCAAATCGGCTTGCCTATCGATAGTGCAGATCTGCAGTTGCGTGTAATTGGCCTCCGAGACGCTCACCATGGCGAGGTTCGGATGGATGAAGATACCCAACGCATGAGCTTCAAACCTCAAGATGATTATGTTGGCGAGGCTGGATTTACTTATCTCTTGGCAGATCAAGCTAACCGGCTTTATGAGCAAGACCTCTCGATCAAATTGAGTGCTGTCAACGATGCCCCGCGCACAGCAGGCGAGGCTATTTTGTCGACTGAAGACGTACCACTACTCATTGATACCCAGGCGCTGCTCGCCAACGATAGAGATGTCGAAGGCGACCGCCTCGCTATCACTGGTATTGCGCGCGTCTCTCTGGGTCGTGCTGAGCTGGTTGGTAACGGTATGATTCATTATGTACCGCCGGAAGATCAATACCATGTCACCGATCTCATCGAATACATCGTGCAAGATGCGCAGGGTGCAGTAGCGACAGCAACTATTCGCATCACACTCGCTCCCGAAAAAGATACGCCCTCTGTGGTAGCTGAGCGAATTATTCATGCACGGGAAGATCACATACTACGGATCGCTCAGCATCTCTTGCTACGGAATGATCTTGATCTTGATGCAGATAGCCGGGTTGGTGCGTCACCATTAAAAATTACTGCGGTTAGCGCTGCAGAGCATGGCAAAGTCAGGCTTGATCCTGATGGTGAGATTGTTTTTACGCCTGATACCAATTTCAATGGCGAGGCACGCTTTAGCTACACCGTCATGAATTCATCGGGTTTGTCTACCACTGGCTATGCCCTAATCGATATTGATCCTGTGAATGACGCACCCATAAGTGCGGATGAGACTATCGACAGCCGGGAAGATAAAATCCTGCTGATTGATCCACAATTACTTGTAAAAAACGAGCTGGATGTTGATATTCAACGAGGCGAAGACCAACACCTCACGGTAATTGCAGTTAATCAGGCGGTGGGAGGCACGGCTAAACTGATCAATGGCATGATTCAGTTTACGCCGGATACCGACCACAACGGTAGCGGTGGGTTTCAGTACACCGTTAGTGATGGTGCCGGCGGCTTTGTACAAGCCAAGGTTGCTATTTCATTAGCTGCAGTCAATGATGCGCCCCAGCTTGTTCCACAACGCATCAATATCCTGGAGGATAGCCAGGTCAGCTTTCCGTCTTCATTGCTGCGCTCTGGCGCTTCTGACGTCGATAGCGATTTCAGCAAGCTCTCCCTTACCAACATCAACAATGTGCGTGGCGGTACGCTGACACAAAAAGATGGTCAGCTGACTTTCTGCCCAACCGCAGATTTCAATGGTACCGCCCGCTTCGATTACACGGTGACCGATGATCTTGGCGCGTCCTCAACCGCTACCTTGATGATTGATGTAAATAGTGTCAACGATGCTCCTACCCCTATCACTGGTGCACGTTTTGAACCGATCGGCAATGAAGATCAGGAAATACGTATCGCCGAGTCAGCTTTAGTAAAAATGTTTAGCGATGCCGATGGCGATGCGCTGAGTATCGATAGTGGCTCAATTCAGGCGCTCACTGCTGGCGACTATGTCCGATTCGATGACACGCGTCGCGAACTCGTGTTCCGTGCACCTGCTAATGCAAATGGCGGTCGAGAACTTAACGTAAAAGTTACGGATGGTGCGTTGACGAGTACCGCACTCACTATCGGTATTATGCAAAGGCCGGTCAATGATGCGCCAACCGTCAACGCGGTTGGCTTTCAGATGCTGGAGGATGGCGGTGCAAATAACCCAACCGAATCTCATTGGAGCTATCTGTCGCATAAGCTTTTGTTATCTGGCGCCAGCGATATTGAAGGCGATCAGCTGACTGTCATAAAAATTACGGGCGCGCAAACTGCAGGGGTAAGCAACCCGCAGCCGGTTGAGGTATTCAATGACTTAGCGAACCAGCGAATTGGGCTACGTGCGCCGCTGAACTATACCGGTGCTATCGTTTTTGATTTCACGGTCTCTGACGGGCAAGGCGGCGAAACGACGCAGCGCGCCTACGGGTCTGTGGCTGCAGTCAATGACGTTCCTTTTCTGACAGCGCAGCTGTCGTCAGTAAACGCGGCGCGCTTTGGTAGAACTACCCTGGCTGAACTATCAAGCTGGCAAATTTCTGCTTGGGACCCGGATGCTGATCAGCCTACTCAGATCAGCGTCGTGCGAAATCCATTGCACGGTAGCGCAACGATCGAAGGTATCTCCGCTAGTCCGGATCCACGGGGTGGTTCATTAACCAGCGCCTCAGTGACCTCTTTCAGTGGTTTCGGTATGAACACATCCAATGAGACTGTCTGGTTTGCTGCCACCGACTCAGCCGGCGCCTCGTCACAAGTCAATATCTCATTTACTGGTCACTTTAGTGCCGATCCGATTGTGATCGATCTGGGGAGAGACGGTTTCAGTTTCATGGATATCGATCAAAGCAGGGTCAGTTTTAATGTCAACGGTGAGCAGCGTCGCAGTGCCTGGATCGGTCCGAACGAAGGCATACTCGCCTACGACGCAGACGTCGACGGTCGTATCCAAAAATTGGAAGAAATCACCTTCGGCAATTATGCTGGCGACCCTACGCTAAGCGATCTGCAGGCATTGCAAAGGCCTTTCTTCGATCAAAACCAGGATGGCGTGTTTGATCGTAATGACGCCAGATGGTCCAATTTTTTCCTGTGGCGAGACGCCAATAGTAATGGGGTCAGCGACACAGGCGAACTCGTCAACCTGAACGCTGCCGGTGTCCAAGCGCTGTATCTGAATGCGAATGTGCTCAACCGCGCAGAGGGGGCAGATGTGCGAGTACGTGGCTACACCCGCGTACTGATGAATGATGGTCGCTTGTTACAAGCAGCCGATGTACGGCTGGGTCTGGATCACCCCGGCCGACATAATGGCATCATGCCCGATCCCAATATGCAGCAGGTATCGCTGTTGGGCAGCGATCAGTTCAGTCAATTATTGAAATAGCTCGCCGAAGCGCCACAACGCGGTAACCGAGCACCTCTGGTCTATGGCTATCTGCCAACGCAGTTTGCTCTAGAGGACCAAGCGTTTCAGTTAGCTATCGCACCCAACTTCTTCATTGATGCCGATACGGCTGATCCGGTGAGCATCGCCGCGCGGCTTGTAGATGGCTCTCCCCTTCCCACTTGGCTAAAGTGGGATCCCGCTCGCTTAAGTTTTTACGGTGTACCGCGAGTATCCGATGTCGGTAGGCTACAGCTCGCGCTCATTGCAACTGATCGACAAGGCGCCAGTACCCAAACCAGCTTTACTTTGGCGACGAGTGCTATCAATCGCGCGCCTGCGCTCAACCCAGCCTTTTCGAATCTGGACTGGAAGATCAGCCAGAGTAATCAGTTCAAGATTCCGGATAATCTATTTATCGATCCGAATCAAGACGATGCGCTTCGTTACCAGCTGACGATGGCCGATGGCACGCAACTACCCGAGTGGCTGCGGTTTGACCCTATCAGTAACACGATCAGTAGTCAGCCGGCACTCGCATCAATGTTCAAACCCATTCAACTGAAACTCACCGCTGTCGATCTCGGTGGTCTGAGTAACAGTGCTGTGCTTTCGGTGGTGACGCCAACCACAGGCACTAACGGTGACGATAACTTATGGGGCTCAGCGGCGGACGACATTCTGCGTGGCTTTAGCGGCAACGATATCCTCGATGCTAAAGGTGGTAACGACCAGCTCTCGGGTGGTAGTGGTGAAGATACCCTGATCGGTGGTGCCGGCAGTGATACCTATGTGTTCGATGCTGGGTGGGGGTGGGATGAAATTCGAGAAACTGCCTCGCCCACGGATCGCAATGTGATTCGTTTCACCGAAGGCATCCGCGCATCCGATATACGTCTGAGCAGGGATCTTACCAGCCTGAATGCGAGAAATATATTGACTAATGATTTTATTAGCATTCATACCAACGACAGCAGTGGCTCACCCAGCTATCAATCTGGACTGATCTCCTCCATACAATTTACTCGCGGCGAGGTATGGAGCGCACTAAGCGATCAAGACATTGTGTTCGAGGGCATACTGGACATTGCGCATACTAATTTTACGGGTAGCGCAAAAGATGACCTGATATGGGCAAGCCGCCTTGGTAGTACCGTTCAAGGTGGGCTGGGTAACGATATGCTTTTTGGCCATAACGGGGCTGATCAGCTTTTCGGCGGTTTAGGTAATGATGTGCTCGATGGTGGGTTAGGCGATGATCTGCTGGCCGGCGAGCTCGGTGACGACGTCTATCGAATATCCGCAGGTAGCGGCAACAAAACAGTGAATGATACCGGCGGCATCGACACACTCGAGCTGCATGGTGTCTATAGCCGCACCGACCTGACACTGAGCCGGTCGGGCGTCGATTTGATCACGGGCTTTAAAAATGCCAAAGGGAGCGTCACAGTCAAGAATTTTTTTGGCACTGATGGCGCCGTCAATACGACGCCGCCTATTGACTGGTTCCAATTCGATAATGGTTCTAAAATCAGCGCCTCAGGACTACTACCGAGTATCGAGCTAACGCGACCTGGCAGCAATCTTGGTGGCTTCTTGAATTACATGGCGCCGATACGGTAAAAAGCCAATAAGCGGTGATGACAGAGTAAGCGCGAAATGCACTTGCTCTGGTCGCCACACGAATACTCAACCACCCCCTCACGCTACTGATTGTCCTGCTGATTGCTCTGCTGATTACTACACACCCTGCTGCGCCTCCTGCTTAGTATCTTGCTTTGCTCATTACTCGGCTTCTTGCCGTGCTGCTTGCATCTCAACCAGACCTCGACACTACGTAGTTCGTGATATCTGTTTTTCATTTTTTCAATGGCATCTTCACAGTCTTCCGCGAATCAAAAAACTACACAAGCCTCCGATAACGCCGCCGATACCTCCTCATCAGAGCCATCACATAGCGTTCCATTTCCATCCGGGCTCAGCTGCATCGTTACCATAGCGCGCGCCCACGGTATCGTCGCCGACCCCTCGCAGTTGTTACATGAGTTCGGCGAGGCACAGGGGAAGTTTTCTTCACGTGCCATCTTGCCCGCCGCCCGTCATGTCGGCTTGGTGGCTGAACAACGCCGCGTTCCGGCCAAGCGCTTGGAAAAAGCCACGATGCCGGCGGTTTTCATAGATACAAACGGAGACTTCGGCATCATCGGGCGGATCGACGGCAGTGATGAAGGCGCGCGCCTGTTAATTCATCGTCCGACCTCAGCTCAACCGGTCTGGATGTCTGTCGAGGATTTCTCGGAAATCTGGGCAGGCGAATTGATTTTATTCGCTTCGCGCGCGTCGATCACCGGTGAACTAGCTAAATTCGACTTCAGCTGGTTTATTCCGGCGATGGTGAAGTACCGCAGGCTGTTGCTTGAGGTGCTTGTGGTCTCGGTTGTACTTCAGCTATTTGCCTTGGTTACGCCAATATTTTTTCAGGTGGTGATGGATAAGGTATTGGTCCATCGCGGGATCAGCACGCTCAATGTAATCGCAGTCGGTCTTTTGGTCGTGAGTGTGTTCGAGGTAGTACTAAGTGGCTTGCGAACTTATGTACACGCGCACACCTGTAGCCGTATTGATGTAGAGCTTGGCGCACGGCTGTTTCGGCACCTGCTGGCACTACCCCTGCCCTGGTTTCAAGCCAGGCGCGCGGGTGATGCCGTCGCACGCGTGCGTGAGCTGGAAAAAATTCGCCAGTTCCTGACCGGTAATGGCATCACCTTAGTACTGGATCTGGTGTTCTCGCTGATCTTCATCGGTGTGATGCTGCTGTATAGCCCGGTGCTGACACTGATCGTTGTGCTGTCACTGCCGTGTTATGTACTGCTGTCGGTGCTTGCGACACCAATCCTGCGGCGGCGGCTGGATGAACAGTTCAAGCACAGCGCAGAAAATCAGGCGCTCTTGGTAGAAACGGTAACCGCTATGGGTACGGTCAAGGCGATGGCGGTCGAGCCACGCCGGAGCCAGACGTGGGAGCAGCAACTGGCTGCCTACATCAAGGCCGCGTTTCGCGCGGCGATGGTCGGTAACTGGGCTGGTAACGGCGTCTCGCTGGTGAGCAAGCTCGTCACCGTCTGCACGCTGTGGCTAGGCGCGCGCTTGGTGATGGAGGGTGAGATGAGTGTCGGGCAACTCATCGCCTTCAATATGCTGGCAGGTCATGTTGCCGCGCCAGTGATGCGGCTGGCACAGATGTGGTCTGATTTTCAGCAGCTCAGTGTATCCATCGAACGACTCGGCGATATTTTGAATACCGAGACCGAGGTACGCACCGGTGGGCTGACGCTACCGACCATCAAAGGCCATATTGTTTTTGATCAGGTTTTCTTTCGTTACCGGCCCGATGGTCACGATATCTTATCGAACATCCACCTCGCGATCCGGCCTGGTGAGCGCATCGGCATCGTCGGCCGCTCTGGTTCAGGTAAAAGTACGCTCAGCTTGCTGCTACAGCGGCTACATACGGCGCAGCGCGGGCGTGTCTTGGTCGATGGTATTGATATTGCCCTCGCTGACCCTGCCTCACTGCGACGCCAGATCGGTGTGGTGCCCCAAGAAAGCCAATTATTCAAAGGCACGGTGCGTCAGAATATTGCGCTGACTGATCCCGGTGCGCCACTGGAAAAGGTGATGCATATGGCGCAGTTGGCCGGAGCACACAGCTTCATCACTGATCTGCCGGAGGGCTACGACACCATGATCGGCGAGCACGGTACAGGATTATCAGGCGGCCAAAAGCAACGACTTGCGATCGCGCGCGCGCTGATGCGCGACCCACGCATACTGATTTTCGATGAAGCGACGAGTGCCCTCGATTATGAATCCGAGCGCATGATTCAATCGAATATGGCAGCGGTATGCAGTAATCGCACCGTGATTATCATCGCACATAGGCTCTCTGCAGTACGCGATACTGATCGTATTCTGGTACTGGAGCATGGGCGGCTGGTTGAACAGGGCGAGCACCAAGCCTTGCTCGCCAAAGACGATGGCTGGTACGCGCGTCTTCACCGTATGCAGGCGGCATGATGAGATTTTCATTGCCTCATAGTCGCTTACGTCTGTCGGTGTGGCGCACGCTGTTTTCTCGCTATAGCCACGCTTTACGACAAGCCTGGGCTGTTCGGCACTCACTCGACGGCCCGGCTTATCGGCGCGACGAGGCAGAGTTTCTTGCGGCGGCGCTGGCGCTGCAGCGAACGCCTCCCTCACCCGCGCCTCGCGTCGCGCTCTGGCTTATGTGCGGGTTTGCGCCGCTTGCTCTTGGCTGGGCCATACTTGGCAAGGTCGATGTGGTCGCGAGCGCGGCAGGCAAGATCGTCCCCAGCGGTCGCAGCAAGCCCATTCAGGCGATTGAAACCGCGAGTATCGCGCGCATTCTCGTCAAAGAGGGGGATCGGGTGAAGGCAGATGATCTACTACTCGAGCTTGATACCACCATAACCGCCGCTGATACCGAGCGCATTGAAAGCGAGATGGTGACTGCGCGGCTGTCGGCGCTTCGGGCGCAGACCATACTCAGCGCACAGCGAGACGGAAAACTGCCCGCGCTGCACGCGGCCGGTATACCCGCGGCACGCGTGGCTGATGCGTCGCGTCAGCTTGATGGCAGTTTCATCGAGTATCGCGCTCGTCTGCAACGGCTGGATGCGGATATCGAGCGCCGTCAAGCAGAAATTGTATCGATACAGGCATCGATTCAACGGCTGGAGAAACTCCTGCCCATCAGTACCAGCCGCGCGCAGGATTACCAGGAGCTGCAAAACTTTGGCTACGTGCCGCGCCATGCATGGATGGAGCGAGAGCAGACGCGGCTTGATCAAGAAGGTGAACTCGCCACCCAGATCAGTCGATTAGCCGAGGTACGCGCAACGCTGCGTGAGACCCAGGCACAAAGAGCGACGCTGATCGCAGAGAGCCGGCGGCAATGGCTCGATAGCGCTGAAGAGTCGCAACAAAAAGCTGCGTCGCTACAGCAAGAATGGGTGAAAGCATCAGCGCGTCACCAACGCATGCGGATCACTGCCCCGAGTGATGGTACCGTGCAGCAGCTGGTGGTGAATACCATCGGCGGCGTAGTGACCCCGGCCCAAGTCCTGATGCTGCTCGTACCAAGCGATGCGCCGATCGAGGTAGACGCGCAATTACCCAACAAAGATATCGGCTTTGTCCATGTGGGACAGAGCGTTGAGGTGAAGATAGAGACCTTTCCCTATACCCGCTACGGCACCATACGGGGCAAGGTACTGAACCTGTCACGTGATGCCGTACAAGACGACAAGCTCGGGCTGACCTATCTGGCCAAGATACAGCTCGAAAAATCGGTGGTGCAGGTCAACGGGCGCGAACTGCCCTTACAGCCGGGTATGGCGGTGACCGCAGAAATCAATACCGGCAAACGGCGCGTGATTGAGTATCTGCTCAGCCCCTTGATGGAGCATGTCAGCGAAAGTCTGAGAGAACGCTAACATTGGAGAATGCGAGCTTTAGAGAGTACTGGTACTGGAAAGTGCGAGTACAAAAGAGTACGAGCACGAGGAAGTACTGGAGAGTGCGATTACAGGGGAGCGCTAGTGTGTCAGCGTGCTGCGGCAAGCTAGTGCTGCAGGGTGCTGCGGCAATACAGCGCAATAGCGTCTAGCACTGCCGGGCTTTCTCCGACAGCAGCAGCGACACTGATGTGCACATTGGGATGTGCTACCCGCAATTCCTCTACCATCAGGGGCAGATCACGCACCACATGACTGCCCTGCCCAAAAAATACCGGCACCACGCTGATCTGGTTACACCCTTGTGCCGCTAACTGCTTCACTACCTCGGGCAGACGCGGCTCCATCAATTCAAGAAATGCGAGTTCGATAGCTGTACCGGGTAGCTGATCACGTAGCAGTGCCTGCAAACGCTGAAAAGGTTGCGCCCAGCTGGCCGCACGCGCGCCATGTGCAAATAGAACTAATGCAGACGTTTGACTCATCAGTGTCGCTCCACCCAACGCAATGCCACAATCGCGGCGAACAAGAACAGCACGCTCGGTAGCGCCGCAGTCATCAGCGGCGGCCAAGTATTCAGTAGCCCAATATGCGAAAACAAGCTATTCATTAAATGAAACCCCATACCGATCATGATACCGACAAATACTTTGAGTGATAGCCCACCGCTCCGCACCTGCAGATAAGCAAACGGCAGAGCCAGCACCATCATCACCAACGGTGTTATCGGATAAAGCAGCTTGGTCCACAGCGCGATATCGTACTGTTCGCTGCGCTGCTGATTTTTCTTGAGGTGATGGCTGTACTGCGCCAGATCGAGTGCTGACATTAACTTGGGATCGGCGAGCATGACAGACAAAATATCCGGCGTGATCTCTGATCGTATTTGTAGCGTGCCGAGCTTGCGCTGACTGATCAGCTCGGATTGTTGCCTATCTGCGCTGGTAGGATGATCTGAAAAACGCTGCTCTTCAACTTCAATCAGTCGCCATTGCTCATCCCCCTGAAACTCGCCACGCTTGGCAAACAGCCGAGACACCAGATGCATCTTGCGATCAAACTCGAACAGATGCACATCCCGAATCGTGCCATCGGTATCGATCTTTTTTGCATTCAAAAAGCGTGAGCCTGTCACCTGCCCTGATATGGGATCGCGGATCAAGTCCTTGGCCCATAGTCCTGAACTAAACTCGGCAGAAAATACCGAACCCTGAATCCTGCGCTTGAAATTCTCTCGGAATTCATTACAACGCGGACTAATAAATTCACCGAGCAAGAAAGTCACTACCGCCAGCAGCAAGGCGATACGCAGTAGCAAGCCGAGCGCACCGGCCATTGAAAGTGAAGAGGCGCGCATGACGGTAAATTCAGATCGGGCCGCCAGCTGCGCCATGATGAAAATCGTACCGATCAAAGTCACAATCGGCATCAGCTCATACGCATAAGCCGGCAGGCCCAAGCTCACATACACCAACGCATGCTCAAGCTGATAAGGCCCGCGACCGACCGAGCCCAGCTCACCCATCAAATCAAAAAAGGCGAACAGCGCCAAGAATGCCAGCATCGAAAACGAGATGGCACGATAAATCTGAACTGAAAAATAACGCGCCAGAACCTTCAAGCCGAAGCACCCCCGGGGCTGGCGACGAGCTGGCGGATTGAACCCAACAGCCGGGCCGGATGCCAGCGACTATTGGTGTTATCGCGCCAATACAGCAGCAACAGGCTCAGCAGAAACACCGATAGATGTAGTGTGCCGTAGGCCGTAGCGAGTGACATCCGGCCGGTTGCAATACTCCCTTGCAGTACCCCCACCATATTGCTGTAGGTGATCGCCAATAACAAGGCGATCGAGAGATTTAACGCACGGCCGCGACGAGGATTTACAAACCCAAGTGGAATGGCAAGAAAAATCTGCAGCAAGCACATCACCGGTATGGAGATTCGCCACATCAGTTCCGACAAATTAGGTGGTGTCGGTTTCTCGATCAGCTGCGCGGTGCTGAGGGCGCGTGCTGTCGTGTTGCTACCAAAGTCGCGCTCATTTTGCGATAACAGTAACTCGTATCGCTCGAACTCAACGACGCGTATTTCTTGCGTGCCTGGCGCGCCCTCGTAGCGCCGCCCTTGAAACAACTGCAAGGTTTTCTCGCCGCTCTCGTTAATACCGATAGCGCCTTCCTCGGCCGACACCATAGCGTCGCGCTGCCCCGCTTCGCGCACAAAAATATTTCTGACTTTACTGAGGTCATTAGCGACGCCCTCAACAAAGAACATTTTGTCGCCACTGGCAGATTCCTGAAATTTTCCGGGCGAGACGCGCGCCACATCTTCGCGCTTTTGGAAGCGCTCTTTGTACTCTGCTGAGCTACGGTTTGCCCACGGGGTCAGCCAGATCGATAGCAACGCGGTGATCAATACCATCGGCAAGCCAACCCTCAGTACCGGACCGATCCATTGCCGTAGCGATAAGCCAGATGCCAACCAGACCACCATCTCCGAGTCTTGGTAGCTGCGAGATATCACCATCAACACCGCAATAAATGCGGTGAGCGAGATGATGACGGGAAGATAACCCAGCGATGCAAAGCCAAGCATTGCTGCCACATCCGTGGGGGCGATTTTGCCGGCAGCGGCGTCACCCAAAATCCGAATCAAGATAACCGTCATCACGATAGTGAACAGGATCGTGAAAACCGCACCGACCGTATTCAGCAACTCGCGGCGTATGGCGCGCTGAAAAATCATTCAGGACTATAATTCGGAGGTTATGTCGAGGAGTGGTCATGGACTTTAGCATAAAAGCTTTCAATACAAAAAACGCAATCGCGGAACATAAAACCGGCTGTGTGGTGGTCGGTGTCTACGAAAACAGCAAGCTCAGCGCGCAAGCCAAACTGCTTGATAGCAAAGGCGCCATCAGCGCTGCTTTGAAGACGGGTGATATCACCGGCAAACCGGGCAGTACGCTGCTGCTGCATGCGTCAGCGGGTCAGGCCAAGCGCGTGCTGCTGGTGGGGCTGGGTCCGGAAGCCGGCATGAGCGACCGCAACTTCATCAGTGTCGCGCAAGCAGTAGCACGTGTGTTGTCCACCTTGGGTTCGGCGGATGCACTGGTGGCGCTGCCGACCGAGCTGATCCAAGGTCGCGACGCGCAATGGGGTATCCGGTCACTGGTACTCGCGCTGCGCGAGAGTATTTACCGCTCGGATGGGCTCAAGAGTAAAAAAGACGACGCCAGCAGTGGCGTCAAACGGGTCGCTATCGGTGTCGATGGCAGCTTGCAGAGCGAAGCGCGTACCACCTTATCGCAAAGTGTCGCTATCGCTAATGGCCTTGAACTCGCCAAAACCCTCGGCAACCTGCCGCCCAATATCTGCACACCAACCTATCTGGCGACGACTGCGAAGCAGCTATCGAAAGATTACAAACTCGGCGTTGAGGTACTGGATCGCAAGCAGCTGGAAGCACTCAAGATGGGTAGCTTTTTATCGGTCACTCAGGGCAGCGAGCAACCCCCAAAATTCATCGTGCTCAAGCACATGGGCGGCAAAGCCAAAGATGCACCCGTGGTGCTCGTCGGTAAAGGCATCACTTTCGATACCGGTGGTATTTCATTAAAGCCCGGCGCTGGCATGGATGAGATGAAGTACGACATGTGCGGTGCAGGCTCAGTGCTCGGCACCTTCCGTGCGATCGCCGAGATGCAGCTTAATCTGAATGTGATTGGCGTGATCCCGACGTGCGAGAACATGCCATCCGGCCGCGCTACTCGCCCTGGTGACATTGTTACCTCCATGTCGGGTCAGACGATAGAAATTCTGAACACCGACGCCGAGGGCCGCCTGATTCTGTGCGATGCACTGACCTATGTTGAGCGCTTCAAGCCAGCGGCCGTGGTGGATATCGCTACCCTAACCGGCGCTTGCGTGACTGCACTAGGTCACCACAACACGGGCCTGTTCACACGACACGACGAAACGCATGATGCCCTTGCCAATGAGTTGCTGGCTGCGGGTAAAGCATCGAACGACACTGCATGGCGTATGCCGATTGAAGATGCATACCAAGAACAACTGAAATCCAATTTTGCAGATATCGCGAACATCGGTGGCCCACCGGGCGGCTCCATCACGGCCGCCTGCTTCCTCGAGCGGTTCACCCGCAAGTACACCTGGGCGCATCTGGATATCGCCGGCACAGCATGGAAAAGCGGCGCGGCCAAAGGTGCTACCGGTCGGCCGGTACCTCTGCTGACCAGTTTCCTGATCGAGCGAACGAAATAAGTAGCGCAACGGCTGCGCATGAAACTCGCTACGTATAGCCTTACTTGCGGCCTTACGAATTATGTTCGATCACCCAACTAATCCGCATAATTCTGATCAACCGAGCCACGGCTCATACGTAATACCATTACCAATCAGGCTTGCTAAGCCGCTTTGGTTCTCGGTTGATTCAGAAAAGTCAGCGAGTACCTTGGCTTTAGTCTTGGATGGATTGGTATTCAGTTCATTCAGCCACCAGTTGTAGCCAGTCGCCTCAGGCGCGCGGCCCAGCACGTTTTGATATAGCTTGGTCAAGAACTGCGCATTGGTCGGGTTAGTACCGTAAAGGTCTTTAAACTCTTTGGAATCCACGAAGCGCGCAGACACTTCAATCAAATCCATTGCGCTATCCATTTGTCCGATCCAATAACCCAATCCGGCTTTGTCGCCCTGCATTGGGTCTCGATTGAAAGCTGCTTTGTAGACTCGGTAGGCTTTACCCGAGGTACCGCTGAGATCCGGTGCGACAGCCCCATCAGAAAAGCTCAGTCGCTCGATACCGGATACTGTATCAACACCTTCGCTTCCTGACCGGCTTGTCACGGTAGCGGAGTCGCCCGAGATGACCACTGTGTAATTTGAGCGAGCCAACTGATAGAAAGCGGCGTCGATTCCATCGCCACCTTCAAGCCGATCGTCACCATCGCCGCCATTGAGTATGTCGTTACCAGCAAGGCCTGATAGCCTGTCATTGCCCGCTCCGCCGTTGATGAAGTCATCACGTGAACCGCCATCCAAGGTATCGTTGCCAACCCCTCCGAAAAAACTACTACTCGCGTCGACATAGTCTCCCAAGGCTTCGTCATAGATGAAGGCAGTTTCGAGGAAAGTGAGTTCGCCGCTTGGCGCGAAACTCAACCGCAAAATACTGCCCTCTTGCTGATCCTCGATATAAATGTCGTAACCTGTACTAACCTCATCAATCCACAAAATGTCGTAGCCAGAGGCAGCAAGATCAGCAAAACGCAAAACCTGCCCACCCTGGTTTAGCTTAACGCCTGCTGTGGTGAATACACCCCCTTGAACCGCACCGCCCAATACAATGGCGCCAGCCGCATCGACATAAACCGCACGGCCTGCCTCGGTTTCGCCCAACACCCACGGATTGTTCCCGAGGCCTCCAGAGCCGTTGAAGTCCTCACCATAGCCAGCTTCATATCCATATAGCGTCTGCGCCTTCGCACTCGTATCGTTGCCCGCCAAATCATTAAGTGCAGGTAGTACGCCAGCTAACGTTGCCGCACCCGTAGAGGACACCGCTAGCGTCTTGAAACGCGTAGGACCGTTTTGATCGCGCAACAGCAACGGAAAGCCACCCGCAGCACTGACGAGCGGGTCGTTGGTGGTGGGAGTCGTATTGTTGAAACTCGCGCTAACAACCAAGTAGGTAGTACCGTCAATGCCTAGGTTCTCCGAAAACCCGCTGACGATCTTCATTGCAGCAAAGGTACTGCCTTTAGCCAAAAGCTGTACAACGCCGTTATCAACGTAAACGGTAGCACTCGGGCCAATAAATACGACTTGCGGTTCGCGCGAGTCGCCAGCCGAGCCTAAGGATGTTTGATCAATAGCGGCCTTGGTAAGACCGGGCGTTTCTGAGGCAGAGGCCTTGAATACCTTAGCGGCCTTGGCCGTGGATGCATTAGCCTCTGAGGTGCCTGACGTTGGTGCTAGGGTTGACTCAGGATCAAGAATCGAGATGTCCACCAGGCCATTTGCCAAGATGTAATCGATGATGTCGTTAGCGTCATCGCCAGAATTGCGCGTGCCATCATCGAGAGGTAAAGGAAACGGTGAGGTATGGTCCCCTGGCGCCTAAGGGTTCACAATGCTGAAAGTCGTGTCACCCGGTTGAGCTTTATTAGGGTCAAGTAGTGCAAAAGCATGACCCTTGACCAAGGTCTCGGGGTTTGTTGTTGCTTTACCTGAACCAAGCCAAACTGACTTGCCGGCGTTAACAGCCGCTGTGATTTCGCGCTTAAAGGTTTCAAGCGAGTCAGCGCCCGTTGAGATCGGCGCACCACTATCATCGACCGGTAAGGCCACGGGCTCGATGACTTTGGTGGGGTAGGCATACCTCTTGTCCGCATATGACACCACCCGCGCGCCCCCGACTAGAGTCTGCAGTGCGTCGCCAAATCCCCCTTCGATCGCCGAATACACATTCTTGCC
>VGHX01000066.1 GCA_016868055.1 Betaproteobacteria bacterium
CAGCAGCGCGCCATGGCATGAGACGATTTTCTGATGCTCGCTCCCCCAAATGCCGGTGCCCTGCGATAATAACCGTGGAGGACAGCCGTGGAGGACAGCCTTGGAGGACAGTCGTGGAGGACAGCCGTGGTGGATAGCCGTGGTGGATAGCCGTGGTGGATAGCCGTAATGGGTAGCCGTGATGGATAGCCATGACGGTTTGGCTTGATTAATGCGCTCCTTCGGTCACTGCGCATGACCAATCTTGGCTGGTTGAAGATTTTTTCTGAATTGCTTGAGTTTTTTTATGCCGATTTATCAGCTGGGCGACATCCGCCCCACTATTCACGAATCTGCTTTCTTGACGGATTCGGTCACCGTCATCGGCGAAGTTACCATCAAAGCCAACGCCAATATCTGGTACGGCGTGGTGATTCGCGGCGATACTGAGCCTATCGTTATCGGTGAAAACAGCAACGTGCAGGAGGGCACCACCCTGCACACCGATCATGGTTGCCCGCTGATCATTGGCAATAACGTCACGGTGGGACACCAAGCCATGCTGCACGGCTGCGTGATTGGCGATGGCAGCCTGATCGGTATACAGGCCGCAGTGCTCAATGATGCCAAGATCGGTCGCAACTGCTTGGTTGGGGCGGGCGCCTTGGTCACCGAGGGCAAGGAATTCCCCGATAACTCGCTGATTATCGGTTCACCCGCGCGCGCAATCCGAACGCTCACCGAGGCCGAGCTCGACAGGATGAAACAAAGCGCCGAGATGTATACCGCGCGTGCGCGGCAGTATCGAGAGCAGCTCAAGCGTATCGACTGATATGTGCATCTGAATGCGCGACACTCTGCAAAAATTCATGTTCGATAACTCGCTGGTACGTGGCGAGTTGGTCGACTTATCCGAGGCGTGGCGTCATGTGCTGAGCAGGCGCAGCTACCCGGCGCCGGTGGCCTCGCTGCTAGGCGAGATGATGGCAGCGGCGGCTCTGCTCTCGGCTAACCTGAAATTCAACGGCACCATCATTCTGCAAATGCACGGTGATGGGCCGGTCAAGTTACTGGTGGTGGAGTGCGATGCCGCGCTGCAGCTGCGCGCCACCGCCAAACTGGGCGATGACACCGACATCGCGAGCGACGCGCGCCTGCAGCAGCTGGTAAATCTTCATGGCGAGGGGCGCTTCGCGATCACCCTTGACCCCAGCGACAAACTGCCGGGGCAGCAACCGTATCAAGGTATCGTCGCGCTTGACGGTGATTCAGTAGCGACCGTCATCGAGAACTACATGATGCGATCCGAGCAGCTCGATACCAAGCTGTGGTTGGCCGCCAATGACAGCGTGGCACGCGGGCTGCTGTTGCAGAGGTTGCCAGAGGAAGGCGGTACCGGCAGCAAAAGCGGCCAAAGCGTGAGCGCTGATAGCGACGATGGTAGCGACAACGATAGCGACACCTGGAACCGTGCGGTCACGCTTGCCTCAACGGTGAGCGATGAAGAACTACTGAGCACCGACATCATGACCCTGCTGCGTCGGCTGTACTGGGAAGAGCAAGTACGTGTATTTGAACCACGCCATCCACAGTTTAGATGCACCTGCACGCGCGAGAAGGTAGGCAATATGCTGAAACTGCTCGGACGCGGCGAAGTCGATGAGGCGCTCGCTGATCTTGGCAAGCTGGAGATCAATTGCGACTTCTGTGGTCAGGACTACGCCTTCGACAAAGTGGATTGCGCGCAGCTATTTGCTGCAGAGACTTTGGCAGATGCGGTGCAGGCGCCCCGCCAAGTACAGCATTAATTGGAAGCTTGTTCGTTCGCCTTGGTCCCCCCATCCAGCACCTGCACAAAAATCTCGCCTTCCTTCACCATACCCAATTCGTAGCGGGCACGCTCTTCCACCGCGCCGGTGCCCTCTTTCAGGTCTTGTACTTCGCCCGCGAGCTTCTCATTACGCAGACGCAGCTCTTGCTCTTTGTCGAGCGCAGCGTCGAGTTGCCGCGATAGATCCCACACCCGCAACCAGCCGCCCTTACCAAGCCAGAGCGGGTACTGAATCAGCACCAGCAATACGGTCAGAACGATCAAAATCAGTCGCATGGCGTGAGTCTAACGCGTATCGGCAGAGCTGCCTGCTTGAACGGTTCGATCTACAGATTGTAGAAGGCATCACGGCCAGGGTAGGAGGCTATATCGCCCAAGTCTTCCTCGATTCGCAGCAGCTGGTTATATTTCACCATGCGGTCGGAGCGCGACATCGAGCCGGTTTTAATCTGCAGCGCGTTGGTGCCAACCGCGATATCGGCAATCGTTGAATCTTCAGTCTCACCTGAGCGATGCGAAATAACGGCGGTGTAGCCGGCACGCTTGGCCATTTCAATCGCCGCAAAGGTTTCGGTGAGCGTACCGATTTGGTTGATTTTGATGAGAATCGAGTTAGCAATACCCTCGTCAATCCCTTGGCGCAGAATTTTTGTGTTGGTAACGAACAGGTCATCACCGACCAGCTGGACCTTCTTGCCCAGAGCCTTGGTCAGCGTGGCCCAGCCTTTCCAGTCGCCTTCATGCATACCGTCTTCAATAGAGATGATCGGGTACTTGTCGCTCCAGGTAGCCAGTAGATTAGTGAAATCGTCGGCGGATAACTTCAGGCCTTCACCATCAAGGTGGTAAAGATCGTCTTTGTAAAACTCGGATGCGGCGCAATCCAGACCCAGTGCGATTTGCGTGCCAGGCTCATAGCCCGCTTTCTCAATCGCCTGCAGAATCAGCTGTATCGCTTCTTCATGGCTTTTTACCGATGGCGCGAAACCGCCCTCGTCGCCCACCGCCGTGGTCAAGCCTTTGTCATGCAGGATTTTTTTCAGGGTGTGGAATACCTCGGCGCCGTAGCGAATCGCCTCCCGAAAACTCGGGGCGCCGACCGGGATAATCATGAACTCCTGAATATCGAGATTGTTATCGGCGTGGGCGCCGCCATTGATCACGTTCATCATCGGCACCGGCATCTGCATCGCGCCCGAGCCACCAAAGTACCGGTACAACGGCAGACCTGCTTCTTCTGCAGCCGCTTTGGCGACCGCCATCGATACCGCCAGCATCGCGTTGGCACCCATGCGCGATTTATTCTCGGTCCCATCAAGATCGATCATGGTGCGATCAAGAAAAGCCTGCTCAGAGGCATCAAGACCCATCACCGCCTCAGAGATTTCGGTGTTGATGTTCTCGCAAGCACGCAGCACGCCTTTGCCAAGGTAGCGGCTCTTGTCACCATCGCGCAGCTCGATCGCTTCGCGCGAGCCGGTAGAAGCGCCCGATGGCACCGCCGCACGGCCCATCACGCCCGACTCAAGCAGCACGTCGCACTCGACGGTGGGGTTACCGCGCGAGTCGAGGATTTCGCGGCCAACGATATCTACGATTGCACTCATTCAGATCTCCAGGGGAATTGGTATCTATTAATCAAATCAAACTAAGTTGCTTTGCCGGCATGACGAATAGTCAGCATTTCTCGACTATCAATTGAAATCATTTTCGAGGAAAGGCTTGCCTTTAACCACGCGATCAATCGCCACCAAGCTCTCGAGCAGTTCATGCATACGCGCCAGAGGTACGGCATTGGGCCCATCCGACATCGCTTTGGAAGGATCGGGATGCGTTTCCATAAACAAGCCCGCCACGCCAACGCCCACCGCAGCGCGCGCCAGCACAGGTACAAACTCTCTCTGTCCGCCCGACGAAGTTCCTTGACCACCGGGCAGCTGCACGGAATGCGTGGCGTCAAACACCACCGGGCAGCTGGTTTCGCGCATGATCGCCAGCGAGCGCATGTCGGATACCAAATTGCTATAACCAAATGACGCGCCGCGCTCGCACACCATGAACACGTCACTCGGCAGTCCGGCCTCCGCCGCGGCTTCGCGCGCCTTCATCACCACGTTGCGCATGTCATGCGGGGCGAGGAACTGGCCTTTTTTTAAATTCACCGGCTTGCCCGATTGCGCGCAGGCGCGAATAAAATCGGTTTGCCTGCACAAGAAGGCCGGCGTTTGCAGCACGTCGACCACCGCAGCGACAGGCGCGATCTCATCGGCATCATGCACGTCGGTTAGCACCGGCACGCCAATCTGCTCACGCACTTTGGCCAGAATGCTCAAGCCCTTCTCCATGCCCAGACCACGGAACGAGGCACCGGACGAGCGATTCGCTTTGTCGAATGATGACTTGTAGATGAAGGGTACGCCGAGCGCGCTGGTAATTTCTTTCAGGCGACCCGCGGTATCCAGCGCCATCTGCTCGGATTCAATCACGCAGGTGCCCGCGATCAGGAAAAAAGGCTGATCAGCGCCGGCCTCAAATCCGCACAGTTTCATGCTGCTTTCCTTTGCTCGGACTCGGCCTTGTGTGCCAGCGCTGCTTTAATGAATGAGATAAACAAGGGATGCCCATCGCGCGGCGTGGATTTAAACTCAGGGTGAAATTGCACGCCCATGAACCAGGGATGCGCATGCTCTCCCACGCGCGGCAGCTCCATGATCTCGCATAAGGATTCGTTCGGCGTACGCGCGGATACCACCAAGCCAGACTGCTCGATGCGTTCAAGGTAGTGGTTATTGGCCTCGTAACGGTGGCGATGGCGCTCAGTCACTGAGCCGCCGTAAATCTCTGCCGCCAGGGTGCTTGGCTTCACGGCGCAGGTTTGCGCGCCGAGGCGCATGGTGCCGCCCAGGTCGGAGTTCTCATCGCGCCGCTCGATCTGCCCGTCGTGGTTCTGCCACTCGGTGATCAAGGCCACCACCGGATGCTCGGTGGCGGCATCGAACTCGGTTGAATTGGCGCCTTTGAAGCCAGCGACGTCGCGCGCGTACTCTATCAGCGCCACTTGCATACCAAGGCAAATGCCGAGATAAGGCACCTTATGCTCACGCGCGTAACGAACCGCTGCAATTTTTCCTTCAACCCCACGTTTGCCAAATCCACCCGGCACCAGAATCGCATCAAACTTGGCAAGGCTGGCGACGCCCTGGGTTTCGATCTCTTCTGAATCAACATACTCAATCGCCACCCGCGATTCAGTGTGAATACCCGCGTGGCGCAAGGCCTCGGTGAGCGATTTATAAGACTCAGTCAGATCGACGTATTTGCCGACCATAGCAATGCAGACCTCGTGCTTAGGATTTTCCAGCGCAGTGATCAGGCGCGACCACATCGATAGATCTGCGCCTTTGACGTTCAGGTCAAGCTTGTCGCAAATAATGCGGTCTAGCCCTTGGTCGTGCAGCATCTGAGGAATTTTGTAGATAGTGTCGGCGTCCCATACCGAGATCACCGCGTCTTGCTGCACGTTCGAGAACAGCGAGATCTTTGCGCGCTCATCATCAGGGATACGCCGATCAGCGCGGCACAACAATGCGTCGGGCGAAATACCAATCTCTCGCAGCTTCTGCACGCTGTGCTGCGTGGGTTTGGTTTTCAGTTCACCGGCGTAAGGCAAGTACGGCACCAGGGTCAGGTGCACAAACGCTGAGCTGTTACGACCTGAGCGCAAGGATAGCTGACGCGCCGCCTCAAGAAATGGTAGCGACTCAATGTCGCCGACAGTGCCGCCGATTTCTACGATAGCAACGTCAAAGCCCTCGGCACCGCGCTGGATAAATTCTTGTATCTCGTTGGTGATATGCGGAATCACCTGCACCGTTTTACCCAGATACTCACCGCGCCGCTCTTTGCGGATCACCGATTCATAGATCTGACCGGTGGTGAAGTTATTGACCTTTTTCATCTTGGCGCTGATGAAGCGCTCGTAGTGACCCAGATCGAGGTCAGTCTCGGCGCCATCGTCGGTGACAAACACCTCACCGTGTTGGAACGGGCTCATCGTTCCGGGATCAACGTTGATGTAGGGGTCTAGCTTGAGGAGCGTGACCTTTAGGCCACGTGATTCAAGAATAGCGGCGAGCGACGCTGCCGCGATCCCCTTGCC
Organism: Betaproteobacteria bacterium; assembly: GCA_016868055.1. GTDB lineage: Bacteria > Pseudomonadota > Gammaproteobacteria > Burkholderiales > Burkholderiaceae_D > Pernthalerella. The sequence continues at coordinate 5,970 of VGHX01000066.1, forward strand.
GAGCGAGGACACAACACCGCCAGTGACGAATACAAACTTGGTCATTGCACGATGTGCCGAATGGCACTTGCGGGAAATTCGAATTATACCGCAAAGCATTTTGATCACCACGCCGAAGCGCGATCTGCGCAGCTGACCGCTGGGTTTGATAATGGCGCGGGGTTTGATGATGGTGCTGGTTTTAATGACAGCGCTGGGTTTGACGATGGCGCTAAGTTTGATGAGGGCGCTGGGTTTAATGACAGCGCTGGCTTGACCAGTAGCGCGGTGTTTCGCAGGCCCGCTTGAGTTTGATGCCGTCAGCGTCGATCTGCACGCTGACCGCGCCGCTGCGATCACTGCGGTGCACCGCGATGCCTCGTTCAAGGTAACGATCAACCACCTCGGCTTTCGGATGGCGGTAACGATTGCGGTAACCCACCTGAAACAGCGCTATCTTGGGCGCTACCGCATCCAGAAACGCCGAGGTGGATGAGGTACCACTGCCATGGTGCGGCGCCAGCAAGATATCCGCGCGGAGCTGCTCGGCGGCACGCTGCAGCAGCGCGCGCTCTTGCGGTGCCTCGATATCACCGGTCAGTAGCACGGCGTACTCACCAAAGCTGATTTTTAGCGTGCAGCTGCGCGCGTTGGGCTTGCTGACATCACGGTCGCTGACCAGAGGATGCAAAAGCTCGAATTGCACGCCATCGCGTGCCCAACGCTGCCCCGCCACACAAGCCACATGACGCGCATCGCGCAGTGCATGCCCATCCGGCAGCGAAGAAGCGATCCAGCCGAACTCCACCGCCTTCATCACGCTGCGCGCCCCACCCGAGTGGTCCATATCGCTGTGCGAAATCACCATCGCATCCAGCCGATCAATGCCTCGCGCCCGCAAGTAAGGCAGGATCACACGACTACCGCCATCTGCCGCGGCTGAGTAGGCAGGTCCGGTGTCATACAGCAGCCGAAAATTCGGCGTCTCTACCAGCAGCGCGTTGCCCTGCCCGATGTCGAAGGCCGTCACCCAAAACCCCTTGGCGGGCGCCGTTGGCAGCGCCATCATCAGGGGCAGCCAGGCCAGCAGCCCCGCCCAACGCAAGGGCCAGCCGCGTGGCGTGAGCAACCACAGCGTGCCCGCCATCGCCAACAGGATCTCGAACACCCCCGGCTTTGGCGACTGCCACACCGCCAGCGGCAGCGCGGCCAGCCACTGCAAGCCTTGCGACAACAGCGCGAGTGTGGCATGCGCCAGTTGCAGCACCCAGCCACTCAACGGGGCCGGTAACACAACGCCGATCAGTGCCAACGGCGTCACCACGGCACTGATCACCGGTATCGCCACAGCGTTGGCCAGCGGGCTAATGAGTGAGACCTGCGCAAACAGCAGCAAGGTGATGGGTAGCAGACCGGCAGTCACCGCCCATTGCGTATGGGTCGCCGAGCGTAAAGCATCGCGCCAACCGCTACCGCCCTTTATTCGCCCGCTGCTGGCAAATAAGAGGCAAGCAATTGCAGCAAACGATAACCAAAACCCGGGCCACAGCACCGCCCAAGGATCAAACATCAGCACCACCAGTAAGGCACACGCCAACAACTGCGACGCGCTCAGCAAAGCATTGCACCACACCGCCAGCGCCGCCACCGCCAGCATTAGCAGAGTGCGTTGCGCCGGTATACCGAAGCCCGCCAGCGCAACATATCCCAGTGCAGAAACCAGCCCCGCGATCGCGGCCACTTTGCGCGCGGGCAGCCACAGAGGCAACTGCTGGCCAATGAAAAACGAATTGCGCCACAAGAAGTGCACCAGGCCTGAGAACAACGCCGCAATCATGGTGATATGCAAACCGGAAATTGAAATCAGATGGCCAATACCGGTGCGCGTGAACACGTCCCAATCCGCTGATTCAATGCTGCGCTGATCACCATTCACCAGCGCAATAATCACCCCCGCAAAACGCGCATCGGGTAGTGCCTGTTGAATCCGCTCGCGTAATGCATGACGCGCTGTGCCGATCAAGTCACGCGCACTCACAACGAAGTCATCGACCAAGACTGCCGGGTTCGGCCGCACATAGCCGTTAGCGCGTATGCCCTCAGTCAACCACCAGGCCTCTGCATCAAACCCCTCCGGGTTGAGCTGGCCATGCGGCTGCTTCAATCGTGCCGTCAGTTGCCAGCGTTGGCCGGGAATCAGCACAGGTGCAGACTGCTCGGCCGCATACCAACCCAGTGCGATGCGGCTGGGGATCGTCACCGCTTGGTTGCCATCGGAGGCGCTCTCGACTGCGAACACAAAGCGCTGCCCGTCGTCGAAACGGTTCGGCAGGCTGGCAATAATGCCGACCAGCTGCAGGTCTTTGCCTTCCAGCTCAGGCGGTAAAGCCTCGGACAAGCGATGCCGCGCCATGTGCGACGACCAACCCGCGCCGAGGCTGCTACCCGCGATCAGCAGCATCAGCACGCAGATAGGCCGGCTAAAACGATGGGCTGCCTTTAGTGGATCTACCAGTAGCGCAAACGCAGCCAATGCGATCGCGCCAGCGACCAGTAGCAGCAGCGAGAGCATGGGCGGCGGCAGATCAGCGCGGGTCTGCAGCCACAGCGTGCCGGCCAGCCAGCCGAGCGCCAGCGCGCGCACTAACGCATCATGAGGTTGCCAAGGCGGGGCAATACGCGCGCAACATTCTTCGATGTCTGGGCAGCGATATCTGCCATCGGCTGACCGCGCAACTCGGCCAGTACCGCAGCGATTTGTGGCAGCTGCGCCGGCGTGTTGATGCCGGGGTGCAGCCATGCAGGGGAGATATCCGGCGCGTCGGTTTCAAGCACCAGCGCTTCAAGTGGTAACTCGGTGGCCAAGCGACGAATCTGTAGCGCGCGGGTGAAGGTCATCGCGCCACCAAAACCAAGCACGAAGCCGAGCGCAATAAACGCCTGCGCTTGTTGCTTGCTACCGTTAAAGGCATGCGCGATGCCACCCACCACCGGGATGCGACGCAGATGTTTCAGCAGCGTGTCCTGCGAGCGACGCACATGCAAAATCACCGGCAAATTAAAATCACGCGCTATCTTGATCTGCTCGCCATAGAAGTGAGTCTGCTTCTCGCGCATCACATCGGTTGAAAGCTCAGGCACAAAAAAATCCAGACCAATCTCACCGATACCAACGAAACGCTCATCATCCATCGCGCGCTCCACTGCTGCCCGCAGTTGATTCAAATCATCCATTTCTGCCTGCGGCACATATAGCGGATGAATGCCCAGCGCGTACACGCAATTGGGTAGCTTCGCAGCGAGATCTGCAACGCTCGCAAAGTTGGCGGCTTCCACCGCCGGTACCACGATCCAACGCACATCGTGATCAGCCGCTTCCTGCGCGATCTGCGAAGCGGTATCGCCGAACTCGGCGGCGTCGAGATGGCAGTGGCTATCGACCAGCATCTCAAACGCTCAAGCCAAGCCTTGTGCTGTTAAGTGCAGCACCCGATCACAGCGCTGCGCCAGATCGGCGTCATGCGTCACGATCACGAAGGCGGTGCCAAGCGTCTGCGACAGCTCGAGCATCAGCGCGAATACCTGCTGCGCCGTACCACGATCCAGATTGCCGGTTGGTTCATCAGCCAACACACACGACGGTTGCGTCACCAAGGCGCGTGCCAGCGCCACGCGCTGCCGTTCGCCCCCCGACAACTCACCCGGCAGGTGCGATACCCGCGCGCTTAAGCCAACACGGTCCAGAATTTGCGATGCGACCTCACGCGCCTGCGCGCTGGGCAGTCGCCGGATCAGCAAGGGCATCGCCACGTTATCCAATGCGCTGAACTCGGGCAGCAGATGATGAAACTGGTACACGAAACCCAGTGAGCGATTACGCAAGTCGCCCCGCTCTGCTTCATTCAGCTTTGCCATGTCTTTACCGAGCAAGTGCACCTGACCGGTATCCGGCAAATCCAATCCACCAAGACAATGCAGCAGCGTTGATTTACCCGAACCCGAAACCCCCACGATGGCGACACGCTCACCACGCTGCACACTGAGGTTGACATCACGCAAGACAGTCAGCGCTTCACGGCCTTGCGCAAAGCTGCGGCTCAGCCCGCTGCAGGCCAGCACGATATTGTTTGGCTCACTCATAGCGTAGCGCCTCTGCAGGACGTACCCGCGCCGCGCGCCAGCTGGGATACAGCGTCGCTAAAAACGCCAGCAGCAGCGCAATACCAGCAATGCGCCCGACATCCGGCCAACGTAAATCAGAGGGCAACGCACTAATTAAATAAATATCGCGCGGTAAAAACTGGAAGCCCAGCACACTTTCAATGAACGGCACGATCACATCAATATTCACAGCCACCAGTACGCCGAGCGACACACCAATCGCGGTGCCAATAAAGCCCACCAGGGCGCCCTGGATCATGAAGATTTTCATGATCGAGCCCGGCGACGCGCCGAGCGTGCGCAAGATCGCGATATCGGCCTGCTTCTCAGTCACCGTCATGACCAGCGTTGACACTAAATTGAATGCGGCTACTGCAATGATCAGCGTAAGGATGATGAACATCATGCGCTTTTCGGTTTGCACGGCGGCGAACCAGCTTCGGTTCTGCTGCGACCAGTCGCGCACTATCAGATCGCCCTTCAAGCTGGCGCCCAACTCAGCGGCGACCTCTGGCGCGCGCTGCATGTCCGTGATTTTCAAACGCAAGCCGCTCGGGCCAGACAATCGGAACAGGCGCTGCGCATCCTCCATCTGAATAAACACCAGCGATGAATCGAACTCGTAATGCCCAGCCTCGAAAACACCCACCACATTGAACTGCTTCAGTCGCGGCAGTACCCCCGCCGGCGTGAGCTGACCTTGCGGCGCGATTAAGGTGAGCTTGTCACCCACACGCAACCCAAAGCCGCGCGCCAGCGCGCTACCGATCACAATGTTGAATTCACCCGGCTGCAACGCATCCAAACGTCCGCGCAACATTTGCGCGGCCACCTCGGACACCTTGGGCTCTTGATCCGGCAAAATACCGCGCACCATTACCCCGCGCACCACGTCGTCACGCACCACCATCGCTTGTCCGTCGACGAAGGGCGCCGCACCTCGCACTTCCGGATGTTTGGCAGCATCGCTCGCGAGCGCAGCCCAATCCGGCAGGCTGCCCGACGCATCAAAGACTTCAACGTGCGATAGCACCGACAACATGCGGTCGCGCACTTCTTTCTGAAACCCGTTCATCACTGACAGCACTACGATGAGCGCAGCAACGCCGAGCGCAATGCCGGCCATGGAAATCAGCGAGATGAACGAGATAAAGCTGTTGCGGGCGCTGCGCCGCCCGGCGCGGGTATAGCGCAGGCCGATGGTCCACTCGAACGGGGGATTGCTGAACAAGGCCAAGCAGGACTCCGGCGAATTTTTTTCAAGGCCGGAGTTTGCCATAATGCACCCCTATGCGCGACCCCACTCTGCTGCTGCCATTCGCTCTGCCACCCGCGCAACATGCGAAAGACCTGATCAAATCGCTGAACATGCCATCGCTAGCGAGGCTGCTGGCCTGCGCATCCGAACTCCCTGTGCAACGCTTTGAGGCTTTTGCTGCCGCCCTGCCGCATGAAATCCTGCTGCACGGCGCTGGCCCTGATAGCAGCCCACCGCTCGCGCATCAGCGTATGCAGCAGCTCGGTATTACACCCCAGACAGGGTTTTGGTTTCTGCTGCAACCCGTGCACTTGCATATCGCACGCGATCATTTGCTGCTAACCGATCCACGCCAGCTGATAATGGATGACCAAGATTCGCACGCTTTGTTCGAATCTGCTCAGCCTCTGTTTGAAGAATTTGGCCACGTGCTGCGCTACGGCGATGCGCGCCATTGGTTTGTACGTGCAGATAGCTGGCACGCGCTGCGCACCACCACCCCGGATGCCGCCACCGGACACAACGTCGATGTCTGGTTGCCATCGGGTGACCATGCCCGTGCATGGCGCAAGCTACACAATGAAATTCAAATGCTATGGCATACCCATCCAGTGAATGAGGCGCGTGAGACCCAAAGCCTGCCGCGTATTAATGCCCTGTGGCTGTGGGGCGGCGCGAGCGCTGAACAAAGCCCTGCGCCCGTTGAAGGCTTGACCGTCGATGAATCCTTGCTCCCACCCGCGCTGGCGGATGACTGGGGACGCTGGCTCGTTGCCATGCACGACATCGATCATCGACAAGTCTTACCGCTACTCCAGCAATTACAAAACAAAGTGATTCATCGCGTAACACTGCAACTCACCGACGCTACCTGCGTCCGGCAATGGCAGATCTCGCGCCTTGACCTATTGAAGTTCTGGCGCAAGCCGTCGCTTCATCGCCTAATCGCCTAATCGCCCGATGCACCCAGCATGACCCGCCTCGCCGCCCGCCCCTACACGATTCGTGACGCAGAGTATTTAGCGCAGCAAGGCCTGCACCCCGTTATTGCACGCGTGATGGCGGCGCGCGGTCTGCGTGACCCGCGCGATTTGTCGACCGATCTTGATGCGCTGATCAAGCCTGAGTCACTAACGCAGGTGGATCGCGCTGCAAAGTTCTTGGCCGATGCCATCGACGCAGGGCGACGCATGGTGATCGTGGCCGACTATGACTGCGACGGTGCCACCGCCTGCGCGGTGGGCGTACGTGGCTTGCGCGCCATGGGTGCGAAGGTTGATTACATCGTGCCAAACCGCTTCGAGTACGGCTACGGTCTCACGCCCGAGATTGTTGCGCTCGCCGTCCAGGAAAAATCCCCCGACATCATCATCACGGTCGATAACGGCATCGCCAGCATTGATGGGGTAGCTGAGGCGAATCGGCGCGGCATTCCCGTCGTGGTGACCGATCATCATTTACCTGGTGCGACGCTGCCTGCCGCTGCGGTGATCGTCAACCCCAATCAACCAGGATGCGGTTTCCCCAGCAAGAACCTGGCCGGTGTGGGTGTGATGTTCTACACACTGCTGGCCTTGCGCGCGGAGTTGCGTCAGCGCGGCCGGTTTGACAGTCAATCGCAGCCGCGTCTCGATCATCTGCTTGATCTGGTTGCTCTGGGCACGGTCGCCGATGTGGTCAAGCTTGATAACAATAACCGCATTCTGGTCGCGCAAGGTATAAAACGTATCCGCGCGGGGCGCGCCCACCCCGGCATCGCTGCCCTGTTTTCAGTGGCGGGGCGTGACGTACGTAAAGCCAATCCATTCGACCTCGGCTTCACTGCCGGCCCGAGACTCAACGCCGCGGGAAGGTTAGCGGATATGTCGCTGGGTATTGAGTGCCTGCTGACCGACGACAACCAACGCGCCTGGGAAATCGCTCATCAACTCGACGACATTAACCGTCAACGACGCGACATCGAAGCCGGCATTCAAGAAGCCGCGCTCGCCTCACTGGATAACATCGCGCCCACCGATAAAGCTGCGCTCGCGCTGTTTGACTCGAGCTGGCATCAGGGTGTGATCGGCATTGTGGCATCGCGCCTGAAAGAAAAATTCTTCCGCCCCACCATCACCTTCGCGCCTGCAGGTGATGGCATGATCAGAGGCTCGGGCCGATCGATTCCGGGATTTCATTTACGCGATGCGCTCGATTTGGTTTATAAGCGTCATCCGCAATTAATTGATAAATTCGGCGGCCACGCAATGGCGGCAGGCTTATCGCTACGCGAAGATAACTTTGCGCTGTTTTCAGAGGCGTTCGAGCAAGTCGCTCGCGAATGGCTCACCGCGGCCGATCTTGAGCATGTGCTCGAGCATGATGGCTCGTTACCGCCTGCCTACTACACCCTGGATTTCATTAGCCAACTCGACGCGCAGGTGTGGGGTCAGGGCTTTGCGCCACCGCTGTTTTGCGATGAGTTTCAGGTACTCAGCCAGCGCGTGCTGAAGGACAAGCACCTCAAGCTGCAATTGCAGCGTGATAACCGCAAGTTTGATGCGATCTGGTTCAACCATGCCGATGGGCTACCCGGCCGTGTGCTGGCAGCCTATCGGCTAGATGCCAATGAATACAACGGCAGAACCACGGTGCAGTTAATGGTGGAGTTTGCCGAACCCGCACCATAAAAACCCACTCGGCATAGTGCACCGACCGGCCAAATCACTCACCCTCAGCACAACAACCCCTGAATAAAATTCGGCTGCGGGCGTGCCGTACGCGCCAAATACCAGGCATGCGAGACCAGGCATGCGAGACCAGGCATGCGAGAGCATAGCGATGCCAAAGCGAAGCGATCAATAAAGCCAACATGAAACGGATGATATAGCCCCTGATGATATTGAGACAGCTTTCTATTGAAAGCGTCAGTCGCCGGAACATCGTTAGTATATGAATGGTACGACGGTAGTACATCGCCAGCGCTTAGCTTGACTGTCCCAAGCTCTACATTGGTTGATATTGTTACCACCCATAGCGAGCCACGATGCAACGCCTGAGTACGCCGCACATTCAAGGCTTCACGCCTGCAATCCCATCGCAGCCAACAGCCGCTACAACCAGTTCAACGCCGGCGCCTGAAGCCAAACCGCAAGCGCAATTGATTAGTCGATCAAGTGCATTATGCACTGCGGCTGATAAGGTCCTGAAAGATATTGACCAACGGCTGAGGTCACTTCCCCCCAGTGAGGCCGAGGAGATAAAGCGGCAGTGCGACGCGCTACTTGAGGCGCGTATTTGCCTGATTACCCGGGATGAAGAAGATCCTACAACGCTCAGTGATCAGCGCCAGGATCGGATGCGAACAGCCATTGATACGCTACGGAAGACTATTCCGTTGTCGACACCTAAATCAAAACAACCGCAGCTTGTCAAGCGTAGCGGTCAGTTCAATGCCATTCAATCGACACTTAATCAGTTATCGCGACAGTTAGCCTCGGAATTACGAGCCACCTTGAGAGAGGTGTAAAAAGAATCACCAGCACCACCCAAGCTTAAAAATCTGTCCACAGTAAGAGATATCGTTTCTGCTCTCGGCGCCAAAGATAACAAGCGCGAAATGGCCGTGTTTTTACAATCCATCTCAAGTAGCCTCACTCTTGTACAAAA
>VGHX01000067.1 GCA_016868055.1 Betaproteobacteria bacterium
CACGGTACCAACAGAAAAATATGAATGACTTCTTGGTAAATCGCAGTTATCGTGAAAATTGCTATGAAAATCAAAATTATTTTCTCGATCACCATAAAGATTCTGTCATTTGTCAGCATATACGTTTCCAATAAAATTATGCGGAGGCAACGGGATCAGACTAGCATAGTCCCCGAAACAAGATTCGAAAAGGCAGCACATATCGGTGCGGGTGATCGATATAACTTGTCTAAACTGACCGATTCGGCAGATATGCCGACTCTGTGCCAACCGTATACCTTCGAAACGCTCAGAACAAGCGTGTCGTGGCTATCAGGTCCACTACCCTCATCGAATTGAGCCACCGCTTAAAAGATGTTCGAATCTCTCCTGACCCTGATTTAACTAGCAGACATATAACAACTTCGAGACACAGATAAAGTGGCTAAGTATTAAGCTGATGCCACTTTCACTTTTTTCTCGTTCATATCCGGAGGTGGTGATGTTCTCTTCCCCGGTATCTGCGGCAAATCATCAAGTAGCCCGTAGCGCTCTGTACGCGGCGTCCAACTACCGTCAGCGATACACTTCTTCACATAATTGGCGATATCACGCATGGGCGCAAACCAGACACCCCCCTTCTCCATCATCTTGCCAATCATTTTATGTGTTTGATGCCAACGCGCCAGCCGCCCTGATAAGAATGGATGCCACACTGGCACCCAAAGCCCGCCGTACTCCCATGCGGCCTCAAACTCATCCCACCAGTTTTGCCAAGCGAGAGACGGTGCTTGAATAGGCATCTGAAATCCAAATTCAGTGCTGTGCATGAATGCAGGCCAATCATCCATACCCCAGTGAGATGGAACTTCTAAAAGCGTGCCACTTGTACTCTTGATTAGGTAAGGTACATCATCACCCATCAAGGATGCATCGTAGTGAATACCTGCTTCGATCAGTAGTTCCGTAGACCGATGCGAATAGTTATAGAGTGGCGCGCGCCAACCAGCTGGCTTCTCGCCGGTAATCCTCTGCACAGAGGCGATACTGTGTTCAAACCAAAATCGCTCTTCTTCATCATTCAGTTCATTCGGATGCTCATGTAACCAGCCGTGTCCGGAAACCTCATGACCCTCCTTAACCATCGCCTCCAGTGCATAAGGATACCTCTCTGCACACCAGCCAGGAACGAAAAAAGTCTGCTTGATATCGTAGTGCTTATAGGTGTCGAGAATACGTGGAACCGCTACGTTCGGGCCATAACGAAGTTGCGAAGCCGTTGCCACCATTCTATGCGCCGTATCCGGATATGACAGATAAAGCAAGCCCGCAACGCAGGATTGCTGACACCGCACGCATCTGAAGCGATGGGTGGGGTGGGCTTATCGCACATCGCTAAAGCCGTGGTGTTTGAAGAGGCGGGTTATTCATGGCTCGGCCCGACGGCTTTAAATATTCATGCGCCTGATGAGGGCAATATTCATTTGATGGAAGAGGTGGCTACACCAGCACAAAAAGAGCGCTGGTTGAGGCCGCAGGTCGAGGGCAAGACCCGCTCGTGCTTCTGCATGACCGAACCCGCGCCCGGCGCAGGCGCTGACCCGAGTTTGCTGAACACCACCGCTGTACAGGACGGTGACGACTACATCATCAATGGCCTAAAGTGGCTCATCACCGGTGCCGATGGTGCCGATTACGCCATCATCATGGCGCGCATGGAAGACGGCAGCGCCACCATGTTCTTGTCGGACATGAACCGCGAAGGTATTCGTCTGGTGCGTAATCTGGATGCGATGGATCGCTGCTTCTCCGGCGGCCACGGGGTGGTCGAATTCAAGGATGTACGTATTCCCGCCGCCGATGTGCTGGGTGAGATTGGTAAAGGTTTTCGGTACGCGCAAATTCGTCTGGCGCCCGCACGACTAACCCACTGTATGCGCTGGCTGGGGCAGGCGCGTCGCGCGCACGACATCGCACTTGATTATGTAAGTAAGCGTGTCGCGTTCGGTAAACCGCTGGTTGAGCATGAAGGCGTTGGCTTCATGATTGCCGACAACGATATGGACTTGATGACCGCGCGGCTACACATCTGGCACACCGCATGGCTACTCGATCAGGGTGAGAAATGTAATTTTGAATCCAGTCGCGCCAAGGTGGTGTGCTCCGAGGCCGAGTGGCGCGTAGTGGACCGCGCGGTTCAGATTATGGGCGGCATGGGTGTCACTAATGAGAGCGCGGTCATGCGCATTTTCACCGACATGCGCGCCTTCCGTATTTACGATGGTCCTAGCGAGGTACATCGCTGGAGCATGGCGCGCAAGCTTGCCGCGGGGGCCAAGGTATAACGAGCGCGATCTATGCACCCATGTCATCTGACTTGCTCGGAAAACGAGCACTGGTATACCGAACAATTAACACGCTGAGTGAGATCAATAGCGTGGATACAGCCACCGCAATCATCTCATTGATGTTAATGGGTGAGTGGCTCATGATATCCACCATATGCCGCGTGAGTGCCGTGATCGCGATGTAGAGCAGAAAGCGAACCGGCATGTGGTTGGTCTCGAAATAGATGCCGACCATCGCACCGATTTCGAGGCAAATGAATAACAGCAGTAAATCGCCGATACTTGCGTGTGACTGCATGAAAATCGTTACAAATGTCACACCGGCCGCCCATATCGTCGCCGCGCCAATACCGAACAGCGCGATACGGTGAAATAGCGCCACCATGCTGTTGCCAAACTTGTCCATTACCGCGTTTCTGGCATTGCTCATTGCGCCCCCTCACTTGGCGTATATTCTGCTAACTATTCGAAACCGCCTACCCCGCGAGATTAATCGATTTCCGATTCGCTTGCCGGTCATCATGGCGGCATTAGATAAACAATTTGCAGCGGCTGAATCACCTAGTACTAATTGCAACTACGGGTATGCAGTCGCCGAAGATGCCGAGGTGCTCCCTGGTTCACGAGGGCTTGCCGGTCCTGGCCAAGCCTTTGATAAAATGGAATTTGCCGGTCACATGGCGAGGACTGAAAGAGCCGCCCCAACACAGTTGCCCACACCATAAATCTAACCAAGGACATCTCATGAACGACAGTAATGCAAAAGGAGATCTATTCATCGGCTCAGGAGTGGTCGCTAAGGGAAGCCTGACAGCACCCGGTTTGATCGTGGTTGATGGCGCGGTGGAAGGCGTGCTAAGCGCGAGCGCGATCGATATCACCGGTAACGGTGTGGTCACCGGCGCGACTACGGCCCAAAACATTCGAGTGGCAGGGCAACTGATGGATACCAGCACGGCTCATCAGTCGTTACTGATTGAGTCTACCGGGCAAGTAACAGGCGATATTACCTACGGTGAACTTGAGATTCGAAAAGGCGGCAATATAGCGGGATCGATTAATGCACGGCCTGCAAAAAGCTAGATAACCAGAAACGCCGACCCATAGTTTTACAACGCGCTGCGGCGTGGTCGCCGCGCTGATTTAGCTGCTTCCTTACTACCAACTCCAGCTTGCAGGAATGTGTCAGCATATTGTTGCCGTTCGGTTGTCCTGCGACCGCATCCTCATTGAATAAAGGCTAACCGACAGCACGACGCCTATCGCATAGCGTATCGAGCCATGCGGAGACGCCACCTGAAGCGACAGGCGCTAAGCGTGGCTTTTTTCAGTGATGTAATCCATCAGTGCCAAGAAAACCCCTGAGAGGACAAAAGTGCCGTGCAAGATCAGCAGCCACATCAGATTATCTTTATCGATCTGATCGATCGACATGAATGATTTCAGCAGATGGATACCTGAAATGGCCACAATCGACGCGATCAGTTTCAGCTTGAGTCCGCTGAAGTCAACCGTTCCCATCCAATCCGGGCGGTCTTTATGTGATGCGACATCGATCTTTGAGACAAAATTTTCGTAACCTGAAAAAATAACCATCAGCACCAGGTTACCCGCCAACGATAAATCAATCAGCGCCAGTACCCACAGAATGACTTGAGACTCATCAGCACTAGCCACCAGCGGAAAGAAGTGGATCAATTCCTGAATGAACTTGAACATCAGCACAGCCAGACTGCCGATTAAACCCAGATAAAATGGCGCCATCAGCCAGCGCGCGCCAAAGATGACGCGCTCTAGCGGGCTTTCGAATCGCTTTAGTCCGTGCTCGACGCTATCAAGTTGTTTATCAATTGGCATGATACTGGTAAGTGTGTGAGCTTGGAAAATAGAGGGCTAGCTGTATCGAGCCGCGACGACCGGCAGCACCATTATTATAGTTTCCTTTGACTAGAAGTAGAGTTTGCCCTCTCGCCGATCAATCATTTCCACTTTGCGCAACCTTACGTGCATGCCGCTATAGCCCACCCGCCAAACGCTTTGTAAAATGCCTTACCTCCAGCGATTCACAATGGTGACCCCCATGAAGCAACTCATAATTGTCTTGTTGATGGCCTTGCAGTCAAATGCATGGGCTGACTGGGTTGCGCTCAGCAAGGCCGGCAATTCCGATGAATATTTTTATGATGATTCATCCATACAGCGCTCAGGCCGCACTGCCCGAATTTGGGTGTTAACCAACTTCAGAGACCCCAAAAAACACCAAGATGGCTACGTCTATGTGTCGAGCAAAGAAAAACTTTTATACAACTGCGATGATGAAACGCGTAGTACCTTGTACCTGATGCACTTTTCCGAGAAAGATGCTGAAGGAAAAGTTCTAAGAAAAGGTAACGTCCCGCAACATACGATTGAGTTTCGTGCGGTACCCAAAGATAGCGTCAATGCGAAGTTCATGAAGATTGCATGCGGAAAAAAATAATCAAGTAACGCTCAAAACGTTTTTATACACGGCATGATAAAGCCAAAAATTTTTGTTACGGACGCTACTTTCCCGGAAATTATTGACTACCTTTCGCAATGGCTTGAGGTTGAGCATAATCAGGCTGATCAGTCTTATACCGAGCCTGATCTTATAAAAAAGTTGCATGACAAGGCCGGTGTGTTTGCGCACTCAACCCGGCGCTTTACTGCAGAATTATTTGCAGCCTGCCCTCACCTGAAAGCCGTCTGCAACATGGCGGTCGGCTACAACAATATTGATGTTGATGCCGCCAGTGCTGCGGGTGTCATGGTGACCAATACCCCTAATGTGCTGAATGAAACTACAGCAGACTTTGGGTGGGCGCTGATGATGGCGGCGGCGCGCCGCGTGACTGAATCCGAGCATTTCTTGCGTGCGGGCCGCTGGACGCGTTGGCGGTTTGATGACTTTCTCGGCGTGGATATACACGGCAGCACACTTGGTATTGTTGGCATGGGCCGTATTGGTCAAGCGATAGCACGTCGCACCACCGGGTTTGGTATGTCGGTGGTGTATCATAACCGCACGCGGCTGACACCCGCACTGGAAATCGCCGCGAATAATGCTCAGTATCTCAGCCTTGAGGAATGCCTTCGGTCTGCTGATCACCTCATACTAACGCTGCCCTACTCGCCCCAGTCGCATCATCTGATTGGTAAAGCCCAGCTGGCCATGATGAAACCGACCGCGACACTGGTAAACATTGCGCGCGGCGGTATCGTCGATGATGCAGCGCTTATCAGCGCACTTGAATCCGGCACCATTGCCGCTGCCGGTATGGATGTCTTCGAAAACGAGCCTTTGTTTAATCCGGCGTTTCTGTCGTTGAGTAATGTCGTGCTAACACCGCATATTGGCAGTGCTTCGACATCAACCCGCCGTGCAATGGCGTACTGCGCTGCCGATAACCTTGTCGCTGCATTGACAGGCAAGCGACCGCCTAATCTGTTGAACCCCGAATATTTCTAGCGGCAGGCATCATTATCAGGTGGGTTGCTTGTACCTGGAGACGATTCAAACCTAAGACATCCCGGCTAACCGCCATGAATGACTAGCCCAGTCTGGTCTATAGACCAAGGGTGGTATTTTTTTCCAGGCGAATACCAGCGATATACAGTTGTCCGTTGCGCATTTCCAGCCGAGTAGCAACAAACTCATCGCATATCCAGTTCTGTTCATCTCTGATCGCGCAATGCTTATGCTTCTCGACGGCGGCGGGCAGCTCCAGCTGAACCTCTCTCGAGTCAAGCAGCAGATCAGGTGACATATCGTACGATCGATAAATACTAACCTTGCTTAATGCATCGTTTTGTACCGAGACCCTTATTTTTTGAACCATCAATAGCTTGAGCAAGGTTCGCTTGAGTTTTTTGTCTTTCAGGTTCGCGAAACGCTTCTCGATCTGCGGTAATCCCTCGAGCGTATAGGTGTGATAGACGTCGACACCCCGGCAGCCACCGAGCAGCAGCAGCGCGGCAACGGTCAATACCAACAGGCCAGCAAGGGAGAGACGCGAGGCTCGGACCATACCGCGAGACTTATCAATTAAGTGGAACAATCGGGAGCGCACACTGCGCGTGCGGCTCGAGGTGCGTGGCCGCTATGATGAACGGGTCTTCCTGGTTTGGGTGGGGAACGCACGTAACGTGCGCTTATAAGCGCCTACGTGGATAACAACGCATACCGTTTAACTAATTCCGCGGTGCAGGACAACCTCAAGCACGAAGCGGCTTCCCACATAGGCCAGCAGCAGGGTTGCAAAACCGGTAAGTGTGAAGGTCAGCGCGGTCTTGCCACGCCAGCCGCGCCAGTGCCGGCCAGCCAGTAACACCCCAAACAGTAGCCAAGAGAGCACGGTGAACACGGTCTTGTGCTCCCAGCGGAATGGCTTACCAAACAACTGCTCGGAGAAAAACATCCCGGAGATCACGGTTAAGGTGAGCAGCGCAAAGCCAAGACCAATCATTCGAAACAGCAAGCGCTCCATGGTCAGCAGCGGGGGCAAGTCATCAATAGCCAGCAACAACCAGCCGCGGCGGCCACTGCTTTGCGGCAAAGGGTGCAGGCGAGATTCCTGAACGGCCATCAGCACTACATGAAAGGCAGCGATGGTCAGGCATCCGTAGGCGAGCGTTGAAAGCACAATGTGCCAGGAAAACAAAGGTGGCTTGCCGGCAAAGGGTATCTCGGTGCCCGGGAAGATAATCGGCAGCACAATGGTCAGCGCCGCCGTGGGTAGCACCATGCGCCGCAAGCCATCCACCGACATATTGCGGTTTTCAAACCAGTAGGCACCGACAGACAACCACAGCGCCGCTGACAGCATGACCGCAAATCCGAGTCGCAAAAAATCAGGTGTGATCACGGCCGCCGCCAGACTCACCCCATGCAGCACCCAGGCCAGCAGCGTACCCACCGCGACCACCTTGCGCTGCTGAGCGGGCAGCAGCGCACAGATGACATACAAAAGCCCAGCGACATGAATCAGAAGTAGTTGCATGCGCCGAGTTTACACCGGGCGGCGGCGGCGAAGTGATATGGCTAGGTTATGATGCGCAACAACAGGAGGCGCCATGTGGATTGAACTCGGACTGTTTTTTCTGGTAATGATTTTTGCGATCCACCAGATTCACGACGTTCGCAAAGAGCAGCGCAAACGTGCCGAGCGTGAAGCGCAGGACAAGTCACACACCACCGACTGACACAGCGCAACCGCAGCCTAATCTGTCCGCTTAGTGGCCGACCCGGTAAGGGTCGGCGCCGAGTTTAGTTGGTTGCAGGCTTCCCGGTTTCATCAAACTTGTACGCAGCATCTTTCTCGCTTTTGCCATCACACGCCGCTGCCATATTGCGCTTGGCATTGTTGCATGCAATGTTCGCCGTGGTCATGATGTCGTCCTTGGCAGGGTCGCCTTGCTTGGTACAAAAATACTCGTACTGGCTCTTGGTTTGCTCACAGTCACCGCCGCGCGTATCCTTTTGATCGGCAAACGCAGCTGTAGTCATTATGGCAATAGTTGTTGTGAACATCATGTGGGTTATTCGCATGGTCTCCTCCATCCGATTATTGCTTCGGGTCTGAACGGGTACTACTGGCACATCCTAACCTGAACCGAGTGGCACACCCAAAATTCAACTGCGGTACGATCGGCGCCTTGGGCCGCCGCCGGCACTTGAAAAATCACACTACATAATGGAAGCATTCATGTTCGATTATTTCCCGATAGACCCCAAAGAATTTGATGGCCCCGTGCTGGTCACCGGATCAGGCGGCTGCATTGGCAGCTGGACCGTCGCGCTGCTTGAGCATGCCGGCGTAAAAGTTCACGCGTTTGATTTAACGGTCGATAAGCGTCGACCCAGCTTGATAATGGATGAGGCCGCGCTGAATAACGTGGTCTGGCACGCCGGGGATATTATCGATACAGCTGCGGTGAAGGCGGTGGTAGAAAAAAGCGGTGCACGCGCCATCATTCATTTGGCGGCATTACAGGTACCGTTTTGTCGCGCCGATCCAGTTGCCGGCGCGTTGGTGAATGTGGTGGGTACGGTGAATGTGTTTGAAGCAGCTAAAGCTTGCGGAATCGCCCGCCTGACTTACGCCAGCTCTGTTGCTGCCTATGGTGCGCTGGAGGATGGCGGTGCGATGTCAACGCTTTACGGGGCCTATAAATACTGCAATGAACAAACCGCCAAAGTGTATTCTGAAGAAAACGGCATTCATAGCGTCGGCATTCGTCCTGGCGTTGTCTATGGCGTAGGCCGTGACCAAGGCATGACCTCGAAAACCACCGCCGCTATTTTGGCGGCTGCTGCCAACAAGCCGTATGTTGTACCGTTCAGCGGCGACGTCTCTTGGCTATTCGCCGGCGAGGCAGCGAGTGCATTCATACGCAGCGTTGCCAAGCCACATGCAGGTACACCTGTATTTGATCTGAACGGTGAATACATCAGCGTTGAGACTGGCATGCATATGCTGAAAGAATTAGCGCCCGCCGCACAGGTAGCGATTACGGGCGGCCCTTTGGCTTTTCCGATGGATAAATCTGACGATCCGCTGCGCGAATTTGTGGGTGACTACGGCAAAATGCCGCTCAAGCAGGGAATTCAATCTACCTATGCCCAATTTCAAGCATTAACCCAAGCCGGAAAAATCGACGCGAGCGCGCTTCTATCCTGAAAAATTAAACCAGAGCTGCTGAGGCTGACAAGCACAGGCTCGACCACTCATGCGCATGGAAAGCAGCAGGAGCTGAGTGAGCGTTAGATGCGCGTTTGATGCGCGTTCGAAGCGCGTTAGATGCGTGTTAGAGGAGTATTGCTTGCGCCTGTACCGCGAGCGCTCCTTGAGCGTTCGCCGCCCACAGCGACACATGATGTCCGTCTGCTGCCAAGATACCATGCACGCTGAATGGCGCAATATCGAACACGGGCGATAAGGCCCGAAATGAAAAGTCTGATATCACTCGGTCAGGTAGTTCTCGCCGGATTAATTCGGTCAATAGAGTCGCAATTAGAGGCCCGTGCACGATCAGACCCGGGTAGCCCTCGACCGAATTAGCATAGCGGCGATCATAATGAATCCGATGCCCATTGAATGTCAGCGCCGAGTAACGAAATAATTGCACTGCGTCTGGCTTGATCTGCATTGACCAGTGCGCATCTACCGGGGCTGCTTTAGCGGCAGCTACCGGATCAGTGGCGCTAGCCGCCTCTCGATAAACAATATCGTGTTCCTCCCGAAGCACAACGCTGCCGCGTACAGATACGTCGTGTGAGACCGTGACAAACACCAGCGGGCCCGACTTGCCCTGCTTGAGCTCGACCGCCTTGATCGTAGAGACGCGCTGCGCTTGCTCGCCGATCGTGATCGGCGCTAAAAATTGCAGCCGACCACCGGCCCACAGCCGACGCGGTAACGCAACCGGTGGCAGAAACCCACCGCGCTGCGCATGACCATCCGGCCCGAGCAGGGACATTGGCATCGCTGACCAGAAATAAATCCAGTGCCAGAGCGGCGGTAACGCATCTGCCGCTGCGGGTGACCAAGCCAAATCAAGCGTAGCCGCCATCGCAGCAGCTTTAGGCGCATCAATAACGTCACTTGCCGTCTCCGATCGGCCTATCCATGTGCGAAGGTGCTCCTGATCTAACGACGAATTAGGCATGAGACAGTCTCGGTTCTTTTACAATAATGGACCAATGATTTTAATGGATAGCGCTGCTCACTACTGCGGCAGTATATAAAGCCCTACCACCTCATGCCCGTCATCGTGAAAACAGCTCAGGACATTGCCGATAGTTTTAATTTACAGCAGCTACCGCCCGGGTTTCATGATGACCCCTACCCGATCTACCAAGCACTGCGCGAACA
This sequence comes from Betaproteobacteria bacterium, assembly GCA_016868055.1. Lineage (GTDB taxonomy): Bacteria > Pseudomonadota > Gammaproteobacteria > Burkholderiales > Burkholderiaceae_D > Pernthalerella. The sequence goes on from VGHX01000067.1 coordinate 10,223, forward strand.
ACGCACCCGTCAAGGCTATGCCAGATGGCAGTTATTTTCTGACGCGCTACGATGACCTGATCGCAATTTATAAAAATCCACAATCATTCAGCTCGGATAAACAGCGCGAATTTAAACCCAAATTCGGTGATTCATTACTGTATGAGCACCATACGACCAGCCTGGTTTTTTCTGATCCACCCCTGCACACACGAGTCAGGAAGCTGATTTCTGGCGCGCTGACACCGCGCGCTATCGCAGGGATGGAGAGTAGCCTGGTACGATTGGTTGATCAGCTTCTCAATGAGCTGTACGCGCAGCCGCGGCCCGATCTGATCGAGCATTTTGCGTCAGCCATACCGATTGAGGTGATCGGCAACTTGCTCGATGTACCGATGCAAGATCGCGGGCCGTTACGCGCATGGTCATTGGCTATTTTAGGTGCATTAGAACCCGTGCTTAGCGATCAGGCTTTGGCTGCGGGTAATCAGGCTGTTGAAGAGTTTATGAATTACCTGGCCGATCTGATTACGCATCGTCGATCACACCCGGGTAATCCAGATACAGATGTTCTAACACGGCTGATTCAAGGTGAACCTGACGGTGAAAAACTGTCGATGAAGGAGCTACTGCATAACTGCATTTTCTTATTAAATGCAGGACACGAGACCACCACCAACTTAATCGGCAATGGCCTGATGGCCTTACACGATGCAGATGAGCAACGTAGCCGGCTGCTAAGTGAACCTGAGTTAATCAAAAGCGCCGTTGAAGAAGTACTGCGCTACGAAAGCTCCAACCAATTAGGCAACCGTATCACGACCGAGACGGTACATATTGGCGATATCGTTCTACCGCCGCAAACCCGAATCACGCTCTGTATAGGCGCAGCTAATCGCGACCCCTTGCAGTTTGCGCAGCCAGAAAAATTTGATATTGCCCGCAACCCTAACCGTCACCTTGCATTTGCCAGCGGCACCCATGCCTGCGTGGGCATAAGCCTGGCGCGACTTGAAGGGCAAATCGCACTCGGCAGATTCGTCGCCCGCTACCCGCACTATCGCATTGAGAACCCGGTAAGAAGCCCAAGGGTAAGGTTCCGCGGCTTCGCACAGTTACCGGTTGTGTTGAGCTGAAAAATTTTTACAATAAACCTAGCGCTTAGCCATAAGCTGTTTGAAGTCACGCTCATAGGTGAGCAGCTTTTTGTGTGCTCGCGCACGCTGCTCAGTATTGGTCAGATTATGCAAACCAGCCAAGTTGACGCAGGCTTCTTTTTGCAAGCGCTGCTGCATGGAAGAAAACCTTGTATCACTCGGCCGCATCGAGCGATCGATAAGACCCGTAATCTCTTCCTCGGCCGCTGCCTGTAAAAGCTTTTGCGTTTGAATTTTCTCGAGTGTTACAAGAATCGCCTGTTGCCTCATCATGCGCCGCTCCCAGCTGATCTGAGGCTGCCACGATGAAGACTGAACCGCACGCAAGATAAAATCTTTCTGCTCACGGTTCAAACGCCCGTAGTACCCCTCGGCACGCTCCTGCCAGTCATCAGAGCGACGACGTAGGCGCTGCTCGGCCGAGCCTTCCAACCATTTCTCGCGCCACTCGCGATCTTCTTCTGCAAAATGACGCTTCAGGTGACGCAGCTGCGCGGGCTCGAGCTGGCGCGCGAGGCCAGCAAGCAGCGGCACTGCCCGGTTGAGTAAGGTATCGAGCTGCTCGGTAGCTTCGTCGATGGTGTCGCAGGTCTGTTCAGGCGTTATGTCGGCTTGGCTTTGTCGCGCAACCGTCGCAACGATATCCGCATAATTTGGCAGTTGGGTCTGCCGGTGCCATGCGTGAAACATCTGCAGCTCGGGCTTGATCCAGCGTGTTTGCTCAGCGTTCAGATCAAGGTGGCGGTCCAGCCACCAGCGCGCCACAAAATCCGCCTGATCGTAGCCCAGCCTGACCATGCTGCAACCGCCGAGCACGATCAGCACAGCGATAAGGAGAAGCACCCGAGAGCGAACGATAGTCAAAGCCAATGGGATCAGCGCGTTTTAATTCTTACGGTAAGCTGGGATTAATCAAATACTTCGCCCCGGTCGCACGCTTGCTGAACTCTCGTATGCAATCCGGTTGCAGTACTTCTTTTAACGATATCTGTCGCGAGTAGCCACTGGCAAACGTGGTTTTTAATTCAGTTGCGACGCGCTGACGCAATGATTCGGTGGCCTGCGCGCCAATATTTTCAATAAAGGGAAAAAGCAGCCAGCCACCTACCCCCCAATACATGCCCACGTTACGAATGATTTCGGTGGGCCCAGTATCCAAACCACCGTATATGTAGACCTGCTTGTGCACTGTAGTGCCGTATCGGCTGTACTCCGAGGCAGTATTGCTCAGCGCTGCCTCCATACAAGTGAGAATCTTGCTTGCGAGCTTGCCACCACCGATCGCATCGAAAGCGATGGTAGCCCCGGTAGTAATCAACGCCGCCGTCAGGTCGTCAGCAAAAGTATCAGCACTGCTATTGCAGACAAACTTCGCTCCCGCATTGCGCAGCAACTGCGCCTGATCTGCATTACGCACAATATTCACAAGATCGATACCGTCTTTCAGGCAGACGCGGTTGAGCATTTGACCCAAATTAGATGCCGCCGCAGTGTGTACGAGTGCTGTGTGGCCTTCCCTACGCATGGTTTCAATCATGCCCAAGGCGGTCAGCGGGTTGACGAAGCAGGATGCTCCCTCGGCGGGCGTTATCCCGGGCGGCAGAACCAAGCACTGCGGTGCCTTGACGGTACGATACTGCGAGTACATCGGGCCGCCCATAACCGCAACCACTTTGCCCATAAGCGCTTTTGCCTCAGGTGAGGCACCGGTCGCAATCACTACCCCGGCACCTTCGTGACCCAATGCCATCGAGCGATCCAGACGCCCCGCCATCGCTCTCATCGCCCGCTCGGGTACATTCGCGCGGGTAGTGGGGTGTGCTGCAGTGCCGCTTGTGCTTAGCGTGCTGAGGTCGGCAGCGCCAAATAACATCCCTTGATCTGAAGGATTAATAGGCGTCGCCTCAACGCGGATCAGCACCTCATCAGGCCCGGGGGCAATCACTGGCTCATCGACCAGCGTTAGTACCAGTTCTCCTTGAGAGCTTATAGTGGATCGTAATTGCAGACCGGTTGAGGGTGTCATAAAAATCCTTGGTTACCAATGCCGTGAGCCGAAAGTGCACCTTCCGAAGATGATACCTTGTCATTGCTAAAGCGCCAGATTAAGGACATGCCTACCTATCATCCGGGTAAAACCAACGACAGCATGCTTCGACTTCATGGCTACCACTGTTCCACCGACGGCCGCAAATCCAATTCAAAGGTCCACGCATCGCGCGGCTGCTGATGTAACCACCAGTACGCTTCGGCGATGTGATCAGGATTCAAGATGCCATCCTGCCCGACTTCGGCAACGCGCTGTGCGAAATGCTCTCGCGCGAAGGCGGTGTCAATCAGCCCGTCGATTATGACATGAGCGACATGAATCCCCTTAGGACCCAGCTCGCGCGCCATCGATTGCGCCAGTGCCCGCAGCGCCGCCTTGCCACCTGCAAACGCTGCAAAACCTGCAGCACCTCGCACGCTAGCCGTTGCACCCGTGAATAATACTGTGCCACGACCCCGCATCAGCATCACGCGCGTTGCCTCACGCCCCACCAGGAAGCCGGCCATCGCGCACATTTCCCACACCTTGAAATACTTCTGCGAGGTGGTTTCCAAAATTGGGAAACGCACATTACCACCCACGTTAAACACAACCACCTCAGTCGGGCCCACCTCTTGTTCGACTCGATCAAAGAAACAGGTGACCTGATCTTCGCGCCGAGCATCCAGGCCAAATGCAATCGCGCCCCCACCCTCAGCATGAATCTGCTGAACGAGCGGCCCCAAGGCATCTTCGTTTCGTCGAGCCACGCAAACAGTGAATCCCTCTTTCGCAAACCGCCGAGCAATCGCCGATCCGGTCGCATCACCGGCACCAATCACGCAGCACACTCGTTGGCTTGACATGCTTTACTCCTGTTTGTCGAGCTGAGTGGCTGTTTGAAAATCTGCTGCGCGACAATTTTCAAACAGACATTTAGGCTCTGGCCGTCGGACGAGCTGTTACCTCGGCAAACCAGCGAGATAGATGACTCATCTCAGCGGGAATACGCAAGCCAACTGCTTTGCCGAGAACAAAGGCACACTGCGCAACGATGTCAGCGATTGTGTAGTCTTCACCCGCGACATGGCGACGTCCGGACAACTCACTATCCAGCCAGCTCATTGTTTTCAGCGCGCGGTCGCGTGACCAGCTAGCCACCTCTGTCACTTGCTCAACGCGCCCTCGATAGAAATCGCTGCTATGCACGAAGGCTAGCGCGATCATTTGCGATAGCTGATGATCCATACGTAGCGTCCACATCTCAACCTCGGCAATGTCACGCGGCGTACGACCCATGAGAGGTGGATGAGGGTGCAGTGCTTCCAGATAACGACAGATAGCCAACG